>NZ_JBQSWB010000003.1:0-325444 GCF_052446295.1 Brachybacterium sp. AOP43-C2-M15
CTCCGGTCTGGTGACCCCCGGCGCCTGACCCCCGGCACCTGACCCGGGCGCTGAGTGCGCCGGGCCGGTCCTGTCACGGACGGGTCGATGATGAGGAGACCTGGCGATATCGCCGGCTCTCTTCGTCATCGGCCCGTCCGTGACGTCGTGCTGCGGACGGTGAGCGTCGCTGACCGGTGGGAACCGGGCCGGCGGACTGCCCGGGAGCCTCAGCCTCCGGCAGCCAGGGCCTCGCCCAACGGGGTGCGGGTGTGCAGCACGCTGCGTCCGCGGCGATGGCTGTCCACCAGGCCCGCCTCCCGCAGCACCGTCAGGTGGTGGGAGGCGGTGGAGAGCGAGACCTCCATCAGCGTCGCGCACTCGGAGGTCGACAGCGGCTGCTGCAGCTCGAGCACCAGATGCGCCCGGGCATGTCCCAACAAGGCGGTGAGGGCGGCGAGAGCGTCGTCCCCGCTGCGGAACCAGGCCTTCGAGACCCCGTGGACGGGGTAGAAGATCGTCGGCTGCGAGGGCCGCTCGGTGAGCACCGCGCAGCCGAGCGCAGGCATCGTGACCGATGGCACCAGCACCAGTCCGGTCCCGCCGCAATCCACGACCTCCTCGTGCGCGGTCATCGCCACCCGCACCACCTCACCCTCCCAGCTGACCGTCGAATGGAGGGTCGCGCCCATCTCTGCCAGGCCCGCATCGCTGCTGCGCCTGGCACGGACGGCGATATCCGCGCGCAGCAGGCGCAGCATCTGCGGCCAGACCGGCGACAGCAGCGCCTCCCAGACCTCCTCCCAGGCCGCGGCGATCCGTTCCCTCGACCGTTCGGGGGAGACGATCATCTCCTGCAGCTGCTGCTTCCGTGCGCCGGTGGCACGGTCCAGCATCTTGTGGAGATCCGTGCGGAGCCGCGCAGCAGGGACCTCGCGCAGGCGGGCCAACTCGTCCTGCGGGGTCATGTCCCCCGTTGGGGTCGCAGTGAGGAAGTCGGGCAGATACCCCCGAGGACCGCAGACGGAGGCCAGCAGGCGGAAAGCAGGGCTCGTCGCCACGGGCGGCAGGGTGCGGAACCACGCCCAGTGCAGGGGCACGACCTGTGGACGCAGCAGGGCCCGGATCGCATGCACGAGATCGTGCCCGGGGGAGATCCCGAAGCGGACCGCTGAGATGTCGCTGGACCCCAGGTGGAACTCCACGAATTTTCGATCCACGTCGAAAGGCTAGTCAGGGGGACGGCGACAGGGAAGGCTCGATCACCTCAGAGCTGTCCCCCGCCCGAAAGGCCCGGCACGATGAGCACGTCCGACACGACCCTGATCCCCCCGCCGATTCCTGGGGAGCAGATCCGCATCCCCGGGAGCCAGGTGCTGCGCTTCGAGGGCGAAGGGCACGGATCCTCGGTCTCCTTCTTCCTGGTCACCTGCGATCCCGGCCAGGGGCCGCGATTGCACCGACATCCCTACGACGAAACCTTCCACGTGCTCGACGGCGAGGCCCGACTCGTCGCGGGCGACGCCGTGCTCGCCCTGCATCCCGGGGACACCGCCATCGCCCCCGCGCGAGCCTGGCACCGGTTCACGGCCACCGGGGAGGACACCCTGCGGATCGTCTGCATCCATGCCTCACCCGTGATGATCCAGGAGGACGCCGAGGAGGAATGAGTCAGCCGATCCCCACCGCACGTCCCGCTCTGCCACCCCCTGCTCGAGGAGACACCCGATGCCGCAGTACTTCCTGACCCTCCCGCACGACAGCGCCGACGAGCCCACGATGGAGTCCATGCAGGAGATGGATCCCGCCGAGCTCGAGGCCGTGTTCGCTGCCGTCGACGCCTTCAACAGCGCCCTCCACGAGGACGGCGCATTCATCTCCGCCGGCGGTCTCATGCCGCCCTCGAGCGCCGTCACCGTCGACGCCAGCGGGGACTCCCCGACCCGGACTCCGGGCCCGTTCGTCCAGGCCGACGCCTACGTGGGCGGGTACTGGATCATCGAGGCCGCCGACGAGGAGTCCGCTCTGGGCTGGGCCGAGCGGGCCTCCGCCGCCCTGCAGGCCAGGATCGAGGTCCGGGCGCTGCAGGAGGCACCTCAGTGAGCTGAACCGTCCCGGCCCGGCCCTGCGATCGATGGCCGCCCGGGGCCTTCGACCACCGGTTCCCGCCCCGGCGCGCCGTAGGCTCGACCCCGTGACGATGTCGGTGCAGGACCTCGCGACCTTCGAGGACGCCCGCCCGCGCCTCGGCGCGCTCGCCTATCGACTGCTCGGCACCGCGGCCGAGGCGGAGGACGCCGTCCAGGAGGCCTACCTGCGCTGGGACGCCGCGGAGCGCACCCTCATCGAGAACCCGCCGGCCTGGCTCACCCGCGTGCTCACCAACCTGTGCCTGAACCAGCTGGACTCCGCCCGGGCCCGCCGCGAGACCTCGGTGGGGCAGTGGCTGCCCGAACCCCTGCTCGACGGCGATCCCCTGCTCGGGCCCGCCGAGACCGTCGCGCAGCGTGACGCGGTGTCCCTCGCGATGCTCGGCCTGCTCGAGATCCTGCCCCCGCGCGAACGTGCCGTCTTCGTGCTCCGGGAGGCCTTCTCCCACTCCCACGCCGAGATCGCCGAGATCCTCGGCACCAGCGAGTCCGGCAGCCAGCAGGCTCTCGCGAGAGCCCGACGGCATCTGAGCGAGGGTCGGCGACGGCGAGCCGTCGACCCCGCGACCTCCCACGCCGTGGCCCGGGAGTTCCTCGAGGCCGCCGTGGGCGGGGATCTCGAGCGTCTGGTCGCCGTGCTCGCTGAGGAGGCGACCTCCCGGGCCGACGGCGGCGGCACCTTCCCCGCGGCGCGCCGCCCGATCCGCGGCGGCCAGGCCGTCGCCACCTACCTGCGCGGGATCTTCCGGCGGACCCCGGCGACGTCACGGTTCGTCGCAGGCCCGGTCGAGGTCCACGCGGCCGACGTCAACCGCGCCCCCGCCCTGCTGGTCACGACCCAGGGACGCCTCCTCGGCGTGATCGCCCTCGAGCTCGAGGGCGAGCGCGTCCGCCACGTGCGCATCCAGCTCGACCCCGCGAAGCTCGCGAGGATCGGCGCGGACTGGGCCGGGCGCGAGCACTCGGAACCGCTCGCGCGGATGTGGTGACCAGGCTCACGTCATGGATCGCGGGGCTGCGCGGTCGGAGAGGGACACCCCCGTACGCCTCACATCCCCGCAGGAGATGCTCATGACGCACCGCATCCTCGTTCTCGGCGCCGGCTACGCCGGAGCCGTCGCCACCGGCACCCTCGCCCGCCGGCTCCACCCCGACGACACTGAGATCACACTGGTCAACGCCGTGCCCGACGTCGTCGAACGCGTGCGGATGCACCAACTCGCCGTCGGCCACACCCTGCGCCACCGCCCGCTCGCGAGGATGTTCGACCGCACGCACGTGCGCGTGGTGATCGACCGCGTCACCGGGATCGACGTGACCGCGAAGCAGGTCACGCTCGCCGGAGGCGAGCTGCTCGGCTACGACGAGCTGGTGCTCGCCCTCGGCAGCGGCCCGGCTGCGCCGGCCGCGGAGATCACGGGGGAGACGGTCCGCTCCGTCGGGAGCCGGGACGAGGCCCAGCGACTGCGCAGCGACCTGGCCGCCCTGCCCCCGGGGCGCCGGGTGAGCGTCGTCGGCGCAGGGCTGACCGGACTGGAGGCCGTCACCGAGATCGCCGAATCCCGCCCGGACCTCGTGCTGACCCTCCATACCGGCGGCAGCGTCGGCACCGGGTTCTCCCCGCGGGGCCGGCGGCACCTGCGCGGCGTGCTCACCCGGCTCGGCATCGAGGTGTGTGAGGGGGAGCGCATCGAGAGCGTGGACGGTGAGAGCGTGCGCACCGCCGGCGGCACCGGTCGCGCGGCCGACCTGGTGGTGTGGACGGGAGGTTTCGTCCCCAGCCCGCTCGTGGAGGCCAGCGGGCTCGAGAGCCACGCGGACGGCCGTGCGCTCGTCGACCGCTCCCTGCGGTCCCTCTCCCATCCCGAGGTCCTCTCCGTGGGGGATGCGGCCCGGGCCCGCGGCCCGGGCGGCGCGCCCCTGCGGATGTCCTGCGCCTCCGGGATCCCGATGGGCTGGCAGGCGGCGGAGACCCTGGTCGCCGAGCTCCACGGCCGCACCGCGCCGACGGTGCCGATCGGCTACGTCACGCAGTGCCTGAGCCTCGGGCGGCGCGACGGTGTGATCCAGCCCGTCCACCCCGACGACACCGCACGGCGCACCGCGCTGACCGGCCGGGCCGCCGCTCTCACGAAGGAGCAGGTGTGCCGGGGTGCGGCCTGGTCGGCGGGGCATCCCACCCTGGGTCTTCCTGTGCCGGCGCGGGCGGTCGAGGGCCGGGAGGAGGGATGAGATCCGCCCTGTATATGTCTTGACGGGTATATGCCGGAGCGGGTAGACACAGGGTATGCCCACCGCTGCTCCGCCGCCAGCGCCCACCGCCGTGCACACCGCGCTCTCCCTGCCCCTGCGCCGGGAGATCCTCGAGGTGCTGCGCGACGGCTCTGCGACCGTCGGCGAGATCATCGAGCGCACCGGCGCGGCCCAGGCGAGCATCTCGAAGCAGCTGCGCGTGCTGCGCGAGGCCGGATTCGTGCAGGTCACGGTCGATGCGCAGCGTCGCTGGTACAGCCTGCGGCCCGAGCCCTTCACCGAGCTCGCGGACTGGCTGGAGCCCTACCGCTGGCTGTGGGAGGACAGGCTCGACCGGCTCGGCGAGCGACTGGACCGGATGCAGGACGACGAGGAGAGACGATGACCACCCCCGATCCCCGGATCCGCCGCGACGGCCCCCGCCCGGACGTCATCGTCCAGCGGCTCTTCCCCCATCCCCTCGACCGGGTCTGGCGCGCGGTGACCGAGGCCGAGCACCTCGCCACCTGGTTCCCCGGTGCCCCCGAGTTCGACCTGCGCGTCGGGGGTCGGGTGCACTTCCACGAGTTCGCGGACGATCCCGCCGAGTTCGGGGAGGTGCTCGACATCGACCCGCCGCACCTGCTGCGCTTCACCTGGGACACCGACGTGGTCACCCTCGAGCTCACCGCCCAGGGCGACGGCACCCTCCTCGTGCTCACCAACGCGCTCGAGGACGGCCCGGCCGCCGCGAGCGTCGCCACCGGCTGGGAGGCCTGCCTTGAGATCCTCGCGGACCTCGTCGCCGGCCGCACCCCCACCGAGCCGGATCCGCGCTACGCCCGTCACGAGGAGCTCGCCCGCGCCTTCGACCTCGGCCGGCCCGAGGTCGCTGAGAGCGCCGAGGGCTGGTCAGGGCGCTTCGAGCGCCAGCTGGTGTGCGAGCCGCAGGTCGCCTGGGAGCTGTTCCTCGGCGGCGCCGCGGAGCCCGAGGTGACCCATCCCGTGCCGGCCGTGGGGGAGGAGCTGCGCGCACCGCGGGCCCCCGACGTCGTGCTCGGCAGCGTCACCGAGGTCGAGGCGCCGCGACTGCTGGCCTTCGACACCGCTCCCGGCGAGCCCGGGGACCACGTGCGCTTCGAGCTCGTCGAGGGCACCGGGCACGGTGCGCGCATGGTGCTCACGGTGCGCGGCGCCGATCCCGCCGAGCGGGACGCGGCGCTCGAGCAGTGGGGCCTCGGAGCGGTCGACGCGATCGCCGCGGCCGCGCTGGTGGCGATGTCCTGACGCCGGGCCGTCGGGACCCCGCCGGCCCGGGCCCGGGATCAGAGCGCCGAGGGCTGCACGCGGCCGTCGCGCAGGGCGATCACGCGGTCGGCGTCCTCGGCGAACTCCTCGTCGTGCGTGACCATCACGGTCGCGACCGACATCTCCCGGGTGATCCCCACCAGCAGGTCCACCACGGAGCGGGAGCGCTCGTGGTCCAGGGCGCTGGTCGGCTCGTCGACCAGCAGCACCGCCGGATCGGTGAACAGGGCGCGGGCGATGTTGACCCGCTGGCGCTGACCTCCGGAGAGCTCGTGGGGCCGACGGTCCGCGTACTGCCCCATCCCGACCCGCTCGAGCAGCGCGTCGGCGCGCTCGCGCTCGGCGCGCAGGCGGCGTCCGCGCAGACCGGCCAGATGCTTCGTGACCAGCAGCTGGTCCCTCACTCGCAGAGCGGGCAGCAGGTTCGGCTGCTGGAAGACGACGCTGATGCGTTCGCGGCGCATCACGGTGCGGCCCTTCTCGTCGAGGTCCGTGAGGTCCGTGCCGTCGATGAGGACCCGGCCGGAGTCGGGGACCACCAGACCGGCGGCGACGCTCAGCAGCGTGGACTTCCCCGAACCGGAGGGGCCGAGGATCACCGCGAACTCGCCGCGGTCCACGGCCAGGTGGGCCTCGTGCAGCACGGTGGTGGTGCGCGGGGTGCCGTCGGGATGACGGCCGTCCGGGTAGCTGACGCTCACGCCGTCGATCTCGAGGGCGGGACGCTCGGTGCGGGCGGTGCGGGCGGTGCGGGCGGTGCGGGTGGTGGCAGTGGTGGACGTGGTGGTCATGATGGTCAGTTCCCTCCGAGGGCGAGCAGCGGATCGACGCGGGTGACGCGCCGGGTGGCGAGGACGGAGCCGAGCAGACCGATCACCAGCACGCCGGCGACGGGCACCAGCACGGTCACGGCCGAGGACTCGAACGGGGCGACGACGGCCAGGGCCGCGCCGCCGAGGCCGCCGACGAGCCCGCCGACGGCGGCGCCGACGCTCAGCAGGATCGCGGCCTGGCCGACCGTGTCCCGCAGGACGTACCGGGCGGTCGCGCCGAGGGCGCGCAGCACCGCGATGTCGCGGGTGCGCTGGATGGTCCACACGGACAGGAATGCGACCGTGACCAGGGCGGAGATCCCGTAGAGGAATCCCTGGATGAGGGTCAGCGAACCGTTCTCCGAGGAGTAGGACGGCAGCGCCTGCAGGGACTCGGAGACGCTCACGGCGCGGGTGCCGGACTCCGTGGCGGCCGTCTCGACGGCGGCGTCGGCGGCCGCTGCGTCGTCGCCGGTCTCCCGCACCAGCAGGGCGGAGCCGGCGGTGTCCTCGGCCTGGTGGGCCAGGGCGCGGAAGGTGTCGACGTGCACGTAGCCGACGGGGGAGTGGGAGTACCACTGGGCGGGCACGGTGCCGGCGACGGTGAGCTCCTGGCCGTTGACCGTGACGGTGTCCCCGGTGGTGACGCCGAGGTCCTCGGCGATGTCCTCGGGGAGCATCGCCTCGCCCTCGGCGGGCGCGGCCGGCAGGTCCGAGGCGACCTCGCCGTCGGGCGCGATGCCGAACAGGGCCAGCGAGGTCACGGCGCCGTCGGCCGTGGTGGTCTCGATCCGCATCTGGCCGACGGACAGCGGCTCGGTCGCGATCCCGTCGGCGTCCTGCCAGACCGCGGCCTGGTCGGTGGAGACCTGGGAGTCGGACCAGGAGATCTCGTCTCCCAGGGTGGGGGTGAGGACGACGGCGTCGGCCGGCAGCGCCTCGATGGCGGAGATGTTCTGGTGGGCGAGGCCGCGGGTGAGCCCGGTCAGCAGCACCAGCAGCAGGGTGAGCAGGGCGATCACACCGATCATCAGTGCGAAGCGTCCCTTGGCGTGGACGATGTCTTTCAGTGCGACGAACATGACTCCATGTCACCGCGGATCGCGGCGGCGTACATCGACCGCCGCGGGCCCTCTCCCGCACCGGAAGGACTGCTCCGCACCGGACCTTTCGGACGATGCCGCGCACCTTCTGCGCGCCTACAGTGGCGGGGTGACCCCCGACCGCGCCTCCGCCTCCCCGGACGTCGCCGCAGAGGGCGACACCGCGACCGCCCTCGCCACGACCCTGCGCGGGGCGATGCATGCGGCGTTCCTGGTGCTGCCCGTCATCGGCGCGGTGCGGGCGATCACCGCCGACGGGGCCGCCCCCGCCCTCGCGATCGCCGCCGCCGCGGTGCTCGCCGGGATCTACCTGCTGGGCTCGCAGCGTGCCCTGCGGCGCGGCGCCGCGGGACGGTCCGCGGCGACGGACCTGCTGCTGCCGGCCGGTCCCTGGGTGATCGCCCTGACGCTGGCCTGGATGGCGACCACCGTCGTCTCCGCCTCCTTCGTGTGGATCGCCTTCCCGCTGTTCTTCCTGGTCCTGTTCGCGATGGGCCGGGTGATGGGGCCCCTGGCCCTCGCCGTGGTCGCGCTGTGGGCGGTGGCCGCGCCCCTGCTCGAGGACGAGCAGAGCGTGCTCGGCATCGGGGAGATCCTCGGGCCGCTGGTCGGAGCCGTGTTCTCGCTCATCGCCCATGCCGTCTACCGCCGGCTGCTGCACGAGACGGACCGCACCCGGCAGCTGGTGGCCCAGCTGCAGGCCGCCCAGAGCGAGCTCGCCGACTCCGAGCGGCGCAAGGGCATCGCCGAGGAGCGCCAGCGTCTCGCCCAGGACATCCACGACACGCTCGCCCAGGGCCTGAACTCCATCGTCATGCTGAGCCGCGGGGCCGGGGTCGCCCACCCGTCGGCCGCCGTCGAGTTCTCCCGCATCGAGGACACCGCCCGGGAGAACCTCGCCGATGCCCGCCGCCTGGTGCGCGACCTCGCCGACAGCGCCCCCGAGACCACCCTGGAGCAGGCGCTGCGCACGGTCCTGGCCCGCGCGGAGGCGCTCGACGAGCGGCCCCGCTGGGAGCTGCGCACGGACGGCACCGCCTACGAGCTCGCCCCCGAGCAGGTCGAGACGCTCCACCGCGCCGCGCAGTCCCTGGTCGCGAACGTGCAGCGGCACGCCGAGGCGACACGCTGCGTGCTCACGCTGGCCTGGTGGCCGGACCGGGTGAGCCTGGACGTGGTGGACGACGGGCGCGGCTTCGACCCCGCCGCGACCCACCGCACCGGCGACGGGGGTGACGGGCTGCGGCTGCTGCGCGCGCGCCTGGACCGCGCCGGGGGTAGCGTGGCGATCGACTCGTCCCCGGGGGAGGGCACCACCGTGGGCCTCACCCTGCCGACCCGCACGCTGGAGGAGCACCCATGAGCATCCGACTCATGATGGTCGACGACCACCCGGTGGTCCGGGCCGGGCTGCGGGCCCTGCTCGAGGCCGACGAGGAGGTCGAGGTGGTCGCCGAGGTCGCCTCCGGCACCCGGGCCCTGCAGGAGCTCGACGAGCTCGCCGCCTCCCCCGACGGGGTGCCCGATCTGGTGCTGATGGACCTCAACCTCGGCGAGGGGATCGGCGGGATCGAGACCACCCGCGCCCTGCGCGAACGCCACCCGGGCGTGCAGGTGCTGGCGGTCACCACCTTCGACGCCGAGGCGGACATCGTCGGGGCGCTCGAGGCCGGCGCCACGGGCTACGTGCTCAAGGACTCGCCCACCGAGGCGCTGCTCGCGGCGGTGCGCGAGGCCGCCGCCGGCCGCAGCGTGCTCTCCCCCGAGGTGCAGCAGCGCCTGGTGCGACGCATGACCGACCCCCGCACCGCCCTGTCCCCGCGGGAGACGGAGATCCTCGAGGTCCTCGCCACCGGCGCCACCAACCGCGAGGCCGCCAAACGGCTGTTCATCTCCGAGTCCACGGTGAAGACCCACCTCGTCCACCTCTACGAGAAGCTCGGCGTGGAGAGCCGTACCGCCGCGCTCCGCGTGGCGCGGGAGCGTCGGCTCATCCGCTGAGCCGTTCTGCTGAGCCGTTCTGCTGAGCGGTTCTGCTGAGCCGTTCCGCTGTGCCGTACTGCTGCGCCGTTCGGTCGATCGCATCCGTCGGGCAGCGCTTGACCTCAAGGGAGCTTGAGGTCGTTGACTGCCTCCATGACCCCCACCTCCCCTCCCGAGGGACCGCCGACGGACGGCCCGCCGCGCCCCTCGGACCTCGCCGCAGAGCAGGACGGCGCTGTGCAGGACGGCGCCGTGCAGGCCCGAACGGAGCAGGACCGTGTGCGGCTGTGGACCCGCGCGACGACGCCGTTCATCCTCAGCGCCCTCGCCCTGATGTCCTTCATCGCGATCGAGGCCTTCGCCGTGACGACCGTGCTCCCGGTCGCCATGGCCGACCTCGAGGCGACCTCCTGGTACTCCTTCGCCTTCGCCGCGACGATCGCCACCGCCCTGGTCGGAATGGTGGTGGGAGGGACCTGGTCGGACCGCAGCGGGCCCCTGCCCCCGCTCCTCGCCGGCGGCACCCTCTTCCTGCTCGGACTCGCCCTGTGCGCCCTCGCCCCGGGGCCGTCCGTGTTCATCCTCGGCCGGGCCCTGCAGGGAGTCGGCGGCGGCATCGACTCCGTGGTCCTGTACGTGATGATCGCCCGCACCATCCCCGCCCCCGCGCGGCCGGCCATGTTCGGTCTGCTGACCACCGCCTGGCTCCTGCCCTCGCTGCTGGGACCCGTCGGCGCCGGCCTGCTCGCCCAGCTCACCACCTGGCGGACGGTGTTCGCGGCGATCCTCGCGGGGTCGGCGCTCGCTCTCGCCGGCCTCCTGCGCACCGCGCGCACCGCTCCGGCCGACGACGCGGACGGGTCGGCCGACGGTGCGTCCCGGATCCTCGGGCGGCCGGGCCTGCTCGCCCTGGCCGCGTCCGGCCTGCTGCTGGTCCTGCACGTCATGTCCCGGCTCCCGGGACTGCTCGCCCCCGTCGTGGTGCTGGGAGGGCTGGTCGCGCTGGTCCCCGTGGCGCGCGGCCTGCTCCCCCCAGGCACCCTGCACCTGCGCGGTCCCGCCCAGCAGATGGTGGTGCTGCGCGCGGGATTCGGTGTGCTCTCCGTGGTCACGAACGCCTATCTCACGCTCTACCTGCAATCCCAGCGCGGGCTGACCCCGACCGCCGCCGGGCTCATCCTGGCTGCGGGAGCGGGCGGGTGGGCCTTCGGCGCATGGCTGCAGGCCCGTTGGCCCAGCTCGCTGAGCGAGCACCGTCGGCAGATCCTCCGGGCGGCCCCGCTCGTCGCCCTCGGCCCGCTCGCCGCGCTGCTGCTCACGCTCCATCTGGTCCCCGTCGGCGTGATCGTCCCCGCCAGCGTGCTCCTCGGCATGGGGATGGGCATCGCCTCCTCCCGCACCTCGACGGCGACCCTCGATCTCGCTCCGGTGCGCGAGCAGGGCGCCTACAGCTCCGCCCTGCAGTCCGGGGAGAGCATGGCCGTCGCCGCCGCGACCGCCGTGATGGCGACGGTGCTGGCGCTTCGCGGCGGCGACGAGAGCGCCTACGTGCTCGTGTACCTCGCACTGACCGCGGTGGCGGGGCTGCTGATCCTGCTGGCCTTCCGCACGCGGGGCGCCGGCGCCGCGGGGGAGCACCTCCCCGACGCCTGACGGACGTCGGGCGATCGGGGCACGACGACGACCAGCAGGCGTGAGCTCCACCAGCTGACCGCCCCGTACTCGCTCGCCTCACGACAGCGGCGGACGGCGGGAAGACCCTCAGCGCTGCCTCACGAGCTCCAGGAACAGCTCGTGGAAGCGGGTCTCGCCGGTGGACTCGGGATGGAAGGCGAGCCCCAGCACGCGCCCCTGACGTGCGGCGACGACGCGGCCGTCGGGCAGCGCCGCCAGGGGCCGGGCCGCGGGGCCGAGCTCGTCGACGAGCGGGGCCCGGATGAACGCGGCCCGCACCGGCGGCCCCTCGAGCGCGGGCACCACCAGATCGGTCTCGAAGGACTCGCTCTGCCGTCCGAAGGCGTTGCGGCGCACGGTCACGTCGAGCCCGCCGAGGGTCTCCTGGCCCGGCCCGCCGTCCTGCAGGCGCTCGGCCAGCAGGATCAGGCCCGCGCACGTGCCCAGCACCGGCAGACCGCCCGCGATCGCCTCGCGCAGCGGCTGCTGCAGACCGGTGAGGCGCGCGAGGCGGTCGATCACCGTCGACTCCCCGCCCGGCAGCACCAGGGCGTCGAGGCCCTCGAGCTCTCCCGGGCGGCGCACGGAGGAGACGTGGGCACCGAGCCCCTCGAGCAGGCGGGCGTGCTCGCGCACATCGCCCTGCAGGGCGAGGACGCCGACGTGCGGGCCCGTCCCGCCCGTGCTCACCAGCCGCGCTCGGCGAGACGGTGCGGGGCGGGGAGGTCGGCGACGTTGATCCCGACCATCGCCTCGCCGAGACCGCGCGAGACCTCCGCGATCACGGCGGGGTCGTCGTGGAAGGTGGTCGCGCGCACGATCGCGGCGGCGCGCTCGGACGGGTTGCCGGACTTGAAGATCCCGGAGCCGACGAACACCCCGTCGGCCCCCAGCTGCATCATCATCGCCGCATCGGCGGGGGTCGCGACGCCGCCGGCGGTGAACAGCACCACCGGCAGCTCGCCGGTCTCGGCGACCTCCTTGACCAGGGCGTACGGGGCCTGGAGCTCCTTGGCGGCGAGGTAGAGCTCGTCCTCGCTCTTCGCCGCGAGAGCCCGGATCTCGGCGGTGATGGTGCGGATGTGCCTGGTCGCCTCGGAGACGTCCCCGGTGCCGGCCTCACCCTTGGAGCGGATCATCGCGGCCCCCTCGGTGATGCGGCGCAGGGCCTCGCCGAGGTTGGTCGCGCCGCACACGAAGGGCACGGTGAAGCGGTGCTTGTCGATGTGGTGGACGTAGTCGGCGGGGGAGAGCACCTCGGACTCGTCGACGTAGTCGACGCTCAGCTCCTGCAGCACCTGCGCCTCGACGAAGTGGCCGATGCGGGCCTTGGCCATCACCGGGATGGAGACGGACTCGATGATCCCGTCGATCATGTCCGGGTCGCTCATGCGGGAGACCCCGCCCTGGGCGCGGATGTCCGCCGGGACGCGCTCGAGGGCCATGACGGCGACCGCGCCGGCGTCCTCGGCGATCTTCGCCTGCTCGGCGGTGACGACGTCCATGATGACGCCGCCCTTGAGCATCTCGGCGAGTCCGCGCTTGACGGTGCCGGTGCCGGTGGCGGGGGAGGTGCTGGCGGTGTCGATGCTGTTCACAGGGTGGTTCCTTCGTCGCTCGCGCGGCGCGGGCCGGCGGCATCGGACGCCGCGACCCTCCCTGCACCACTTTGATCTAGGCCAAAAGGTAGCACGGTGCGCGGAGGGGGTCACGAGTCGTTCGCGCGAGCTCGTCCCGCCGTAGACTCGAGCGCGTGGAGACCCCCTCGGCCGCGCGGATCACCGGCACCACCGCCGTCGAGATCTCCGCGAGCGTGCGCATGCTCGTCGAGCGCGGCGAACTCGCCCCCGGCGAGCTGCTCCCGCCCGTGCGCGCCCTCGCCGAGCACCTCGGCGTCAACCGCAACACCGCGGTGGCCGCCTACCGGCGCCTGGCGCGCGACGGCGCCGTGATCGCCCAGGGCCGCGCCGGGACCCGCGTCGCCGGGCGGCAGGCCCTGGCGCAGGAGGGCTTCGCCGACGCCTCCGCCCTGACCCACCGCGCCCCCGGCGTTCCCGCGGGAACGCTCCGCGACCTCGGCACCGGGAATCCCGACCCCGCCCTCATCCCCGATCTCGCCCCCGCGCTCGCCGGCGCCGTCGGCCGCCCCGTGCTCTACGGCGAACCCGTCGTCGACCCCGACTTCGAGGCCTGGGTGCGGGAGTGGGTCGCGCCCGACGCACCCGCGCGGGACGCCTCCCGTCTGACCCTGACCAGCGGTGCCGTCGACGCGATCGAGCGGCTCCTCGACCAGGCCCTCGTGCGCGACGACGCCGTGGCGCTGGAGGACCCCTGCTTCCTGGCGAGCATCCAGACCGTCCGCCACGCGGGCTACCGGGCCCTGCCCGTGGCCGTCGACGAGGACGGGATGACGGCCCACGGCCTGCGGGCCGCGCTCGAGGCCGGGGCCCGGGCCGTGGTCCTCACCCCTCGCGCCCAGAACCCCACCGGCGCCTCCCTCGGCCCGCGACGGGCGCGCGAGCTGCAGGAGGTGCTCGCCGCGCACCCGTACGTGCTGGTCGTGCTCGACGACTACTACTCCTTCCTGTCGCGCCGGCCTTTCCGCTCCCCGCTCCCGCCCGGGCACCGGCGCTGGGCGCTGGTGCGCTCGGTCTCGAAGTTCCTCGGTCCCGACCTGTGCCTCGCCGTCACCGCGACCGATGCGGAGACCGCGGACCGCCTCGCGCTGCGGCTCAGCCCCGGCACCACCTGGGTCAGCCACCTCCTGCAGCGTCTGGCGAACGGTGTGCTCACCGACCGCGCGTCGCGGGACCTCATCGACCGGGCGGGGGAGCACTACGCCGCCCGGAACCGGGAGGTCGCCTCCCTGCTGACCGCGCGAGGGATCCCCGTCGCGCCCGCCGACGGGATGAGCCTGTGGGTGCCGCTGCCCTGTCCCGCGACGCCGGTCGCCGACGGCCTCGCCCGGCGCGGCTGGCTCGTGCGCACCGGGGACGAGTTCCGCCTCGAGAGGACCGGCGATCCCTCGCACCATCTGCGGCTCACCGTCCACGACCTCGACGAACAGGAGTCGCAGACCCTCGTCGAGGACCTCGCCGCGGCGGTCGGGGACGTCGTCCGCCCGGGCGACTGAGCCCGACGCTCCGGCCCGTCGCTCCTCGCGGCGGTTCCCCGCCGCGCCCCGCCCTCGCGGCGGCGTCCCCCGTCGTCCGCCCGCCGATGTAAGCGTTGACACACGAGATGTAAGCGCTAACATGGGGCCTCATCGACCGGAGAGCGACGCCGCTCACCGAGGACGGGGCCCCGCTCCGCACCGATGACCCGCACCCGAGCCGAGCGTGCGAGCACCCCGCCCATGGACGCCGGGCACGACCCCAGGAGCACTCGATGAAGAGAAGGACCCTCCTCACCACCGGACCGCTGGCCGCGGCCCTCGTCGCCGGAGGCGCCTCCTGCTCCGGGCAGATCAGCACCGGTCAGGGCGGCGGCGGAGGCGATGCCGGGGACGGCACCACCATCCCGCAGCTGGTCTTCCCCTCGGAGGTCGCCGAGAACGTCGCGGGCATCAAGAACTTCAACCCCATGTCCCCCAACGCCACCACCCGCACCTACTTCTACGAGCCGCTGATGATCCGCAGCTCGATGAACTGCGAGATCGTGCCGTGGCTGGCGACCGAGTACGAATGGACCTCGGAGACCACCCTCGTGTTCACGATCCGCGACGGCGTCACCTGGTCCGACGGGGAGCCGCTGACCGCACAGGACGTGGTGTTCACCCTCATGATGAAGAAGGAGTTCCCGGGCGCGGACGACATCGGCCTGTGGAACGAGACCTTCGGCGCCCCCGCCGAGTCCGTGACCGCCGAGGGCAGCGTCGTCACGATCGAGTTCTCCGGCCTCGCCGCCGCGAAGTTCGACTCGCTGATCACTGCGAAGATCCTTCCCCAGCACGCCTGGGGCGACGTCGGCGACCCCGTCGAGCACGTCGACGAGGAGCCCGTGGGCACCGGACCCTTCACCGTCGACTCCTACAACGGGCGCCGCCTGGTGCTCGCCCGCCGCGAGGACTACTGGCAGGCGGACCAGGTCAAGGTCGAGGAGCTCGTGCTCGAGGGCAACTACGACGCCACCAACGCGGCGCTCAAGCTCGCCGCCGGCGAGCTCGACGCGTACTGGGGCGAGATCCCGAACCCCGAGCAGGCCTTCGCCTCGAAGGACCCCGAGCACAACCAGTACTGGTACGCCCCCGCCGGCGCGAGCGTGCTCACCTACAACCTCACCGAGGCGCCCTTTGACGACGTCGCCTTCCGCGAGGCCATCAGCCAGGGCATCGACAAGGACGAGATCAGCGCGAAGGCCACCTACGGCGTCATGGCCCCTGCCTCCCAGACCGGCCTGAAGCTGCCCTACGCCGAGAACCTGCTGCCCGAGGCCTATGCCGATCAGGACACCGTGATCCCCTTCGACGTCGCCAAGGCCGAGCAGATGCTCGATGCGGCCGGCTACACCAAGGGCGCCGACGGCTTCCGCACCCTGCCCGACGGCACCGCCTTCGCCCCCCGCTTCACGGTGCAGGCCGGCTGGATCGACTACCAGGCCGCCGCCGACGTCATCGTGCGCAACCTGCGGGACATGGGCATCGACGCGAGCGTGCAGACCTCTCCGCCCGAGGCCGTCGACCAGAACAAGAAGGACGGCGACTTCGACATGCTGCTGGAGTACCTCCACGGAGGCTGCGAGGTGGCCCGCAACCTCGGCTCCAAGCTGGCCTCCGACCAGATCCCCACGAAGGACACGGTGTTCGCGAACGTGGGCCGCTGGACCGACGACGACACCGACGCGATCGTCGCCGAGCTCTCCGGGGAGACCGACCCCGAGGCGCAGAAGGAGCTCACCGGCGAGCTGGTGGACGTGATGATGACCCAGTACCCGGTCACCGCCCTGTTCTACGCCCCCGCCCGGATGATCTACCGCACCGACAAGGCGGAGGGCTGGCCCACGGAGGAGGACCCCTACGGCACCAACTCCGAGATGCTCATGATCATGACCCGCCTGGTCCCGCCGAGCGCCTGAGAGGTCGGCGATGAAGTACTTCGCCCGCAGGATCGGCTACTTCCTGCTCACGCTCTGGGCCGCGGTGACCCTCAACTTCCTCATCCCCCGGCTGCAGCCGGGCGATCCCGCGGAGCTGATGATCCGGCAGCTCTCGGGCCGCGACAGCGAGATCGACCCCGCCCGCATCGAGGCGATGCGGGTGATGCTCGGCCAGCCCGACGGGAACCTGTTCGAGCAGTACCTCGCCTATCTCGGGCAGCTGCTCCGCGGGGACTTCGGGTACTCCTACACCTACTTCCCCGCGGAGGTCACCGACGTCATCGGCCGCGCCCTGCTGTGGACGCTGATCCTGGTGGGCGTCACCCTGGTGCTGTCCTTCCTCATCGGCACCGTGCTGGGCGCCTTCGCCGCCTGGTGGCGCAACTCCTGGTTCGACTCGATCGTCACCCTGGGATCCACGTTCGTGGGCACCCTGCAGTCCTTCTGGGTCGCGCTGCTGCTGCTGTTCGTCTTCGGCTTCGTGCTGGGATGGTTCCCCACCTCGGGCGGCTACGAGGCCGCGATCCCGGGCCTGAACACGGAGTTCGTGCTCGAGGCCGTCACCCACTCGATCCTGCCGGCCACGGTGCTCATGCTGCTGGGTCCGGTGGGCTGGGTGCTCGGGATGCGCAACACCATGATCCTGAACCTCGGCGAGGACTACATCCGCCTCGCCCGCGCCAAGGGCGTGCCGGACAAGCAGGTCGCGCTGCGCTACGCCGCCCGCAATGCGCTGCTGCCCTCGATCACGGGGCTCGCGATGGCGCTCGGCGGGATCCTCGGCGGGCAGATCCTCATCGAGGTCACCTTCGACTACCCGGGCCTCGGCCGGCTCATGCAGCAGGCCGCGACCAACAAGGACTACCCGCTGCTGCAGGCGCTGCTGCTGTTCACGATCGTCGGCACCCTCATCGCCAACCTGGTCGCGGACATGCTCTACGGCGTCCTGGACCCCCGAGCACGGAAGGCGAGCTGATGACGCCCGACGACCCCCAGGACCCGCAGCAGGACCCGCAGCACGGCCGGCAGCAGGACCAGCAGATCCCGCCCGCGGCGCGGCCCGCCTCCGCGGTGGCCGATCCGGCGCTCATCGAGCAGCTCACCGTGGCCGAGTCCGTCGAGACCGGCAAGCGCGACCACGGCCCCTCCTGGTTCCAGATCATCTGGGCCTCGAAGAAGGCCCGGGCCGGCATGGTGCTGCTGGTGCTGTACGTGCTGATCGCCCTGTTCGCGCCGTGGCTCGCCCCGTACCGCGGCAACGACACCTCCTTCATGCCGGTGCTGCTGCCCAGCGCCGAGCACTGGTTCGGCACCACCACCCAGGGCGCGGACATCTTCAGCCAGCTGCTCTGGGGGACCCGGGTCTCGCTGATCGTGGGTCTGTTCGGCGGCCTGTTCGCGACCGTCGTCGGCCTGATCGTCGGCCTCACCTCCGGATACCTCGAGGGGACCTGGGTGGACGACGTGCTCTCCCTGATCACCAACGTCGCCCTGGTGGTGCCCACCCTGCCGCTGATCATCACCCTCATGGCGTACTCCGAGGTGCGCAGCATCTGGTTCACGATCCTGATCATCGGCATCATCTCCTGGGCCGGTGCCGCCCGCTCGAAGCGCTCGCTGATCATCACCCTGCGCAACCGCGACTTCGTCACCGCCGCGAAGTTCGCCGGCGACCGCACCCCCACCATCATCTTCCGCGAGATCCTCCCGCAGATGACCTCCCTGACCGCCGCGGGGTTCTTCGGCGCGGCCACCGGAGCGATCGGCGCCGAGGCGGGGCTGAGCTTCCTCGGGCTCGGCAACACCGAGTCGGTGTCCTGGGGGACCATGCTCTACCAGGCCCAGCTCCAGGGCGCTCTCGCGCAGGGGCTGTGGGTGTGGCTGCTGGTCCCCGGTCTGGCGCTGTCCGGCCTGATCATGGCGCTGACGCTGATCAACTTCGGGATCGACCTGATCTCCAACCCGCACCTGCGAGAGGACGCCTGAGATGGACAGCGAGAATCCGGTGGCCGCTCCCGCTCCCCGGGCCGCGCCCGCTGCGGGGGCAGAGCCCGCTGCGGGGGCAGAGCCCGTCCTCGAGGTGCGCGACCTGACCGTCCGTTACGAGCCGCGCCTGCACCCTGCCCTGAACGCCGTCGAGGGCGTCTCCTTCGACATCCGACCCGGCGAGTTCGTGGGCCTGATCGGCGAGTCCGGCTCCGGCAAGTCCACGCTCGGCACCGCGATCCTGCGCCTGACCGAACGGCCCGGCCGGATCACCGGCGGGAGCATCCGCTTCGACGGCATGGACATCACCGAGATGAGCCAGGAGAAGATCCGCCCCTACCGCTGGCGCGACGTCTCCACCGTCTTCCAGTCCTCGATGAACGCCCTGAACCCGGTGGTGCGGGTCGAGGACCAGTTCCGCGACGCCATCGAGCTGCACACCCCGCGTCGCGGCGCGCAGGTCACCGCGCGGATCCGGGAGATGTTCGACCTCGTCCTCATCGACCACCGCTTCATCCGCGCCTACCCCCATGAACTCTCCGGCGGCATGAAGCAGCGCGTGAACCTCGCGCTCGCCCTGGTCAACGACCCCAAGCTCGTGCTGCTCGACGAGCCGACCACGGGCCTGGACGTGGTGGTGCAGCGCTCGATCCTCGAAGGCGTGCGGACGCTGCAGGCCGAGCAGGGCTTCGCGGTGCTGTTCATCAGCCACGACATCGGCACCGTGATGGACCTGTCGGACCGCATCCTGGTGATGTACGCCGGGCGGATCGTCGAGGAGCACGACACCGACGACCTGCTGCGCGAGCCGCTGCACCCGTACACCAAGGGACTGCTCGGCTCCTACGGCGACCCCCGGCAGGAGACGGTGCGGATCACCTACGTGCCCGGCCGCCCTCCGGACCTCTCCCAGCCGCTGGAGGGCTGCCCCTTCGCGCCGCGCTGCCCCGAGAGGATCGAGCGGTGCACCACCGAGGCGCCGCGGCTGCTCGAGATGCCGACCCTGCGCACGGACGACGCCGTCACCGGACTGCGTCTGGACGCCCAGGGCACCTGGGAGCCGCCCCGGGCCGCCTGTCATGTCGCCCGCCTGCAGCGCGAGGCGCCCGAGACCGCCGGGCTGCCGCCGCGGACCGTCCGCTTCGCCGGTCCGGCCTTCGAGAAGTCGGTCGAGGAGACCGAGGAGGCGTTCTCCGCCGAGGTGTTCCTCGAGGTCGACTCGGTGACCAAGGTCTTCCACTCCCGCCAGGGCTTCCGGCAGACCCGGACCCTCGCCGTGGACGACGTCAGCTTCCAGCTGCGCCGCGGGATGGTGACCGCACTGGTGGGCCAGTCCGGCTCCGGCAAGTCGACCCTGGCCCGCCTCATCACCGGTGTGGACGCTCCCACCTCCGGCAGCATCCGCTTCCACGCCCGGGACGGGGAGATCGACGTCGGCTCCCTCGGGGGCGGGCGGCTGCGCGCCTACCGCGCCCTGGTCCAGATGGTGTTCCAGGATCCGTACTCCTCGCTGAACCCCAACAAGACCCTCGAGTACATCCTGTCCCGGCCGCTGAAGAACCACCGCTCGATGGGGCGTGCCGAGCTCGGGACCGCGATCGACGAGCTGCTCGAGCGGGTGGCGCTGACGCCGGCCCGCCGCTATCGCAGTCGCCACGCCTTCGAGCTCTCCGGCGGCCAGCGCCAGCGTGTGGTGATCGCCCGCGCGCTCGCCGCCGATCCGGAGCTGATCATCGCCGACGAGCCGATCTCGAGCCTGGACGTGTCGATCCGCGCCGAGGTGCTCGAGCTGCTGCAGCGCCTGGTCGCCGACTCCGACGTGGGCATCCTCTACATCACCCACGACCTGCTCTCGGCACGCATGCTGGCCGACGACGTGATCGTGCTGAACCAGGGGCGGGTGGTCGAGCACGGCCAGGCGCTGGACGTCATCCGCTCGCCGAAGGACGAGTACACGCAGCTGCTGCTGGACGCGATCCCGAACCCCTTCGCCGACCTCTACAAGGGGTAGGAGCGCACGATGCGGCAACGGAGGGGGAGCGCCTCCTCGAGGGCCTCCACCCGGTCGTCCGTGATCGGCTCGCCGTCGACCCCTGGCAGCGACAGGTAGCCCCGTGCGATCGCGTGGTCGAGCACCTCGTCATCGGCGTCCCCGGCCGCCGTCCCGGGCTCCACGAGGCGCCAGGCCCCGGGTACGCGACGGAGGAGCTCCGCTCGGTCCCGGGTGGTGGGGGCGCGCAGCAGGACGGACCAGAGCTCGTCGTCGGTCAGGGCCGCCAGCCGCGACGGGGAGATGTCCGCGGCGGGGTCGGCGAGGGCATCGACGACGAGGCTGCGGAGCACCGCGACGGGGACGATGTCGGGGGCGGAGCGCTGGGCCCGCGCCTCCGCGACGACGAGGCGGACGAGCTCGGCCGCGGTGCTTGCGGTGGTGTGCACGGCGCCGTCGAGGAGACGGCAGTCGGCGAGGATCCTCCAGGGCGGGATGACGGTCCGGCCGTGGGCCTGGCCGCTGCGGACGAAGGAGTCGAGGTGATCGAGCTTCATGAGCCCGGGCGCCGGGCTCAGCGGTGAGGGCACCTCGCCCGTATCGAGGGCGACCACCCGCTCCGCCGTGATCCCGTGGCGCTCCAGCACGGGGGCCAGCTCGTGGACCCGGGTGCGGCCGATCGTGTGATGGTCGAGCCCGGCGATGCCCTCCAGGGTGTGGCTGTAGGGCAGGTGCCCCACGTCGTGGAGGAGAGCGGCCGCCCGCGCCTCGTGATCCTGCGGGCGGAAGTGGGCGACGAGGGCCAGGGTGCCCAGCGAGTGCTCGAGGCGCGAATAGCCCTGCGTGGTCGTGAGGGAGGCCGCTCCGGCATGGGACACGTGGGCGAGGCGCCGCACCCACCACGTCTCCAGCAGCTCGCGCTCGAGCGGGGTCAGCCGGGTCCGCAGACGCCAGACGGGGTCGCTCCACACCCCGTCGAGGCCCAGGGTGTCGGCGCTGAGGGTGTCGGCGTGGAAGGAGGCGGCAGGGAGGGAGCCGGCAGGGAAGGCGTCGGCGGCGTCGGCGGTGTGCACGGGACCTCCTGGTTCGAGCGCGGCTCCGGCAGGGCCGCTGTCCGCAGAGGCCGCGGGTCAGCGCGTGCGCTCGACGAGCAGCCGCACGGGGCCCGCGGAGGTGACCACGGTACGACCTCCGTGGGCCGTCACGCGGGCGTCCCCGCCCTCTGCCCGCACGGCGGCGGTGGTCCCGAGCACCACCCGCAGCGCGTCCGCGGCCGGAGCACCGAAGGCCAGGATCCCGTCGGACGCCTCGATGACCTCCGCGTTCGCCTCCAGGACGGGCACCCCGCCCATCGCCAGCCCGCGGGCGAGCAGGTACCCGGTGTGCGGTGCGGGGCGGAGCAGGACCTCCTCGCCGTCCAGCACGATCCGCACCTCGGGCCGATGGCCGGTCACGTTCAGCACGTGCAGCACCCGGCCGCCCTCCGGGTCCCGGGTCGAGGTCGCGAACACCCCTGGCACCGAGCTGCCGAGCTCCAGGCCGCGGCGGGCGCCGAGGCGGTCCAGAAGATGGCCGAACAGGCCCGGGTGCGAGGGCAGGCCCGCCGCGAGCAGCACCGCCCGGCCGGCTCCCACCGCCGCCTCGATCCCGCAGACGGTGCCGTCCAGGGCCTCCAGCACCGTGCTCGCCCCCTCGGCGCGAAGCTCCTGCAACCAGCTCACCCGGGTCTCCCCGAGCGCCTCGGGCGCGGTGACGCAGGAGACCGACGGGAAGAAGTGCGGGCTGTCGCGCACGAGCGGCCCGGCCTGCGCCCCGAGCGCGTCGGCGAGGATCCGGCAGGGCGCGCCCTCGAGGTCCTTCTCGGGCAGCAGGCCCAGCATCAGCAGGGATCCGCCGCCGCGGAGGTGATCCACGAGGTTCTGCTGCACGGCCGGATCGAGGTGGGCGGAGCTCGCGAGCATCAGCACGCGCCGCGGTGAGCCGTCCGGTCGCGGGCGCATCGAACGCACGTCGACCGCGTCGAAGCGGTGCCCGCGCAGCAGGGCGCTGCGCGCGAGGGCCTTGCGCTGCCCCGCGCCGCGGTGGGCGCGGAGGTCCTCGACGATCTCGGTCATCACCGCGCTGCCCGGGTGGGCGTACTCGGTGGCGTAGGAGTCGAGGACGAACGCGAGGGAGAGGTCGTCGAGCTCCTCGACGCCGGAGGCGAGATGCCGCTCGTGCAGCAGCAGCTGATGGACCCCGGCCCGCAGCGGGGCGAAGGTGGGGGACTCCTGGCCCTCGGGGCCGATCGGGGCGGCGAAGCCGTGGCGGCGACCGGTGGAGGAGATCCTGTCGTTGCCGTCGCCGACGGGTTCGTCGAGCGGCGGATTGATGCCGCCGGCCAGCAGATAGTAGTTCAGCAGCCGGTTGCCCTGGGCCGCGAACAGGCGGGACTTGAGATCCGCCGTGGAGGGCTCGCTCATCCGCTCCAGCCCGTCGCCGTAGTCCCCCGAGCCGGCCTCGAACTCGAGGGAGGTCAGCGGCTGGTCGTCGTCGTGCACCGCCTGCTGGAGGGCGTTGAGGACGTACAGGTCCGGGGTGGTGTCCAGGGTCATGTCCCCCACGTAGTGGTCCGAGCCGGAGAGCCGGCCGGCGCGGCCCGAGTAGGTCTCCACCAGCTGGCTGATGCCGATCGGGAAGGACTCCGCGCTGCCGCCGCTGGTGCCGTGAATGTTGATCAGCAGCGGCACCCCCTCCACGCCGTGGCGGGCGGCGCTCGCCGCGAGCTCGTCGACGTAGCGGGCGAACCGGTCGCGCATGAACTGCGTGAGGTCGTGCCGCAGCGCGCCGGCCCAGGCCTCCTCGGGCGAGCGGACCGAGAGCGCCCAGGCGTGCTCGTCCTCCTCCAGCGCCGGATAGGTGCGGGCGGCGTCCTCCCGGTGCGCACGGATCCATCCGCGCAGGTCCGTCAGGAGGTGGTCGGTGAGGTCGGGGGAGTTCGAGACCCAGGCCAGCATGCCGATCTCGTTGTCGAGCTGGACGGCGATGACCGGGCCGCCGCGGGTGATCAGGCGTGCGGCGAGCACCGGCATGACCGCGGCGTACCAGCGCTCGACCTCCGCGAGGAAGGCGGGGGCGAGGTAGTCGACGCTCGAGGTGGGGGCCGGCGTCCCGTCCCAGCCCGCGGGCACGATCTCGGGATGCTCCCGGTGGATCCGGTGGGGGAGGCCCTCGTTCTTCAGCTCCGCCATCTGGAAGGGGCCGGGCCGGGCGATGAACCACAGTCCCCGCGCGGCGCACAGGTCGATGAACGCCCCGAGGTCGCGGTCGGCGCGGGTGGCGCCGTCGAGGTCCAGCGTCCCGTCGGGCAGCTCGTGCACGATCCAGGGGATGTAGCTGGCCACGGCGGTGCAGCCGACGTCCATCAGCTGGTCGAGGCGTCGCTCCCACAGCTCGCGCGGGGTGCGGAAGTAGTGGACCTCCCCGGCGATGACCAGACGGGGCTCGCCGTCGATGAGGATCCGGCGCCGGGCGATGTCGATCATGGGTCCGCTCTCGTGACGGGGCGGCCGGACAGGAGGGCGTCGATGCCCGGCGGGACGTGGGATCCCATGTAAGCGGTTCCACCGCGGGAGTGCAAGGGCAGGGCGCAGTCCGAGTCGGCGCGAGGGGAGGGCCGGCCGTGCTCGGGGACCGGTGTCCGCCCGCGTCCCGTGCCCGGCGATCTCGCGCTCCGCAGGCGGGGCCTCGTGCGGTCTGCGACCGTCGGCCTCGCGCACTCCGCGGCCGTCGGCCCTGCCGTTCCGCGACCTCCGACCTTGCGCGCTCCGCGACGGTGCCGTAAGTTCTGACGATCGGAGTGTAAGCGGTTTCATCCAGGGGGCGCCGACGGGGCCGCCCGCGGACGATGCCGGGGACCCTCGCCCGGAACGGCGCCAGGACCTCAGGGAACGGCACCGAGACCTCAGGAAGAGCAGGCCATGACCCAGGACAGCAAGCGTGCGGCCACCATCTACGCCGTCGCCCGGAAGGCCGGGGTCTCGACCGCCACGGTATCGCGCACGCTCGCCGGCAGCGAGAAGGTCGCCCCCCGCACGCGGCAGCTCGTGCTCGACGCGGTGCGCGACCTGAACTACCTGCCCGACGGAGCGGCCCGGGCGCTCGCCGGTCGGCGCACCAACGCCCTCGGCCTGGTCCTTCCGGACATCGACGGCCCCTACTACTCCGCACTGCTGGTGGCCTTCGAGATGGCCGCGAGCGAGCTCGGGCTCTCCGTGGTGATCTCCCTGGCCGGTCAGGGCGGCGACCCCGAGCGCGCCGTGCGCGTCCTCGCCGGGAACGTCGACGGCATCGCCTTCATGGCCCGCAGCACCGCCGAGGACCGGCTGATCGCCGACATCGCCCGGCGCAAGCCCGTGCTGACCGCCGCTCGCGCCCGCATCCCCGGCCAGGACGCCCTGTACGCCGAGAACCAGCAGGCCGCCGCACGCCTCACCGGCCACCTGGTGGAGGCGGGCCGCCGCCGTCTCGCCTTCCTCGGCCGCCCGGAGCTGAACTCCGACATCGGCGCCCGCCATCGGGGCGTCGAGAACGCGCTCGAGGCGGCCGGGCTGGCGCCGGCACCGGTGTACGAGGTCGACTCCGTCGAGGCGCAGGGCGTGCTCATGGCCCGCCGCATCGTCGACGAGGGGCTCGACCTGGATGCCGTGATCTGCGGCAACGACGAGCTCGCCCTCGCCCTGATGCACGAGCTGCAGGACCTCGGCGTCGACGTCCCCGGGCGGATCGCCGTCACCGGCTGGGACGACGTCCTCGCCGCCCGCTACGTGCGCCCGGGACTGACCACGGTCGCCCAGCCCGTCGGCGAGCTCGGAGCGCTGGCCGCACGCCGCCTGGTCGCCCTCATCGACGGCGGGGAGCCCCTCGAGGAGCCGGTCGTGCTGCCCTCGAGGATCGTGCACCGCGGCAGCTGCGGCTGCGGGAGGGACGGCGAGGGGAGCGAGCTGTCGTGACCGGATCCGCCCCCGTGCCGGGCACTGCGCCGGCCCCTGCGGCGGGCACCGTGCCGGCCGCTTCGACGTCCACCGTGTCCGCGCCGCTGCCCGTCACCGCGGTGACCACGAGCTCCGGCGACGCCCGCCGCCTCGACGCGGGCCCGCTGAGCCTGCTGCAGTATCCCGCGACCGAGGCCGGCTCCGGTCCCGCCGGCGTGCACCTGCGCCGGCGCGGTCCCGACGGGGACCTCTCCCGCCCGCTCACCGGCCCCACCTGTGCGGGGACCCGGCTCGCGGACGGCACCATCCGCACCGACCACGACGGCATCGAGGCCCGCGCACGGCTCCAAGTCACGGCCGACGGCGAGGGGTGGGCCTGGACGATCGAGCTGCACCACCGCGGTGACGCGCCGGTCGAGATGGACCTCCTGCACACCCTCGACGTCGCCCTCACCCCGATGGACGCGATCCGTCGCAACGAGCAGTACGTCGCCCAGTACCTCGACCTCACCCCCGTGGAGCTCCCGGCCCACGGCGGGCGCGAGGCCTCCCTCGCCCTCGCCGTGCGCCAGAACATGCCCGGACCCACCGTGCCCTGGGCCGTCGTCGGCGCGAGCGTCCCGGTCGCCGCCTGGGGCACCGACGCCCTCCAGCTGCTGGACCGCGACGCCGGGGAGGGCCTGGATCCCGCCCGCGACCTGCCCTCCGAGCGGCTCCAGCACGAGCACACCCTCGCCGCCCTGCGCACCGCCCCGATCGCTCTCGCCCCCGGGCAGGACTGGCGCGGCAGCTTCTGGGGCTTCGCGCTCGCCGACCACCCCGCGGCCACCTCGCCTGCGGACTCCACCCTGATCCGGGAGGTCCAGGAGCGGATCGAGGCGGGGCTCGAGGCCGGGCTCGAGGGATCCGGATACGGCGCGGAGGCCGACGGTCTCGACGGTCCCGACGGTCTCGATGCTCCCGATGCTCCCGATGCTCCCGAGCGTCCCGTCGGCCCCGCGGGCACGGAGGCCGGGACGCCGCTGGCGACCTCCCTGCTCGCCGCGGCCCGGCCGCTGTCCGTGCGGCCACCGAGCGCCGACGAGGTCGAGCGGTGCGCGGGCTCCCCGCTGCGCCTGGTCGAACGGGAGGCCAGGGACGGGCGCCTGCTCTCCGCCTTCGGGGACCGCGGTCACCTCGTGACCGCCGCCAAGGAGCACCGGGTGCTGCGCCCGCACGGCCACATCCAGCAGGCCCATGCGCGGGCCGCGGCGGACGTCGACGTCGTCGCCTCCACGGTGTGGATGCGCGGCGTGTTCTGCTCCCAGCTCACCCTCGGCCACGCCTCCGCCGACCCCCTGACCACCGTGCGCCGCTCCTACCTGGGCCTCGAACGCACCGGTGGGGTGCACCTGCTGCTGCGCACGGCCGACGGCGCGTGGTCGCGGCTGTCCACCCCCTCGCTGTGGCGCGCGGTGGACGCCGAGTCCGAATGGCTCTACCTCACCGACGCCGGTGCCGTGCGGGTGCGCTCCCACGTGGTGCTCGGCGCCGGGGCGGAGCTGGGCATCGAGCTCGAGGGATCGCCCGCGGGGACCGCCACCACCGATCTGCTGTTGGTCGTCGGCAGCGAGTCCGAGGAGCTCGCGCTGCACGTCACCGCCGACGGCTGCCCGGTGGAGGTCGGCGACGACGCCGCGCTCTTCTCCGACGGGACCCCGCACGGCACGGGTCTGCGCACCGCCCGGCTGTGCCTCACGCAGGCGGGACGGGTGCGGCTGCTCCACCAGGATGCCGTCCAGGGCGCGCAGGAAGCGGCGCGGGGCGCTGCCGCCCGGACGCCGCCGGCCCCTGAGGCCGCCCTGGCGTCGTCGGCCCCCTCGGCCGCCCAGCCGTCGCCGGTCCCCGCGGCCTACACCCCCCGCCTGCCGGCGCTTCGCGGGGGCGGCGACGAGGTCCGCGCCGTGGGCGAGCTGCTCGGCCGCCTCGCGCAGAACGCCTCGGTCCACTTCCGCTCCCCGCGCGGCCTCGAGCAGTACACCGGTGGGGCCTGGGGCACGCGGGACGTGTGCCAGGGTCCCGTCGGCCTGCTGCTCGCGACCGACGAGCCGGCCGTCCTGCGCGGGACCCTGCTCGCCGTGCTCGGCGCCCAGCAGGAGGACGGCACCTGGCCGCAGTGGTTCGACTACCTGCCCGGACACGCGGGACCCGGCCTGCGCGACTCCCACGGGGACGTCGTCTACTGGCCGCTGCTGGCGCTGGGCGAGTACCTCGCCGTCACCGGCGACCACGACCTGCTCGACGCCGTGGCGCCGTGGGTGGGACAGGACGCGATGGGGGAGCCGACGAGCGTGCTCGATCATCTCGAGCGCGCCCTGGACCACATCGCCGCCCAGCGCACCGAGGACCCGCGCCTGCCCGCCTACGGCCACGGCGACTGGAACGACTCCCTGCAGCCGGCCCGCCCCGAGCTCGCCGAGCACATGTGCTCCACCTGGACCACCGAGCTCGAGATCAAGGCCCTCATCGTGCTCGCCGACGGCCTCGAGGCCGACGGGCGTGCGGCGGACGGGCGCGTGGAGGCCCGGCAGGAGAGGGACGGGCGCGCAGTGGGCCCTCAGGAGGCGGACGGGAGCGCGGAGCGCGGGCACCGGGCGCAGCGGAGGGGTCGCGGTGCCGCCCTCGCGACGCGCTGCCGGGACCTCGCGGCCGGTGCCGAGGAGGCGCTGCGCGACCACCTGCTCGTCGACGGCGAGCTCACCGGCTACGCGATCCTCGAGCAGGGACGGGTCGAGCATCTGATCCACCCCACCGACACCACCACGGGGGTGCGCCACGGCTCGCTGCAGATGATCCACGCCCTGGCCGACGAGCTGCTCGAGCCCGCCGAGGCCCGCCACCACCTCGAGCTGCTGCGCGAGCACCTGGCCGGGCCCACCGGCCTGTACCTCTTCGACCGGCCCATCGGCTACCACGGCGGGGAGATGCGGGTCTTCCAGCGCGCCGAGGCCGCGACCTTCTGGGGGCGCGAGGTGGGGCTCATGTACATGCACGCCCACCTGCGCTGGATCGAGGCGCTCACCCACCTCGGCGAGGGGGAGCTCGCCTGGACCGAGCTGCTCAAGGCCGTCCCCATCGGGCTCACCGAGCGGGTGCGCGGCGCGCGGGCCCGGCAGGCGGACTGCTACTACTCGAGCTCCGACGCCGTCTTCCCCGACCGCTTCGTCGCCGCCGAGAACGCGAGTGCGCTGTACGAGGGGTCCACGGGCTTCGAGGGCGGCTGGCGCGTCTACTCCTCCGGCCCCGGCCTGCTGCTGCGCATCATCGTCGAGGACGTCCTCGGGGTGAGGAGGCGCGGCGAGAGGCTCGAGATCGACCCCGTGCTCCCGGCCGCCCTCGACGGCCTCGAGGCGGAGGTCCCCTACGACGGCGGGCTGCTCACCGTGCGCTTCCGCCGCGGGGAGAGCGGCTGCGGGGTGCGCGAGGTGCGGGCCGACGGCGCCGTGCTCGAGGGCGCGCCGCTCACCGCGCGCTATCGCGAGGCGGGGCTCGCCCTGCCCGTCGCCGCCGTGCGGCCCGGCGCGGTGCTCGAGGTGGAGGTGGGCTGAGGCCCACCCTCCCCGACGTCGCGTTCCCGGGCCCGCCCTCCCTGACGTCGCGCCCGGGCCCGCCCTCCCCGACGTCGCGCCCGGCTGCACGCCTGCTGCCCCGGCGACGTCGCCTCAGCTGTCGGTATGGCGGTGCGATACCGACAGCTGAGGCGACCTGGACGGTGAGAGCTGGCTCGGGGCGCCGGACGCTCAGCCCAGCGAGCCGTACCAGGGCCGGCAGACCCCCTCGTCCGTCGGCGCCGAGGTGATCTCGAGCAGGTGCCCGGAGGCGGTGCGCACGAAGGTCGGCGAGTAGTTGGGGCAGTAGTTGTCGAAGGGGTCCTCGACCGGCACCGGGGCGGGCTCGGTCACCCAGTGGACGCGGCCGCTGAGGCGGGTGTTCGCACTGCGCAGCACCACCTGTCCGTTGTGCTCCGAGACCTCGCCGTCCTCGCCGTAGTGCATCTGCGCCCCCAGCAGCACGGAGCCGTCGGCATCGATGGTGAGGGTGGGGGTGTGCCGCGGCTCGGTGCCGTCGTCCGCCCGGATCAGCGGGTCGCGGGAGGTGACGGGTCCCCAGCGGCGCGGGTCGTCGGAGGTGCGCACGAAGGAGCGACAGAGGTCGTTCGGTCCGCAGATCTCGTAGGTCATCGCCCAGCGCCCGTCCCGCAGCCGTCGCACGTTCGGCATCCCGGGCCGGGCGGTGGGATCCTCGAGCTCGATGATCGGCTCGGGATCCGTCCAGGTCAGGGCGTCGGTCGAGGTCTGCTGCACGATCTTCTGCGAGTGGTTCTCCCCGTCGGTCTCGTCGCAGAACCAGAGCACCAGGGTGCCGTCGTCGGCGACCGCGAACTCGGGCTCCCACAGTCCGCCCTCGTTGGCGGCGTGCGCGGTGATCGCGATCTGCTCCCAGCTGCGGCCCACGTCGGTGCTGGCCCAGATCCGGATCGACATCCGGCGGTCCTCGGTGTCCGCGCCCACGGAGGCGCTCCACAGCAGGGTGCCCTCGGGGAGGTCGCCCACGGCGCGGGGCAGCTCGTAGAGCGTCGCGCAGCACAGCCCTTCGCCGCCCTCGGTCGCCTCGTCGAGAACGGTGCTGATCCGGGTGAACGTCGCCCCGTCGTCGACGGACTCCCAGATCGCGCCGAAGCCGGAGGGACCGTCGAAGGAGACCACGGAGGCGAGCAGGCGGTCGTCCGCCGCCCCGTTGTGGGCCAGGCGGATGACGCGCGGGTACAGCCCGGTGCCGTCCATCAGCAGCTGCGGGGGCCGGTCCTGCTGCCGCCCGGTGCCGCCGCGGCCGCCCGCGCCCGAGGATCCCGAGGGCCCCGAGCCGGCCGTGCCGGGGCTGCCCGCGCCGGCACCTCCGGGACCGGCGCCGTTCCGGGAGGTGCCGGCACCGCCGGGACCGGCGCCGACTGCGGGGCCCGCCACCGCGGCGGCGGCCGAGGTGGTCAGAGCGGCGGTGAGGGCGGTGGTGAGGGTGCGTCGTCGCATGGGTGGTGCCATCACTTTCTCGAAGGGGGAGCGGGCGATCCCCGGGACGTCGGCCCGCAGTGCGGGGAAGAGGGTCGGGCTGCCGGGTCGGCGGCTCCGGGTCAGGTGCTCCGACGCAGCCGGAGCATCGCCCAGCTGATCGGGGGCAGCGCCGCGGTGAGGGTGCTGCCGCAGAGGGCGTCCACGGTGACGGAGACGCCCTCGAGGGGGCGGGGGAGTACGCGGTCCGGGTCCTCGGCGGTGTTCACGGCGTACGGGTCCGCCTCGTGCAGGACCACCGCCTCGAGCAGCACGAACCCTGCCTCCTCCCCGTCGGCGCGCCGCGCGCCCGCGACCTCGAAGGCGGCGAGGGGAACCTCGAGCACGAGCTCCTCGGCGGCGGAGCGGTTCACCGCGAAGACCGTCAGCTCCCCGCGCTCCGGGTCCCACGTGCTCACGGCATCCAGCGCCGAGCTCGTGCCGAAGCGCCGGTTCTCGTAGGTCGGGCTCTCGATCGCGCAGCGCAGCACCTGCCCGCGCGCATGGCGCGAGGTCAGGGCGAAGGGATGGAAGATCGTCTGCCGCCAGGCGGGCCCGCCGGGCGTGGTGCGGATCGGCGCCAGCACGTTGACCAGCTGCGCCTGCGAGGCGGAGGCCACCCGGTCCGTGTGCCGCAGCAGCGAGATCAGCAGCGAGCCCACCACCACCGCGTCCTGCGCGGTGTAGGTGGACTCCGCGAAGCGCGGGGCGATCGGCCAGTCGTCCCCGTGAGGGGGCGCGCCGGGGTCGCCGTGGCCGTTGCCGCTCACGTTCCACTCGTCCACGCTGATCATCAGGCGCTTCTCGGAGCGGCGCAGGGTGCGCACGTGGTCGGCGGTCGCGGCCACCGCCTCGACGTAGGCGTCAAGGTCCTCGGCCACGGCGAGGTAAGAGGCCTGATCGCCGTCCTCCTCGCGGTAGTAGATGTGTGCCGAGATCATGTCGACGTCGTCGTAGCCGGCTTCGAGCACCGCCTGCTCCCAGGCGCCGAAAGTGGGCATGGAGGGGAAGGAGGAGCCGCACACCACCAGCTCGAGGTCCTCGTCCTCCAGGCGCATCGCCCGGGCGGTCTCGGCCGCGATCCGGCCGTACACCTCGGCGGGCCGGTGCCCGATCTGCCAGGGGCCGTCCATCTCGTTGCCCAGGCACCACATGCGGATCCCGTAGGGCTCCGGATGGCCGTGGGCGGCGCGCCGGTCCGAGAGCTCGGTGCCGACGGGGGCGTTGGCGTACTCGAGCACGTCGAGCGCCTCCTGCATCCCGCGGGTGCCGAGGTTGACGGCGTACATGGGCTCCACGCCCGCCTTCGAGGCCCAGGTCATGAACTCGTCGAGGCCGAAGGTGTTCGGCTCCGTCGAGTGCCAGGCCAGGTCGTGGCGTCGGGGTCGGTCCTCGACCGGTCCCACGCCGTCCTCCCAGCGGTGCCCGGAGACGAAGTTCCCGCCCGGATAGCGCACGGAGGTCACTCCCAGCTCGCGCACCAGCGCGAGCACGTCGGTGCGCAGCCCGTCGGCGTCGGCCGACGGATGATCGGGTTCGACGATGCCGGTGTAGACGCAGCGCGCCATGTGCTCGACGAAGCTGCCGAAGGTCCGCCGGCGCACCGGGCCCACGCGGTGCGCCGGGTGCAGGGCGATCGTTCCTCGCAGGGTCATCGGTGACTCCTTCGCCCGCGGGGACGGAGGGGCGGCGGGGTCCGGAGCGGGCGGGGCGACGCCGCTCCGACGCCGGGAGGTGCTTCCGCGGGCCGGTGCTTGCCGACTCTAGTTCAACGATGTACCTTGTGCCAGACCTCACACCGATCCGGGGCAGAGAACGGGTGGGGGAGGGGTCGGAGGGCCGACGGCGGCACTCCGGCGCAGCACCCCGACGGGCACCGGCCCGCGGGAGATCTCGACGACGAGACAGATCGGACGACGATGAGACGACGACGTTTCCTCACCGGCGCCGCGGCCGGTGCCGCCGCGATCACGGGGGCCGCCACCGGCTGCGGCAACCTCCAGTCCGGTGACCCCAACACCCTGACCTTCATGTTCCGCGGCTCCACCGAGGAGCGGGATGTGTTCTCCCGGGCCGTGCAGCTCTTCCAGGACCGCGAGGGCGTGCAGGTCGACATCATCTCGACCAACGCCGACCAGTACGCGACCAAGCTGCAGACCGCCATCCTCGGCGGGCGCACCCCGGACGTGTTCTACTTCGACGCCACGATGGCCACCGCCTACATGACCAACGGCGTGCTCGCCGACATCACCCCCTACGTCGAGTCGACCGACCTGCCGGTGGAGGACATCTGGGACGCGGGCGTGGACCTCTACCGCTTCGACGGCGACCAGCGCGGCACGGGTCCGATCTACGGCATGCCCAAGGACCTCGGCCCCTTCTCCTTCGGGTACAACAAGACCCTCTTCGAGGAGATGGGCGTCGAACCGCCCGATCCCGACGTCCCTCTGGACTGGGACGAGTTCCTGGACCGCTGCGCGCAGCTGACCGGCGACCGATCCGGCAACGGGCAGGTCGACACCTGGGGCACCTCGGTGAACATCGGCGCCGAGATCCACGCCTACCTGTGGTCCAACGGGGCGGACTGGCTGGACGAGGACCTCCGCACCGTCACCGTGGACACCCCCGAGTTCATCGAGGCGCTCCAGTACGTGGTCGACCTGCGCGAGGTCCACGAGGTCACTCCCAGCATCAACGACACCGAAGGGCTCGACGGCTACCAGCGCTGGCTGCGCGGCCAGATCGGCTTCTTCCCCATCGCCCCCTGGGACCTCACCCTCTACCGCACCCTCGACTTCGAGTTCGACCTGTGCCCCTATCCCGCGGGTGCGACCGGCACCCCGGCCACCTTCGTCGGCTCCCTCGGCATCGGCGTCGCCGCCAACAGCGCGACGCCGGACAAGGCGGCGGAGCTGGCGATGTTCCTCGCCTGCGACCCGGAGGCCCAGGAGATCATCGTCGGCGAGGGCCAGACGATCCCCAACACCCGCACCCACGCCGCGGAGTGGGTGAAGGACACCTCCGTGGAGCCGCAGAACAAGCAGGAGTACATCGACATCGTCGAGGACTACGGGCGGTTCGTGCAGGACATGCTCACCTACACCCCGGAATGGCTCAACGCCTTCCACACCAACCTCCAGCCCGTGCTCGAGGGCCGCCGCGACGTGGGCGAGTACCTCGCCGAGACCCAGCCCGTCATGCAGAGCTTCCTCGACGCCGGCCACGAGCAGTTCCGCATCGACCAGGAGGCGAACTCATGAGCAGCGTCCCGGCCGCGCAGGCCCCCACGGCCGTGCGCGGCGTCCCGGCGGGGGAGGCGGCCCGTCCCCGCCCCGGTCGCGGCCCCCTGCACCGTCAGGAGCGGATCTGGGGCCGGATCTTCATCGCCCCGCCCGTGATCGGCTTCGCACTGTTCGCGCTGGCGCCGCTGGTCTTCTCCTTCTACGCCTCCTTCACCCACTGGAACGGCCTCTCCGCGCCGCTGTTCTCGGGCACGGCGAACTTCCGCACCATGGCCGGGGACCCCCAGTTCTGGCAGTCGCTGGGGAACACCGTGTTCCTCATGCTGGGGATCCCGATCGGTCTCGCGATCTCGCTGGCCCTGGCGCTCGCGCTGAACCGTCGGATCCCCGCGCGCGGCGCCTTCCGCGTCATCTACTACCTGCCCGGGGTGTCCTCCGTGGCCGCCATCGCGATCCTGTGGCAGTGGGCCCTGAACGGGGACTTCGGCCTGGTCAACCAGCTGCTGTCGATGGTCGGGATCGAGGGGCCGAACTGGCTGGCGGAGAAGACCTGGGTCAAGCCGGCCCTGATCATCATGGGCGTGTGGAAGGGCATCGGCTTCTCCACCCTGCTGTACCTGGCGGCGCTGCAGTCGGTGCCGAGGAACCTGCTCGAGGCGGCGATGCTCGACGGGGCCGGTGCCTGGCGCCGCTTCCTGCACGTCACCGTCCCGATGCTCTCCCCGGTGACGTTCTTCCTGGTGGTCACCGGGATCATCGGCGGAGCGCAGATGTTCGCGGAGATCAACATCATGACTCCGACGGGCGGCCCCGAGTTCGGCTCCGCCACCATCGTCTGGTACATCTGGCAGCAGGGTTTCCAGAACCTCAAGCTGGGCTACGCCACGGCCATGAGCCTCGTGCTGGGGCTGATGATCTTCGCGGTCACCGCGGTCCAGTTCTACCTGAACTCACGCAACGTCTTCACGGTGGAATGAGGAGGCCCGATCATGGCTACCACCAGTGCCGTCCCCACCGCCCCGCTGCAGACCTCCGGGGTGGAGCCCGACGCCGTCCGGCGCCGGCGCCGCCGGAGCGAGCGCCGCTTCCAGTCCAAGGCCGACGTGATCGTCTTCGTCGCCCTGTGCCTGGGGGCGTTCACCATGCTGCTGCCGCTGGCGTGGATGCTCTCCACCTCGCTGAAGACGCAGGAGAACGTGTTCATCCTGCCGCCGCAGTGGATCCCCGACCCGATCGTGTGGGAGAACTACCTGCGCATCTGGGAGGCCGGGCCGATCCTCACCGGCATCCGCAACTCCGCGATCGTCTCCCTGACGGTGATCACCGTGGGCACCGTGACCTCCTGCTACGCCGCCTACGGCTTCTCGAAGATGAAGATCCCGGGCAAGAACGCGATCTTCCTGGGGCTGCTGGCCGGGATCATGATCCCGTTCCCGGCGCTCATGATCCCCACCTTCATGCTGTTCTCCCGCATCGGCTGGGTGGACACCCTGCTGCCGCTCATCGTGCCCGGCCTGTTCGGGAACCTGATGATGGTGTTCTTCCTGCGCCAGTACCTCATGAGCGTGCCCGACTCGCTCATCGAGGCGGCGGTGATCGACGGGGCGAGCCATCCGCAGATCTTCTGGCGGATCGTGCTGCCGCTGATCCGCCCGGCGATCGCCGCGCAGGTGATCCTGTGGTTCATGGGCACCTGGAACGACTACCTGGGCCCGATCATCTACCTGAACTCGGAGAACGTGCACACCCTCCAGCTGGTGATCGCGAACTTCAACGCCACCTACGCCGTCCAGACCGACTACCCGCTGATCATGGCCGCCTCGCTGGTGGCCCTGGTGCCGGTGCTCGCGGTGTTCCTCATCTTCCAGCGGCAGATCATCGAGTCGATCGCGCTGACCGGGAACAAGGCCTGAGCCGATGACCGCCCTCGCCCGTTCCGCGCCCGAGTCCGTGCGCGAGCCGGTGCCCGTGCCTGTGCCTGTGCGCGAGCCCGTGCCCGTGCCCGTGCGCGAGCCTGTGCCCGAGCCTGTGCGTGAGCCGGAGCCCGCCTCGACCCTCGACGGGGTGATGGCGGCTCTGGCCTGGCTGCCGCGGCTGGTGGGCCTTCACCTGGGCTGGGTGGTGCTGGTGCTGCTGGGCGGGGTGCTGGCCGGTCTCGCGCCGGCCACGGCGACGATGCTCGCCGTGCTGCGCGGGGAGGACCTGCGCGGCGACCAGCTGCGCGGCGAACAGCGGCGCGGGGAGGAGCTGGGCGGCTCGGGCACGCTCGACGGGGGTGCGACGAGCGGCGGTGCCTCGGCGGCCGACGGGGGGATCCGTGCCCGGGCCGCCGTGATCCTCCGCCGGTACCGCCACGAGCTGGTGGCCGCCAACGCAGCGGCCGGTCCGTTCGTGCTCCTCGCCGCCGCGGCGGGACTGAACGTGGCGCTCGGCGTGGCCGGGGCGCTGCCGGCCTGGTTCTTCCCCGGCGGGTTCGCGGCCTCGCTCCTGCTGGCGGTGCTCTCCGCGCTCGCGCTCTTCCATGCCCTGGCCCTGCACTGCCTGCGCCCGGGAGCGTCGGCGCCGGTGCTCTGGCGCGGCGCGCTCGCCGGGCCCGTCCTGCTGCCGATCGCCACCGGGTCCTGGGCGATCACGCTCACGGCGACCGTGATCGTCTCTCTCCTCGTCCAGCCCGTCGGACTGCTGCTCGCAGGAGGCATCCTGGTGTCCGTGACCTCTCTCGTGCTCGTGCGCAGCTGGCAGGCCCGCCTCGACGCCGCCCTCGCCCCGACCCCCACGTCGTCGTGACCGACGTCGGCCCGGATCCGCGGCGCCGCAACGTCACCATGCGCGACATCGCCGAGCAGCTCGGGGTGTCCATCAAGACGGTCTCCAACGTGGTCAACGAGCGCCCCAACGTCGGCCCCCGCACCCGCGAGCGCGTGCAGCAGACGATCCGGGAGCTCAACTACCGCCCGCAGGTGGGCGCGCAGCAGATGCGCACGGGCACCAGCGGACTGATCACCCTCGCGATCCCCTCGCTCGCCGGGACGTACTTCTCCGAGCTCGCGCAGGCCTTCGCCGACGAGGCCCAGCGGCGTCGCCGCAGCATCATGCTGCACAGCACCGCGGCGGGGCGCGAGGAGGAGCACAGCGTGCTGGCCGGCTTCACCCGCGTGCTCGGCGACGGGGTGGTGTTCAATCCGCTGCAGATCGGGGAGGACGTGCTCGCGCAGCTGGGCCGCACCATCCAGCCCACCGTGTTCATCGGCGAGCACGTCGAGGAGCATGCGCTGCCGGCGGGCTCCGACTACGTGCGCACGGACAACCGGCGCGCGGCCCAGGAGGCCACCGTCCACCTGCTGGGTCTGGGTCGTTCCCGCATCGCCTACCTGGGGATGCTCGGCACCGCCGAGGCGCGCCAGGCGCACTCGACGAGCCGCCTGCGCCGGGACGGGGTGCGCCGAGCGCTCGCGGAGGCCGGAGCCCCTGCCCCCGTCGTCCAGGACGTCTCCACCTGGAGCCCGGAGGGCGGTCTGAGCGCGGTGCGCACGCTGATGGAGGAGCATCCCGAGGTCGACGGGATCGTCTGCGGCAACGACGACCTCGCCCGGGGTGTGCTGCTGGGCCTGCGCATGCTCGGGATCGACGTGCCCGGACGGGTCGCCGTGATCGGCTACGACGACATCCACGAGTCCTCGCTGACCACACCGCCGTTGGCCACTGTCGACCCCGACCGGCGGGCCCTCGCCGCCACCGTCCTCGACCTGCTGATCGAGCGGATCGGCGGATACGACGGACCGCCGCGAGTCATCGAGGCGCCGTTCCGCCTGGTGGTTCGCGGGAGCGCCCGTCAACCCCGGTCACGGCAGGAGGCCGGCGGTCCACGACGGTAGGCGACGCGAGGTCGACGCACCGGGGCTCCGCGCCCGCGTGATGAGCTCGTCGCTCCCGCTCCAGGGCTGGACGGGGCGGAGATCGGCGAAGAGGCGCTGGCTGTTCTCGTCACCGTCTCCCAGGGACACCCGTCCCTGATCCAGCTCGCCGACGACTGTGCGCGGCGGCGCGACCGAAGCGCTGCACAGATCTCCACCGAGGGAGGATGCCCGGTCCTCGCTCGAGCATGCGGTCAGGGCGGTGCAGCGACGTGTCAGCAGTCGTGCGCCCGATGAGCGGTCGCGTCCGTCGGACGCTTGACTCCGCGGGCCTCGCGGGAAAGGATTCTGCAAGCGGCTTTCCGAACCCGGCCCTCCCGCTCCGAAAGGTTGACCATGACATCGACGTCACCCCCGGCCGCGCTGCGCGTCGGCATCGTCGGCACCGGCGGGATCTCCCGCGCCCACCTGCCCGGATGGACCGAGCTCGGCGCCGAGCTGCACTGCTTCAGCGAGGCCGGCGCCGAGGAGTTCTCCGCCGCGACCGGCGCGAGGGTCCACGCGAGCCTCGAGGAGCTGCTGGCGGCGGTCGACGTCGTCGACGTCTGCACCCCCACCCCCTCCCACCCCGGGATCGTGCGCGCGGCGCTCGACGCCGACCGGGACGTGGTGTGCGAGAAGCCCCTCGCGCTGAGCCCCGAGGAGGCGCGCGACCTCGTCGCCCACGCCGAGCGCGTCGGCCGCCGACTGTTCCCCGCGCACGTGGTGCGCTACTTCCCCCAGTACGCCGCGGCGAAGCGGGCGATCGACACCGACGCCATCGGCACCCTCGCCGTACTGCGCTTCGAGCGCACCGGCTCCCTGCCGGACCGCTCCTGGTACGCCGACGACGAGCTGTCCGGCGGCATCGTCATGGACCAGATGATCCATGACATCGACCAGGCGCTGTGGATGGCCGGCCCCGTGGAGCAGGTCTACGCCCAGCAGTCCGTCGCCGGCGCCGACTCCGACGTGCGCACCGCCCATGTCGTCCTCACCCACCGCTCGGGCGCCCTCAGCCACTGCCGCGGCTTCTGGGGTCCCACAGGCACCCGCTTCCGCTACGCCTTCGACCTCGCCGGGGACGCAGGGCGCCTGCAGTACGACAGCGAGGGCGACCCCGGCATCGTCTTCGACACGGTCGCCGCCGCCCGGCAGAGCAGCGGCGACGGCTTCCTCCCGGACGTCTCGACCCTGCGCGACCCCTACGCCGCCGAGCTCGTCGACTTCATCGCCGCGCTCCGCGGCGGCGCCCCCGCCCGTGTGGAGCCGGCCGACGGCGCGCTCGCCGTGGAGGTCTCCGCCGCCGCCCTCGAGTCCCTGCGCACCGGACGGAGCATCCCATGCTGACCGCACGACCCACCGACCCCGGCCCCACCGACCCCGGCCCTGCTGCCCCCGACCCTGCTGCCCCGCTGCGGGTCGCGCTGATGAGCTGCGCGCACACCCACGCCGCCTCCTACGCCGGACAGCTCGAGGGCAGGGCCGACGTCGATCTCGTCGTCGCGGACCCCGACGCCTACGGCGACGTGCGCGGCACCCGGGTGCTCCCCTCCTACGAGGCGGCCTGGAGCGCCTGGCCCGAGGGGCCCGACGCCATCGTGGTGACCAGCGCCAACGCCCACCATCGGGACCTGGTGCTCGAGGCCGCGCGCCGCGGCGTGCACGTGCTGTGCGAGAAGCCGCTGGCCACCACCGTCGAGGACGCGACGGCGATGGTCGAGGCCTGCCGCGAGGCCGGCGTGGTGCTCATGACCGCCTTCCCCGTGCACTTCTCGCCCGAGGTCGAGGCGCTGCGCACCGCCGTCGCCGACGGCACGCTCGGCGAGGTGATCGGCCTGACCGGCACCAACAACGGCAAGCTGCCCGAGGGACGGGACTGGTTCACCGACGTCGAACTCGCCGGCGGCGGCTCCCTGGTGGACCACACCGTGCACATCGCCGAGATCCTCGACGCGATGTTCGGCGCGCCCGCGACCGTCCACGCCGTCACCAACCGGCTCCTCTACGCCGACCGCGCGGGGGAGGGAGCCGAGACCGGCGGCCTGGTCACCCTCACCTACGGCTCCGGCATGGTCGCGACCATCGACTGCTCCTGGTCCCAGCCGGCCGACGCCCCCACCTGGGGAGGGCTGCGCCTGCAGGCCGTCGGCACCGGCGGCCAGCTCCAGATCGACGCCTTCGCCCAGCACGTCGGCGGACCGGGCCGGTTCCTCCCCTACGGCACGAACACCGACGCCCTGCTGCTGGACGCCTTCCTCGGCGCCGTGCGGACGGGCGAGGCCGTCGAGCCCACCGGCGAGGTGGGGCTGCGGACCGTCGAGGTGGTCGCCGCTGCGCAGGAGTCGGTGCGCACCGGTCAGCCGGTCGCGCTCCCCGCGGACTGACAGGGCGGGCAGGCCCGGCCCGGCCTCGCCCGTTCTGGCCGCCCCTGGCCCGTTCTGGCCCGTCCTCTCCCGTTCTGGCCGCCCCAGGCCCGTCCTGGCCGCTCCCGCCGCTGCTGCCTGCGCTGGTCCCGGGGCCACGTCGCGTGAGCTGTCGGTATCGCGAGTCTTTTCCGACGCGTCAGGCGACGTGCCCCGGCGCTCCGGTCCTCCCCTGCGGGACCGCAGCTCGGTGCCCGGGCACGCCGGGGTGCCCGACGCGCCGGATCGCGGTCAGCGGGCCAGGTCCCGCTCGAGCACCGGGGCGAGCCGGAAGGGGATGAGCTCGCCCATCGCGAGCGAGGTCTCCGCACGGATCACCCCGTCGCAGCCCAGCACCAGCGAGTTGACCCGGTAGAGGTCCTCGGCGTCCCGGCACACGCAGCGCACCAGGATGTCGTTCAGTCCGCTGAGTCCGTGCACCTGCACCACCTCGGGGATCTCCCGCAGCTGTGCGACGACGTGCTCGAGGCGCGGCTGGTCCACCTGGGTGACCATGAACGCGGTCAGCGGGTACCCCAGGGACGCCGCGTGCAGGCGGCGGTCGTAGCCCTGCAGCGCCTGCCCGGCCTCGAGCGCGGACAGCCGCGCCTGGACGGTGTTGCGGGAGAGTCCCAGTCGCTCGGCGAGCGAGACGATCGTCGAGCGGGGGTTCTCGGTCATGGCCAGCAGGATCCGACGGTCGGTGTCATCCACGGTGTGCATACTGCGTGATCCTACGGGTGCGCACCCTCGAATGCTGAGCATTATGCTCAAATTGCACGGATTCGATTGTTCGTGATGCTCTGCGCGCGTAGCGTGGAGAGGGACGAAGACGTCTCCCGCGCCCACCCGGCGCCACGGATCATGGAGGTCCGAATGTCGACGACGATGTCAGCGCCCGACCACGACCTGGCCGGGGCCCTGGATCAGACCCTGCGAGTCCTCGCCGAGGACGGCACCCGAGAACCCGACCCCCAGCTCGACCCGCTCCTGGCGGACGTCGACGAGCAGCTGCTGAGGAACCTGCACCGCGACATGACGGTGATCCGCGCCCTCGACGACGAGGCCGTGGCCCTGCAGCGGCAGGGTGAACTGGGCCTGTGGCCGCCCCTGCGCGGTCAGGAGGCCGCCCAGATCGGGCTCGCCCGCACCCTGCCCGAGACCGACTTCTTCTTCACCTCCTACCGGGAGAACGGCCTGGCCTGGTGCCGGGGGGCGACGCCCGCGGAGCTGCTGGCCGTCTGGCGCGGCACCGCGCAGTCGGGCTGGGACCCCTTCGCCCGGCACATGGCCACGCCGCAGGTCATGATCGGCGCGCAGGCCCACCACGCCGTGGGCTACGCGATGGCCACCCGCGCCCGGGGCGAGGAGGACATCGCCGTCGCCTGTTTCGGGGACGGCGCGCTCAGCCAGGGCGACCTCAACGAGGCGATGGTCTTCGCCGCGTCCTTCCGCGCCCCCGTGCTGTTCTACTGCCAGAACAACCACTACGCGATCTCCGAGCCGGTCTCCGTGCAGACCACCGTCCCGATCTCGCACCGCCCCGTCGGCTTCGGGATCCCCTCGCTGCGGGTCGACGGCAACGACGTGCTCGCGGTGCGCGCGGCCACCCGGCTGGCCGCGCAGCGGATCCGTTCCGGGCAGGGCCCGATGTTCCTCGAGGCCGTCACCTATCGCCTGGGACCGCACACCACCAGCGACGATCCCACCCGCTACCGGGACGAACAGGAGCTGAGGACCTGGCAGCAGCGCTGCCCGATCCTCCGCCTCGAGCGCCACCTCGAACGGCTCGGCGCCCCGATCCAGGAGATCCGCGAGGAGGCCAGGCAGGACGGTCAGGAGGCGGCCGACGCGCTGCGCGCCGCCATCCCGGAGCTGCGCGCCCCGGCCCCGGAGAGCCTGTTCGACGACGTGCTGACCACCGTGCACCCGGGACTGCTGCGGCAGCGGGAGGAGATGCTCGCCCTCGAGGCCTCGCTCGCCCCCGAGCCGGGGTCGGCACCGACGGGCGGTACGGGACCGGGGGAGGAGTCATGAGCGCCGCCCCGACGACCCCGGCCACTTCGACCAGCCCGGCCACCCCGGCAAACCGGGCCACCTCGACCATGACCATGGCCGCAGCCCTGAACACGGCGCTGCACGACGCGCTGGCCGAGGACGGCGACGTGCTGCTCATCGGCGAGGACATCGGCGCCCTCGGCGGCGTCTTCCGCATCACCGACGGACTGCAGGAGACCTTCGGCCCCGAGCGCGTGATCGACGCCCCGCTCGCGGAGTCCGGCATCATCGGCACCTCCGTGGGAATGGCCTACCGCGGCCTGCGCCCCGTCTGCGAGATCCAGTTCGACGGCTTCGTCTACCCGGCCTTCGATCAGATCGTCGCGCAGGTCTCCCGTCTGCACTACCGCACCGGCGGGCGGGTGCGGATGCCGCTGACGATCCGAGTCCCCTACGGCGGTGGCATCGGCGCCGTCGAGCACCACTCCGAGTCCCCGGAGGCGTACTTCGCGCACACCCCGGGCCTGCGGGTGGTCACCGTCGCCGACCCGCAGGACGCCCACTCGACGCTGCGTGCGGCGATCGCCTGCGACGACCCGGTGATCGTGCTCGAGCCCAAGCGACGCTACTGGGCCAAGGGCCAGGTTGACACCGGGCACCGCACGGACCTGGGCTCCGCTCGCGTGCTCCGGCCCGGGCGGGACGCGACCCTGGTCGCCTACGGTCCGCTCGTGGTCACCGCGCTCGAGGCGGCCGTCGCCGCGGAGGACGACGGCATCGATCTCGAGGTGATCCACCTGCGCTCCCTCGCGCCCCTGGACCGGGACACGGTCGCCGCGAGCGTGCGCCGCACCGGCCGGCTGGTGGTCACCCAGGAGGCACCGGGCGCCGTGTCGCTCTCCTCCGAGGTGATCACCGCCGTCGTCGAGGACTGCTTCGAGCACCTCGAGGCCGCCCCCGAGCGTGTGACCGGCTACGACACCCCTTATCCGCCCTCCGCCGTGGAGGACCACTACCTGCCCGGCATCGACCGGATCCTCGATGCCGTGGACCGTACGTTGGGTCGGCGCAGCTCGAGGGAGGCGGCGTGATGAACCACTTCCTGCTCCCCGACCTGGGAGAGGGCCTCACCGAGGCCACGATCGTGAGCTGGCACGTCGCCGTGGGGGACGAGGTCGCGCTGAACCAGGCGCTCGCCGAGGTCGAGACCGCCAAGGCGCTGGTCGAGCTGCCGAGTCCTCGTGCGGGCCGGATCGGTACGCTGCACGCGGCGGAGGGGGAGACCCTCGCCGTGGGGGCACCGCTGATCGGCTTCGCGGACACCCCGGCCGCCTCCCCCGACGACGCAGGTTCCGACGCCGCACCCGACGGCGCAGGTCCCGACGGCGCGGGTTCCGACGCCGCTCCCGACGACGCCGCTCCCGACGACGCCGCTCCCGACGGCGCAGGTCCCGGCGACGCTGGTTCCGACAGCGCTGGTTCCGACGCCGCGGCACCCGCCGGCGCGGCCTCCGGCGACGCGGCACCCGCCGGCGCGGCTCCTCACGGCGCACCGGCGCCCGACGGCACCCCGGCCGGCCGCCCGCGGCGCCAGCAGGTCCTGGTCGGCTACGGCCCCGTCCTGCCCGGCACCGACAGACCCCGCCGTCGGCCGCGCTCCTTCCCGACCACCCCCTACGTCGGCCGCACCGAGGAGGAGGCGCGCCACGAGCGACCCGCGGCGATGCCGCCCGTGCGCCGCCGCGCCCGTGACCTCGGCGTCGACCTCGCGGCCGTGCACGGCTCCGGACCGGGCGGGAGGATCCTGCGGGCCGACGTGGAGGCCAGCGCCGGGAGGGATCCGCACGGGACGCGCTCCTCGACGCTCGTGCCGCTGACCGGCCTGCGCCGCGAGACCGCCCGCGCGATGACCGACTCCGCCTTCACCGCCCCGCACGCCTCCGTGCACGTGACCATCGACGTCACCGACACCCTGGAGCTGCTGGACCGCGGCGGGCGCGACGGACGGCGCTCCTCGTTCCTCGCCGCCGTCTGCCGGGCGATCCTCCCGGCCGCGGCCCGCACCCCCGCCGCCAACGCCCGCTTCGACGCCGAGGCGGGTCGGATCGAGCAGTTCGCCGAGGTCGTCCTCGGCATCGCGGTCGCCACCGACCGCGGCCTGGTGGTCGCCGCCCTCGACGGGAGCGGGGACGCCGACGGGGCGGGCCTCACCGAGCGCATCGCCCGGGCGGCCTCCCGGGCGCGGGCCGGTGCCCTCACCCCCGCGGAGCTCACCGGCTCCACCCTCACCGTCACCAACGTGGGCGTGTTCGGCGTGCACGGCGGCACCCCGATCCTCAACCCCGGCCAGAGCACGATCCTGGCCGTCGGCGCGCTGCGCACCCAGCCCTGGGAGCACCGCGGCGAGGTGGCGCTGCGCACCGTGGTCACCCTGACCCTCTCCTTCGACCACCGGGTGCTCGACGGCGCGGAGGCCTCCGCCTTCCTCATGGACGTCGCCGAGGTGCTCGCCGATCCCGCGACCCTGCTGGTGAGGTGAGCGATGGACATGCTGCGCAGCGCCCTGGACCCGACCGGACAGGACCCCGAGCCGCGCCGCCGCGCCCAGGCGATGGAGGAACTGGTCACCGAGCTGCGCACCCGCCTGGAGGCCGCCGCGGCCGGCGGCCCGCCCGCCTCGAGGGAGCGGCACCGCGCCCGCGGCAAGCTGCTCGCCCGCGAGCGCATCGACCGCCTGCTCGACGAGGGCACGCCCTTCCTCGAGATCGCCCCGCTCGCCGCGGAAGGGCTGTACGACGGGGCCGCGCCGGGTGCCGGGGTGGTCGCCGGGATCGGGCTGATCCACGGCAGGCACTGCCTGATCCTCGCCAACGACGCGACCGTCAAGGGCGGCACCTACTTCCCGGTGACGGTCAAGAAGCACCTGCGCGCCCAGGAGATCGCCGCCCAGAACCGCCTGCCCTGCGTGTACCTGGTCGACTCCGGCGGGGCCTATCTCCCGATGCAGGACGAGGTCTTCCCCGACCGCGACCACTTCGGCCGGATCTTCTACCACCAGGCCCGCATGAGCGCCGAGGGCATCGCACAGATCTCCGCCGTGATGGGCTCCTCCACCGCGGGCGGCGCCTACGTCCCGGCGATGAGCGACCAGACCGTGATCGTCCGCGACCAGGGCACCATCTTCCTGGGCGGGCCCCCGCTGGTGAAGGCCGCCACCGGGGAGGAGGTGAGCGCCGAGGAGCTCGGCGGCGGACGGATGCACACCGAGGTCTCCGGGGTCGCGGACCACCTCGCCGAGGACGACGAGCACGCGCTCGCGATCGTGCGCGACATCGTCGACACGCTGCCGGCCCCCGCCCCGCTGCCGCCCCGCGCCGAGTCCAGGGAGCCCGCCACGGATCCCGCCAGCATGGGCGAGGCGGTCCCCGCCGATCTCTCCACCCCCTACGACGTGCACGAGGTCATCGCCCGCACCGTCGACGCGGGCGAGTTCTCCGAGTTCAAACCGGGCTACGGCACCACCCTGGTCACCGGCTTCGCCCGGATCCACGGCCACCGCGTGGGCATCGTCGCCAACAACGGGGTGCTGTTCAGCGAGTCCGCGCTCAAGGGCGCCCATTTCGTGCAGCTGTGCGACCAGCGCGAGATCCCGCTGGTGTTCCTGCAGAACATCGCCGGGTTCATGGTCGGCGCCGAGTACGAGCGCGGCGGGATCGCCAAGGACGGCGCGAAGATGGTCACCGCCGTCGCCTGCGCCCGCGTGCCCATGCTGACCGTCGTGATCGGGGGCTCCTTCGGTGCGGGCACCTACTCCATGTGCGGACGCGCCTACTCACCGCGGTTCCTGTGGCTGTGGCCGAACGCCCGCGTCTCCGTGATGGGCGGCGCCCAGGCCGCGGCGGTGCTCGCGACCGTCAAGCGCGAGCAGATCGAGGCGGCCGGAGGCACCTGGAGCGAGCAGGAGGAGGCCGCGTTCCGCCGCCCGATCACCGAGCGGTACGAGGCGCAGGGCAGCCCCTACTACTCCACCGCCCGGCTGTGGGACGACGGGATCATCGAGCCCGCGCAGACCCGCACCGTGCTGGGCCTCGCCCTGGACGTCGTCTCCCGTGCCCCGCTGCCCGCGCCCTCCCGCGGCGTGTTCCGGATGTGAGGCGCCGATGATCCGCTCCGTCCTGATCGCCAACCGCGGCGAGATCGCGCTGCGCATCCTGCGCACCCTCCGCGAGCTCGGCCTCGGCGCGATCGCCGTCCACACCGCCGAGGACTCCGGGGCCGCGCACGTCGCCGCCGCCGACCGCGCGGTGCGGATCGGCTCCTATCTCGATGCCGAGGGGATCCTCGCCGCCGCCCGCGCCACCGGGGCCGACGCGCTCCATCCCGGCTACGGCTTCCTCGCCGAGCGCGCCGACGTCGCCCGGGCCTGCGCCCGGGACGGGATCGTGTTCATCGGCCCGTCGGCGCGCGCGATCGAGACCATGGGGGACAAGATCGCCGCCCGTGCCGCCGTCGCCGCCCGCGGTGTGCCCACCGTGCCGGGCCTCGCCGAGCCCGGACTCGAGGACGACGCCCTGTGCGCCGGCGCCGCGGAGATCGGCTTCCCGCTGCTGGTCAAGCCCGCTGCGGGCGGCGGCGGCAAGGGCATGCATGCCGTGGCGAACGCCCAGGAGCTCCCGGCCGCCCTCGCGACCGCCCGGCGCGAGGCCGCGGGCGCCTTCGGCGACGACACCCTGTTCCTCGAGAGACTGATCGCCGCGCCCCGGCACATCGAGGTGCAGATCCTCGCCGACGCCCACGGGGGCGTGATCCACCTGGGGGAGCGGGAGTGCTCCCTGCAGCGCCGCCACCAGAAGGTGATCGAGGAGGCCCCCAGCCCCTCCCTCACCCCGGCCCGGCGCGAGCGCTTCGGCGAGGTCGCGGTGGCCGCGGCCCGCGCGGTGGACTACGTGGGCGCCGGCACCGTCGAGTTCATCGTCGACGCGGACGCGCCCGACGAACCGTTCTTCCTCGAGATGAACACCCGTCTCCAGGTCGAGCACGCCGTCACCGAGGCCGTCACCGGGATCGACCTGGTCGCGGAGCAGATCCTCATCGCCGACGGACGTCCGCTGGCGCTCGCTCAGGAGGACGTCATGCTCACGGGCCACGCGATCGAGGCCCGCGTGTACGCGGAGGACCCCGATGCCGGCTTCCTGCCCACCGGCGGCACCGTGCTGGGGCTCGCCCTGCCGTCCGGTGTGCGCGTGGACCACGCCCTGGTCGAGGGAGGCGCCGTCTCCAGCAGCTTCGACCCGATGCTCGCCAAGGTCATCGCCCACGCTCCCACCCGGGGCGGGGCCCTCGCCGCCATGGACCGGGCGCTCGCGGACACGCACGTCCTCGGTGTGATCACCAACCTGGCGTTCCTCCGCTCGCTGCTCCGCCTCGACGAGGTGGTGGCCGGGCGGCTCGACACCGGTCTCATCGACCGCCGTCAGCACGAGCTGCGCCGTCCGCCGGCCGGGCCCCGGGCGTTCGCCGTCGCGGCGCTCGTGCGCTGGGACCACGTGGCCCGCTCTCGCTGCCGCGACCTGTGGCAGGTGCCCTCGGGCTGGCGGCTCGGGGGGCAGGCACCCTTCGCGGTCCGCTTCGTCGTCCCGGGCGGTCCGCCGACCGAGGTCGCGCTGACCGGGCACGTCACCGATGCTCGGGCACGGATCGGGGACGAGGAGCTCGCGCTGTCCCTGCACGAGGGCGCCGTGACCGTCGACGGGCTGCGCCTCCCGCTGCGGCACCACGTCACCGACGAGGCGGTGTGGATCGGCCTTCCCGGCGAGGACCGCGAGCTGACCCTGCACCGTCCCCTGCACGATGCCGAGAGGGGCGAGAGGGCGCCCACGCTGGAGTCCCCGATGCCGGGCGCGGTCACCGCCGTGCTGGTGGGCGACGGGGAGCAGGTGGCGGGCGGCGCCCCGGTGCTGGTGGTCGAGGCGATGAAGATGGAGCACACCCTCCACGCGCCCGGCCCCGGGATCGTGCGCCTGCACGTGGGTGTCGGGCAGCGCGTGCGCCGCGGCGAGGAGCTCGCGCAGGTGCTGACCGCCGAGGCGGAGCCCGGTCGCGACGACGACACCGACCCCGACGACGACCCCGACCCCGCCGAGGGACATCCCCGCGACCAGGAGGCCCGCCCATGACCGACACGACCGACCCCGCCGCACCTGACCCCGCCGCCCCGGACGCGCCGCGGATCGTGCAGCGCGGCCTGTACGCCGAGGAGCTGCGGATCGGTGCGATCTACGAGCACCGTCCCGGCCGCACCGTCACGGAGGCGGACAACGTCCTGTTCTCCACGATGACCATGAACCCCCAGGCCCTGCACCTCGATGCCGCCTGGAGCGAGAGCACCGAGTTCGGCCGACGCCTGGTCAACTCGATGTTCACCCTGGCCACCGTGGTCGGCGCCTCGGTCGCCCAGCTCAGCCAGGGCACCCTGGTGGCGAACCTCGGCTTCGGCGAGATCAGCTTCCCCCACCCGCTGCACCACGGCGACACCCTGTACAGCGAGACGCAGGTGACCGACGTGCGCCCCTCCCGCTCGCGACCGGGTCAGGCCGTCGTCTCCCTCGTCCACACCGGCAGGAACCAGCACGGCGAGGTCGTGGTCCGCGCCGCGCGCACTGCGCTGATGCACGAGCGGGAGCAGGCATGAGCGCCGCCGCCCCGCCCCCGTCGGCCGCCTCCGATGCCCCGGCCGCGCCGAAAGCCTCGTCAGTGCCGAAAGCCCCGACCGTGCCGAAAGCCCCGACCGCGCCGAGCGCCCCGACCGTCGAGGAGGCGCTGCCGGTGGGGCCGGCGCTGCTGTTCTGCCCCGGGGACCGGCCGGACCGCTTCGCCACGGCGCTCGCCCGGGCCGACGCCGTGATCCTCGACCTCGAGGACGCCGTCGCCCCCGAGCGCAAGCAGGCCGCGCGCGAGGCCGTCGGCGCCCACGAGCTCGACCCCGAGCGCACCATCGTGCGGGTCAACGCGCCCGGCAGTCGTGACCTCGCCGCCGATCTCTCCGCCCTCGGTGCGCGTCGCCCTCGCTGGGTGATGCTGCCCAAGGCGGACGGCCCCGCGGACGTCGACCGGCTCGTCGCCGCCCTGCCCTGCACGAAGGTGCTGGCGCTGTGCGAGACCGCCCGCGGGGTGCTCGCCGCGCCTGCGCTCGCCGCCCATCCCGACGTGGTCGCCCTGATGTGGGGTGCGGAGGACCTCATCGCCTCCCTCGGCGGGACCTCCTCCCGCCACCGTGACGGCGCTGGCAGGGGCGGCGCCGACGGGGAGGGCGGCTACCGGGACGTGGTCCGCCACGCCCGCTCGAGCGTGCTGCTCGCCGCCCGCGCCCACGGCCGCAGCGCGATCGACGCGGTCCACCTCGACCTCGCGGACCACCACGGGCTGCGGGCCGAGGCGGAGGACGCCGCCGCGAGCGGCTTCACCGCCACCGCCTGCCTCCATCCGAACCAGGTCCCCGAGGTCCGCGCCGCCTATGCGCCGAGCCCCGCGCAGGCCGCCTGGGCCCATGGTGTGCTCGAGGCCGCCGAGCACCACGGCACCGGGGTGTTCACGCACGAGGGGTCGATGGTCGACGGCCCGATCCTCCGCCACGCCCGTCTGCTGGCCGACCGCGCCGACCGCGCCCGCCCGTCGGCCGACGGCGCCCGCCTGCCGAATGATCCACCGCACCCGGGGGAGGACGCATGAGCACCGCCGCTCCCGCGCACCGTCGCCCCGAGAAGGAGACCCCTGTGAGCACCACCGTCACCACCCCCGCACCGCCGGCCGGCACCGAGATGCTGCCCGAGGAGCACCAGCGCCTGGCGGCGCAGGTGCGCGAGTTCGCCGACGAGGTCGTCGCCCCCGCCAGCTACGAGTACGACACCGCGCGACGCCTGCCGATGGGGATCATCGCCGAGATGGGGGCGATGGGCCTGTTCGGCCTCCCCATCCCGCGCGAGTACGACGGACAGGGCCGGGACTACCTCTCCCTCTGCGTCGCCGTCGAGCAGCTGGCCCGCGTGGACCAGTCGATCGCCGTCACGCTCGAGGCCGGCCTCGGCCTCGGGACGATGCCGATCCTCACCTTCGGCAGCGACGCGCAGAAGGAGCGGCACCTCCCGGCCCTCGCCCGCGGGGAGCAGCTCGCGGCCTTCGGGCTCACCGAGGCGGAGGCCGGCTCCGACGCCGGCGCCACCCGCACCAGCGCGGTGCTCGAGGACGGCACCTGGGTGATCGACGGGACCAAGCAGTTCATCACCAACTCCGGCACCCCCATCACCTCTCTCGTCACGGTCACCGCCGTGACCGGTCAGCGCACCGGCCGGGACGGGCGCCCCGCCCCGGAGCTGTCCAGCATCATCGTGCCCACCGACACCCCCGGGTTCACGGCCCTGCCGGCCTACGACAAGATCGGCTGGCACACCTCGGACACCCACCCGCTGCTGTTCGAGGACGTGCGCGTTCCGGAGGAGAACCTGCTGGGGGAGCGGGGCCGCGGCTTCGCGAACTTCCTCGCGATCCTCGACCAGGGCCGGGTCGCGCTCGCCGCGCTGTGCGTGGGGGCGGCGCAGGGCTGTCTCGAGCAGGCCGTGGACTATGCGAGCCGCCGGGTGGTCTTCGACCGTCCCCTCGGCGACAACCAGCACATCGCCTTCACCCTGGCCCGCATGCGCGCGCGGGTCGCGAGCGCCCGCGCGCTCATGCACGAGGCCGCTCGGCGCCTCGACGCGGGGATGCCGTTCAGCGAGGAGGCCTCCCTCGCCAAGCTCGTGGGCAGCGAGGCCGCGGTCGCCAACGCCCGCGACGCCTGCCAGATCTGGGGCGGCAACGGCTTCCTCAACGAGAACGTCGTGGCGCGCCACTACCGCGACTCCCGGGTCCTCGAGGTCGGCGAGGGCTCGACCGAGGTGCAGCTCGCGATCATCGCGAAGCACCTGGGGTTCGCCAAGGCGCTCACGGGCTGACGGGCCGACGGGCTGACGGGCTGACGGGCTGACGGGCTGACGGGGGAGCGGGCCGACAGGGGAGCGGGCGGCGCCGGCGGACGGGTGCCCGGAGCGCCGCGATGCCGTGGGCCGGGGCACAGCCGTTTCGCCCGATCGTCCCGGCAACTTCCTATAGGGTGACCTCGAAGTAGCCCGACCCCGGACAGCGTCGATGGGGTCCCCAGACCCGGAGCAGTGAAGGGGTGGCGCATGGCCGTGCGACGACAGGTCCTCCGAGCCGAGGTCGAGGAGCTGATCCTGCAGCGCCTGCTCGAGGCCCGCTGGGCGCCGGGATCCCGGCTGAGCATCGACGGGCTCGCCCGGGACCTCGAGGTCTCGCCCACCCCGGTGCGCGAGGCGATGGTCTCCCTCGAGCGGTCGGGCCTGGTCGAGTACGTGGCCCTGCGCGGGTACGTCGTCGCGCCGATGCTGGACGCCGAGCAGATGGCGGAGCTGCTCGAGGCGCGCAAGGTGATCGAGGCCGCGGCGCTGACCCACGCCTTCGACGACTACGACGCCCTCCTGGCGGACCTCGAGGCGGCGCAGGCCCGCCATGCCGAGGTGATCTCACGCATCGAGGCCGCGGAGACGGTCTCCTACGAGCTCGTGCAGGAGCACTTCCACGCCGACTGGGGCTTCCATCAGACCTTCTTCGACCACGCCGGCAACCGCTACCTCTCGACCATGGTCGAGACCCTGCGGTCCCACACCCATCGCATGAGGCAGACCTGGGCCGGCGGACCCGCCGCACTCGACGTGCACGAGGCCTTCACCGAGCACGCCCGCGTCCTGGAGATGATGCGCCGCCACCACCAGGACGGTGCGGTGCGCGAGCTGACGAAGCACCTCGACGACGTCCTGGCGAGGTCGCTCGAGATCGCCGGTCACACCGACGGGTGAGGCGGCCTCCCGCTCACCGGTCGAGGCTCAACGGTCGAGGTTCGGTGGTCGACGTCCGGCGGTCGACGCTCAGTGGTCGAGGAAGGTGTCGCGGCGCTCGTCCGCGAAGCGGGCCCGGAGGAACTCCGCGTGCACGTCCAGGGAGCGGGTCACCCCGGAGATGACGTCGTCCTCGAGCCGGTCCAGGCGTCCGTCGAGCACCGCCAGCTGCTCGTCGATGCTCTCCAGGTTCGCGATGGCCCGGTCGCGGGCATCCTCCGCGGTGCTCGGGTCGAGGAAGCCGACGGTGCTCTCGAGCGCGTCGATCAGCTCGGGGATGTAGCGCTCCGCCATGCCCTCGAGCATCATCACGTCGCCGTCGGAGGCGCGTCGGGACTGGATCGAGCCGGCGCCCAGCAGGGCGTCGATCCGCAGCAGCATCGTCTCGGCGCGGTTGAGGATCTCGGCGAGGGCGCGTCCCCTGGTCCGTCGGCGCATCCGGTGGAGGCGACGGCGCTGCAGCCGGGTGTCCCGGAGGATCTTCTCGAGCATCGAGCGCGTGGCGGTGGGGATCTCCGTCGCGGACCGACCCAGCCGCGGCGGCTGCGGCGCCCGGTTGCGCAGCAGCAGCCCGGTGCCGCCGCCGGTGACGACGGCGATGCCGAGGCCGGCGGCGAGCGGGGCCAGCAGGCCGGCGCCGCCGATCAGGCTGGAGACGCCGAGCACCAGGAAGCTGCTGATCCCGAGGGTGGCGCCGAGCACGGCGGGCACGCCGACCGTGAGCCAGCGGCCCCGGCGACGGGGCGGTACCAGAGCCTTCGAGCGCGGGGAGTGGATCTTCCCCTCGAGCGGGCCCTGCCCGGGCAGTGAGGACGACGGTGCCTGCGCCCAGGGGCGACCCGCGCCGCGGCGCGCACCTGCACCGGATCGGGACGGGGCGCTGCCCCTCCCGGCCGGGTGATCTCTCGGCAGGCGGCTCTGGGCGTTCATGGGTATCCGCAGACCTCTCGTGGACGGAGCTGAGGTCGGCGACGGGAAGGAGACGCCGGTCCCCGGAGTGCGGGATCCTCTGCGGATCCTCACCATCGACGGCTTCCAGCCTAACGCGGTGCCCCGGGAGTCCGCTGTGGGGCTATCCCCCGACCTCCTCCCCCGGATCCCGTCAGCAGATCTCCTCGCGGCCGCCCCTGTCGAGCCGTGCGCACGCGACCACCCCGGCCGGTGTCAGGGGGTCAGCCCCTGGGCCGGTGGAGGGGGTCAGCCCGTGCGGGCTGCGGCGTGGTCCTCGGCGATGCGCAGCAGCTCGAGGTACCCCTCGAGCCGCCAGGCGGTGCGGCCCACGAACAGGCCGCTCACGTGCTCGATGCCGAGCAGGTCCGCGGCGTTGTCCAGGTTCACGGACCCGCCGTAGAGCAGACCCGCCACGCGCCCCGCGTACACCTCGCCGAGGGCGGCGAAGGGCTCGACGAGCTCCTCGACGGTCGCGGGTCGGCCCGTCTCGCCGATCGCCCAGATCGGCTCGTAGGCGATCACCACACGGGAGAGCTCCTCGCCGGTGAGGCCCTCGAGGGCGCCGCGGGTCTGCTCGAGGATGAAGGCGCTGGAGCCGCCCTCCTCCTTCACCGCGGCGCTCTCGCCGATGCACAGCAGCGGGACGAGGCCGTGGCGCAGAGCCGCGGCGACCTTGAGCCCGGTGGTCTCCACGCTCTCCCCGAAGTGCTCACGGCGCTCGGAGTGACCGATCTCGACGATCCGGGCCCCGGCGTCCTTCGCCTGCGCCACCGAGACCTCCCCGGTCCAGGCGCCGGCGTCCTCCCAGTGGGCGTTCTGGACGCCCAGCAGGATCGGCGACTCCTCGCCGAGCACCTCCGCGACGGCGGTGGTCGCGGTGAAGGACGGGATCACGAAGGGCTGCACCCCGGCCGGTGCGCTGCCCGCGAGGTGGTCCCGCAGGCCCTCGGCCCAGGCACGGGCCTCGGCGAGGGTCTTGGTCATCTTCCAGCTGGTGCCGATCCAGAGGTCGGACATGGTGAGGTCTCCTTCGTCCGTGGGCGCCCTGCGGCGTGCAGATGTGCGCTGAGCACCGGTCCGGTGCTCGCATCGGCGCTCAGCGCACGACTGTCGAGGGGTGGCAGGCCTGTCGCGGGGGTGGCGGGCTCAGGCCTGCTCGAGCGAGCCGTCGTAGGCGCAGATCGCGTCGACCTTGGCCGCGGAGGAGGAGGCGGGGTCGAACTCGAGGTCCAGCCACACCTTGACCAGCTCCTGCGCCGACTCCAGGCCGATCACGCGCTGGCCCATGCACAGCACCTGCGCGTTGTTGGAGAGCACCGAGCGCTGCACGGAGTACAGGTCGTGGGCGGTCACGGCGCGGACGCCGGGGACCTTGTTGGCCGCGATCGCGACGCCCAGGCCGGTGCCGCAGATCAGCAGCGCGCGGTCCGCCTCGCCCACGGCGATCTTCTCCGCCGCGGCGACGGCGACGTTCGGGTAGTGGGTGCCGTCGTCGGCCGAGGCGACGCCGACGTCGAGGACCGACTCGACGCGATCGTCGCCCTCGAGCAGCGCCTTGAGCGCTTCCTTGTGGCCGTGTCCGGCGTTGTCGCTGCCGACGATGATCGTCAGTGCCATGAGGTTCTCCTTCACGAGTCGTTCTTCGAGGGTCGCAGGCGGGAGGGCCTGCGGGGAAGGGCGTCCGGGAGTCCGGTCCCGCACACCCGGGCGGATCAGGACAGGTGCTCCCCGAGCTCCTCCATGAGGATCGAGAAGGAGATCGCCCCGGGGTCGGGGGTGCCGATCGACTTCTCGCCGAGCACGCGGGAGCGACCCAGGCTGGCGGTGATGTCCGCGGTGGCGTCGGCCGCCTCGCGGGCGACCTGTGCGGCCGCGAGGATCGCCGCGGAGGCGTCGTCGCCGCTGAACCCCGCATCCAGCGTCTCGCGGAACGGTGCGGCGGCGTCGACCATCGTCTTGTCGCCCACCTGCGCGCCGCCCAGCCGCTGGATCGCCTCGATGCCGGCGTCGACCGCCTCGATCACGGTGCGCTGCTCCGCCCCGGACCGGTCGTCGAAGACCCGGCCGGCGGCGATGAGCGCCGCGCCCCACAGCGCACCGGAGGTGCCGCCGGCGGACTCGGACCAGGCCTCGCCCGCGCGGACCAGCAGGGTGCGGGCTCCGGCTCCGGCCTCGAGGGCGTCCTTCGCGGCGGCCGCGGCACCCTTGGAGCCGTAGGCCATGCCCTGGCCGTGGTCGCCGTCCCCGGCGATCGCGTCGATACGGCCCAGCTCGGCCTCCTCGCGCGCGCAGACCGACTCGAAGAGGTCCAGCACGCCGGCGATCCTCGCGGCGACGTCGCGGGACTCGGCGCTCGCCTCCGGGGTCTCGTCGGCCCCGGCCTCCCAGAAGGAGGTGCGCCGCGGACGCTCGAGCGGCGGCATCGCCCCGCGGTGGAAGGCGGGGGTGTCCACGGGGGCGAGCCAGTGCTGCTCGAGCTCCTCGTCGAGGAACACCAGGGTCAGGGAGATCCCGGCCATGTCGAGGCTGGTGACGAGCTCGCCGACCTCCGGGCGCACGGGCGTGATCCCTGCGGCCCCGAGCAGCTCGGCGACCTTCGCGTAGACGACGAAGAGCTCCTCGTACTTCACGGTCCCGAGCCCGTTGACCAGCACCGCGGCGCGGCCCTGGTAGCCGCCCTCGGCGCGGTTGGGCTGCTCGGCGAGGACGCCCTCGACCAGCATCGTCGCGATCTCGTCGGCGGTGCCGATGGGCTCGTCCCGCACCCCGGGCTCGCCGTGGATGCCCAGGCCCACGCCCATCTGGCCGTCCTCGACGTGGAACAGCGCATCCTCCGCTCCGGGCAGGGTGGGGCCGTCGAAGGCGACGCCGAAGGAACGGGTCGCGTCGTTCGCCGTCACGGCGATGCGCTCGGCCTCGTCGAGATCTGCTCCGGCCTCGATCGCGGCGCCGGCGATCTTGAAGACCGGCAGGTCACCGGCGATCCCGCGGCGGTCGCGGTGGTTCTCGGGGGAGTTGGAGACGATGTCGTCGCTGACCTTGACGATCCGCACGTCCACGCCCTCGGCACGCAGCTTCTCCGCGGCCGCGCCGAAGTGGAGCACGTCCCCGGCGTAGTTGCCGAAGCCGAGGATCACGCCCCCGCCGTTCTCGGCGTTGCGCGCGACCGAGTAGACCTGGGAGGCCGACGGGGAGGAGAACACGTTGCCGCACGGCGCGCCGTGTCCCATTCCCGGTCCCACCCAGCCGGCGAAGGCGGGGTAGTGGCCCGAGCCGCCGCCGATCACCAGGGCGGGCTGGCCCTGCGGCGTCTCGGTCGCGCGGACCACTCCGCCGTGCACGAGGGCCACGTGGTCCGGGTGGGCGAGGGCCAGGCCGCGGACCGCGTCGGCGGCGAACTCCGCGGGATCGTTGAAGAGGTACGTCATCGTGGTTTCCTCCGAAGGCTGCCGCGCGGTGTGCGCCGGCGCTGAGTTCTGTGGCGTCGCACGGCCAGGTGGGCGAGTCACATCGATCCTATAGGAAAGGATGTGGAGGCGGCGACGCCCGACCGGCGGACGTCTCGACACCGCTCACGGCCGGGATCCACAGGCCGTCGGCCGCACCGAGATGGTGCCGTCGATCGGGAGCGGACCTCGGCCTTTCCATCGAGGCACCTATCCTATAGGATCAATGGGACGACCTACTCGTGAGGAAAGAGGACGACGATGTTCACTGCGGAGACCTGGCCGATCGGCGCCAACATGCTCTCGTTCGGCAACACCACGCCGGACGGCACGCCCACGCTCGAGGCCTCCTCCTCGGTCTGGGCCTCGCAGCTGCGCCAGGTCAAGGAGCTGGGCGTCGACCAGATCGATCCCACCGACGCCTGGCTGCCGCTCGCGAAGCTCTCCGACGAGCGGGTCGAGGAGTTCCGCCGGGTGCTCGACGGCGAAGGGCTGACCCTCTCCTCGATCTCCATGACCCGCAACTCCGTCGTCGACGTCGACAACGGCGAGCAGAACGTCGCGGACGCGCTGCGCTTCATCGAGCTCGCTCCGAGCTTCGGCGTGAGCGTGGTGAACACCGGGTTCATGCAGGCGACCACCGAGGCCCAGAACGACGCCATCTGGTTCTGGCTCGCCGACGGCCACGTCGACGACCCCGCGCTGCGCGACCTCGCGATCGAGCGGATCCGCACCCTCGGCGACGCCGCCCGCGGTCAGGGCATCGAGCTGAGCCTCGAGATGTACGAGGACACCTACGTGGGCACGGCCGACGAGGCCGTCGCCTTCCTGCAGGACGTGGACCACGACTCCGTGGGCCTGAACCCCGACCTCGGGAACCTGGTGCGCCTGCACCGCGAGGTCGAGCCGTGGCCGGACATGTTCGAGAAGGTGCTGCCGCACGCGAACTTCTGGCACATCAAGAACTACACCCGTGACTACGACCCCGCCACCGGGGCGTACTCCTCGGCACCGATGCCGCTGAAGTACGGCTACATCAACTACCGCACCGTCATCCGCCGCGCCCTGGAGCTCGGCTACTCCGGGCCGTTCTGCTGCGAGCACTACGGCTCCGACTCCCTCGGCGTCATCGCCGAGAACGTGCACTACATCAGGCAGGTCCTGAGCTCGGCCCTGGCCTGACACGACGCGCCGTCCCGCCCGTCCCTCGGGGCGGACGGGACGGCGCGGGAGCTCTCACCGAGCACGACCACCGAGAACGAAGGAGTTCTGATGGATCCCGTCCTGCTGCTCGCCCTGGCCGTCGGCATCGCGCTGATCGTCCTCATCGTCCTGCGCACCCGCCTCGACGCCTTCTCCGGACTGCTCATCGCCTCCGTGGTGATCGGGCTGATCGCCGGACAGACCCTGCCCGGCATCGTCGACTCGATCAAGACGGGCTTCGGGAACACCCTCGCCTCGATCGGCATCGTCATCGGTCTGGGCGTGGCGATCGGGAAGATCCTGGAGGTCTCCGGGGCCGCGCAGGCCATCGCGGTGGCCTTCCTGCGCCTGTTCGGCAAGGGCCGCGAGCCCTGGGCGATGACCAGCATCGGCGCCCTGATCTCGGTCCCGGTGTTCTGCGACTCGGGCTACGTGATCATGAACCCGCTGGCCCGGGCCATCGCCAAGGTCAAGAAGTACGGCTACGCCACCCTCGGCATCGCGCTCGCAGGCGGCATGGTCATCACCCACCACTTCGTCCCGCCCACCCCGGGACCGCTCGGCGTCGCCGGCATCCTCGAGGTGAGCGTCGGCTCCGTCATCATCGCCGGGCTCTGCTTCACCGTGCTCCTGATCCCCGTCGTCACCCTGTACGCGAAGTGGATCGGCCCCAGGCTCGAGTCCCAGGTCTCCGAGGAGGTCCAGCACGCGGTCTACGGGGACGTCCGCAGCGACCGCTCCGCGATCGCCGTGGCCACCGGCGGTGACGGGGCCGGGTCCGACGGGGCCGGGTCCGACAGGGCCGACGGAGCCGACCACCTCGCGGCGGTCTCCAGCGGCTCCGAGGAGCTCGGCGAGGCCCCGGAGGGCGTCCGCCCCCATCGCATCGGCGCCGTCATCGGCCTGCTGCCCCTGGTCGTGCCCATCCTGCTGATCGTCCTGAACACCGTGGTGACCGCGCTCGACATGGACGCCCAGGGCACAGCCGTCGCTGACGACTACGAGCCGTCGACCTGGGCGGGCCCGTTCGTCTTCATCGGCGACCCGGTCATCGCCCTGCTGGTCGGACTGGTCCTGGCCGTGTACCTGCTGCTGCCCCGCTGGACGCCGCGGGCGAAGAGCCACAGGTGGCTGGCCGATGCTGCGGCCGACGCCGGACTGATCCTGCTCATCACCGGTGCGGGCGGCGGCCTCGGCCAGGTGCTGCGGGACACCGGCATCGGCGACGCGCTCGCCGAGGCGATCGGCGGACTGCCGCTGCCGACCTTCCTGCTGCCCTTCCTCATCGCCTCCATCGTGCGCGTCGCGCAGGGCTCGGGGACGGTCTCGATGATCACGGCCGCCTCCGTCACCGCACCGGTCATGGCCACCATCGGCCTCGATCCGCTGGTCGCCGTGATGGCCTGCGTCGCCGGCGCCATGGTCTGCAGCTACTACAACGACTCGTACTTCTGGGTCGTCACCCGATTCATGGGCTTCGACGGGACCGCGGCGCTGAAGGCGCACACGGCGCTGACCACCGTCATGTGGGCGGCGTCCGTCCCGCTGCTGTTCGTCTTCAGCCTGATCATGGGCTAGCCCGCCGCGACACCTCCACCGCCGTTACACCTCCACCGCCGTTACACCTCCACCGTCACGACCCATCCACCGACCCGAGACATCCGCACCGAAGGAGATCCCCGCATGACCATCGAGACCAGGACCATCCAGCCCTTCCCCGCCGAGCGCACCGCGCTGGTCACCGGCGCCGGCGCCCCCCGCGGCATCGGTCGACGCGTCGCCCGCAAGCTCCTGTCGCAGGGCTGGAGCGTCGTCGCGGCCGACATCGATGGCGCCGCCGTCGAGGAGTTCGCCGCCGAGGTGACCGCCGAGCTGCCCGCCGAATCCGGGCAGAAGGTCATCGGCGTCGGCGTGGACATCAGCGACCAGGCCTCCGTCGACGCCGCCTTCGCGCGCGTGGACGCCGAGATGCCGCAGCTGGTGGCGCTGGTGAACCTCGCCGGAATCCCCAGCCCCCACTCGATCTTCGAGCTCACCTCCGAGATCTGGGACCGGGTCATGGACGTCAACGCCAAGGGCACCCTGCTCATGATCCAGGGCGCGGCCCGGCGCATGATCGACGGCGGCGTCGGCGGGCGCATCGTCAACACCGCCTCGATCACCGCGCTCGACGGCGGCGGCACCTTCTCCAAGACGGGCTACGCCGCCGCCAAGGCCGCCGTGCAGGGCCTGACCCGCGGCGCCGCCCGCGAGCTCGGCGAGCACGGCATCACCGCCAACGTGATCCTGCCCGGCCCCATCGACACCGACATCATGGGCGGCACCCTCACCGACGATCGCAAGGAGGGCATGAGCGCGAACATCCCGCTGCAGCGCGTGGGGCAGCCCGAAGAGGTCGCCGGCCTGATCGGCTTCCTCGTCGGCGAGGACTCCAGCTACGTGAACGGCACTTCGATCAGCGTCGACGGCGGCAAGCACATGCACTGAGCCCCGCCCGCACGGCCGGGGCTCCTCGGTCCTCCCGCCGCCCCCCGGGCCGGTGGGAGGGCGCGGGCCACAGCGGTCGCGCACCCTGTTCAATATCCAATAGGATCTGTATGATCGCTGTCGCCTGCCCTTCGGTCGTCCCACTCGAGGTCGACGACCAGCGACAGCGCCGGCGCCCTCGTCCACGGGGCGCCCCCTCGGACGAAGGAGTTCCTCCATGACCATCTCCACCGTGACGATCGTCGGCGCGGGCTACATGGGCGGCGGCATCGCCCAGGTCCTCGCCATCGCCGGCTTCGACGTGACCATCGCCGACGTCAGCGTCGAGAACGCGAACGCCTCCCTCGAGCGGCTCCGCAAGGAGGCGCAGGACTTCGAGGACCAGGGCCTGTACAGCCCCGGCTCCGCGGCGCTGGTCGAGAAGAACATCTCCGCCGGCAGGACCATCGAGGACGCCGTCGCCGACGTCGACTTCGTCGAGGAGGCCGTCTTCGAGCGGATCGACGTCAAGCGCGACGTGCTCGCGACGATCTCCCAGCACGCCCGTCCGGACGCGATCATCGGCACAAACACCTCGACCATCCCGGTCAAGGAGCTGGTCAGCGCGGTGAAGCATCCCGAGCGCTTCCTCACCGTGCACTTCTCGAACCCTGCGCCGTTCATCCCCGGCGTCGAGCTCGTCGCGGGGGAGGAGACCACCCCCGAGGCCGTCGCGGCCGTCAAGGAGCTGCTGGAGAAGTCCGGCAACCAGGGCGCCCAGGTCGCCGACACCCCGGGCATGGTGCTGAACCGCCTGCAGTACGCGCTGCTGAAGGAGGCCACCTCGATCGTCGAGGAGGGCGTCGCGACCACCGAGGACGTCGACACCATCGTGCGCACCACCTTCGGCTTCCGCCTGGGCTTCTTCGGCCCCTTCGCCATCGCCGACCAGGCCGGCCTGGACGTGTACGCGAACTGCTTCGTGACCTTCGAGGACGCCTTCGGCGACCGCCTCGCGACCCCGACGATCCTCACCGACGCCGTCGCCGAGGACCGCAAGGGCGTCAAGAACGGCAAGGGCCTGCTGGGCGACTACGACGAGGCCACCGCCGCGGAGCTGATCGCCTACCGCAACAAGGCCTACGCGAAGATGTCGCAGCTGCTCGCCGAGCTCGGCCCCGCCCCGAAGGCCTCGCCGAAGAACTCCTGACCGCAGGGCGTCCGACGGTCCCCGTCGGCCGCCTCCGCACGCTTCCCACCACTCCCATCCACCCTTCGGGCTCTGCCCGTCGGCCGGGCATCGCCGCCCGGGACCTGAGCGAACGCTCGGGACCCGCGCGGCAGCCCGGGTCCCGAGCGCTCCGGCGTGACGGAGGCCGACGAGATGCGCCCCCTCCCTCCTGGAGATCCCCGTGGAAGAACTCGTCCTCGCCGAGCGGCCGGTCTGGCTGCTCCTGACGATCGCTGTCGTCGCGATCGTCCTGCTGCTCGTCCTCATCATCAAGACCCGCCTGCACGCCTTCTTCTCCCTGCTGATCATCGCGGTGGCCACCGGCCTCGCCGCCGGGATCGGCGTCGGAGACGTCATCGACGTGGTGATCGCCGGCTTCAGCACGACGGTCGGCACCGTCGCCCTCCTGGTCGGCTTCGGCGCCGTGCTGGGCAGACTCATCGAGATCACCGGCGGCGCGCAGGTGCTCGCCGACAAGATGCTCGACACCTTCGGCGAGAAGCGGGCCCCGCTCGCGCTCGCGGTCGCCTCGCTGCTCTACGCCTTCCCGATCTTCCTCGACGCCGGGTTCATCGTGATGCTGCCGGTCATCTACACCGTGGCCCGTCGCCTGGGCGGCTCGTTCATGCTGTACGTGCTGCCCTCGATCGCGTCGTTCATGATGATGCACGCGCTGCTGCCCCCGCACCCGGGCCCCACCGCCGCCGCCACCGTGATGGGCGCCGACGTCGGCCTCGTGATCATCGTCGGACTCCTCATCGGTCTGCCCACCTGGTACCTCGGCGGCTACCTGGTCGCCCGCGTCATCGCCCGGCGCTACCCCGACACCCCCGTGCCCGCGCTCCTCGGCGAGCCCCGCGAGGTCCCGAAGGACGAACGGCCGTCCTTCGGCTCGATCCTGCTGGTGCTGCTGATGCCGCTGGTGCTCATCTTCCTCAACACCGGCATGGCCACCCTGGAGGCCTCCGGATCGGTCACCGAGGACAACGTCCTGCTCCAGTTCTCCCGCCTGATCGGCGCGACGCCCGTCGCGCTGGCGCTGTCGGCGCTCACCGCGATGGTGCTGCTGTACGTGCTGCCGCGGCGCCGGAAGGGGCAGGAGGTCGGCGGGCTGCTCGAGGAGCTGGTCGACGACGCGCTCTCGCCCGTCTGCGCGATCATCCTGATCACCGGTGCGGGCGGCGCCTTCGGCCGTGTCCTCACCGAGACCGGCATCGGCGGCGAGGTCGCCAACGGCCTGGACGCGATGGGGCTGCCGCTCATCGTCGCCGCCTACCTGGTGACCACCGCCATGCGCATCGCGCAGGGCTCGGCGACCGTGGCCGCGACCACCGGCGCCTCGATCATGGCGCCCGCGATCATGGCCGGGGACTTCAGTGCGATCGCCGTCTCCGCCGTGGTCATCGCGATCGGCTCCGCCTCGATCGGCTGGTCGCACGTCAACGACTCCGGCTTCTGGCTGATCGGCAAATTCTGCGGCTTCGACACCGTGACCACCTTCAAGACCTGGTCGCTGGTCGGCACCACGATCTCGCTGGTCGGTTTCGCGCTGTCCGCCCTGGTCTTCGTGATCGCGGCATGACCAGCCGCATGACCAGTGACATGAGCATCTGACAGGCTGAGGGCCGGTGCGCCCCTGCGCGCACCGGCCCTGCTCCCGCTCCGCACCCCGTCCCGGAAGAAGGCTCCCGTGCCCGTGACCTCCGACCGCCGTCTGCTCGTCCTCGACGACGACCCCACCGGCTCCCAGTGCGTGGCCGGGATCGACGTCGCCTTCGACCTCGACCCCTCCCTCCCCGTCGGCGCCCTCGCGGAGCCCGGCTCCGCCTGCTTCGTGCTCACCAACACGCGGGCGCTCGAGGAGCAGGAGGCGGTGGCGCTGAACCACCGCGTGCTGGCGGGGGTGCTGGACGGTGGGGTGCCGGCTCGTGGCCTGCACGTGGTCTCGCGCTCCGACTCGACCCTGCGCGGCCACGTGATCGCCGAGCCGCTCGCGATCGCGGACGAGCTCGCCGAGCACGGGGTGGAGGTCGACGCCGTCGTGCTCTGCCCCGCCATGATCGAGGCCGGGCGCTTCACCGAGGGCGACGTCCACTACGCCACGGTCGACGGCGAGGCGGTCGAGGTCGCCGAGACCGACTTCGCCCGCGACGCCACCTTCGGCTACACCAGCTCCGACCTGCGCGCCTTCCTCGAGGAGCGCTCCGGCGGGTCGGTGCGCGCCCAGGACGTGCTCTCGATCGGGCTCGAGGACATCCGCGAGGGCGGCCAGGCGCGGGTGCGGCAGATCCTGGACGGCGCCCGCGAGCGGTGCTGGGTGGTCGTCAACGCGACCGAGTACTCCGACCTCGAGGTCGTCGCGGCGGCGATGGCCGAGCTCGAGGCGGTCGGCCGCACCTTCGTCACCCGCTGCGCCCCCTCCTTCGTGCGCCCGCTGACGGGGCAGTCGGGCGCGCAGGTGGTCGATCCCGCGTCCATCGCGATCCCCGGTCCGATCCCCGGGGCGCGGCTCGGGCACGGGCTGGTCGTCGTCGGCTCCCACGTGGGGCTGACCACCACCCAGCTGCGCGCCGTCCAGGACCGCGGCACCCTCGTCGAGGTCGAGATCCACGTCCCCTCGGTGCTCGACGAGCGCCGCGAGCAGCATCTGGACGAGGTCGCGGCGACCCTCCGCGAGACCCTCACCGACGCCGACTGCGTCGCCTACACCAGCCGAGACCTGGTGCGCACCGAGGACCCCGCCGAGTCCCTCGCCATCGCCCGCAGCGTCTCCGACGCCGTGGTCGAGGTGGTCCGCAGGGTGCGCACGGCCCGCCCCGCGTGGGTGGTCGCCAAAGGCGGGATCACCTCCCACGAGGTCGCGGCCCACGGCCTCGGCATCCGGCGCGCCCGGGTCGAGGGACAGTTCTGGCCCGGCCAGGTGTCCCTGTTCTCCGCCCAGGAGGCCCCCGAGGAGGTCCTCGGGATGCCCTACGTCGTCTTCCCCGGCAACGTGGGCGGCGAGCAGGCGCTGGCCGATGTCGTGGACGTCCTCACCGCCGCCGTCGACAGCATCACCGCCGACTGACCGCACCGACCGACCGCACCGACCGCCTGGCCCGACTGCCTGGCCCGACTGACTGCCCCGACCGCCTGCACCGTCCCTCCGCCGATCCCCGAGGAGCTCTCCATGACCGCCGCACCGTCCGTCGCCTGGATCGGCCTGGGGGCCATCGGCACCCCGATGGCCCGCACCGCCGCCGCTGCCGGGCTCCCCGTCACGGCCTTCGACCTGAACCCCGCCGCGCGGGAGGCGGTGGCGGACGTCGCCGCTCCTGCCGCGACGGCCCGGGACGCGGTGCGGCACGCGCAGATCGTGGTGGTCATGGTCGCGACCCCCGCCCAGCTCGAGTCCGTGCTGTTCGGCGAGGCGGGGATCGCCGCCGACCTCGCCGCGTCGAGCACCCTGCTGATCATGTCGACCGTGGGCCCCGCCGCGATCGAGGACGCCGTCGCACGGCTCGCCGGCCGATGGCCCGACGGTGCAGGGCCCGACGGTGCAGGGCCCGACGGCGCGGGGTCCGACGGTGCGGGGCGTGACGGGACGGCGGTGCGCGTCGTGGACGCCCCGGTCTCCGGCGGCGCCGCCCGCGCGGCCGACGGCGACCTCCTGATCATGGTCGGCGGCGCCGAGGAGGACGTGGCGACGGTGCGGCCGCTGCTGGACGCCCTCGCCGCGAACGCCCCGGTCGTCGGCCCCGCTCCCGGGGACGGGCAGCGGTTCAAGATCGTCAACCAGCTGCTGTGCGGGGTGCACATCGCCGCCGCCGGCGAGGCGCTCGCGCTCGCGGACCGGATGGGGCTGGACCTCGCCCAGGTCCACGAGGTGCTGGGCACCGGCGCGGCGGCCTCGTTCATGTTCGGCGACCGCGGACAGCGGATGGTGGACGGCGCCTTCGACGACGTGCGCTCCGCCCTCACGATCTTCGTCAAGGACATGGGCCTGGTCACCGAGGCCGCCGCCGAGGCGTCCCAGGAGGTGCCGCTCGCGGCCGCCGCCCAGGAGCTGTACCGGCGCGGGAGCGAGCTGGGATGGGACCGCCGCGACGACTCCATCGTCTACGAGGTGCTGCGCAGCCACCCGGACTGACCACCTCGCACCCGCCCGCCGTGACCGGCGCCGGCCCGCAGGACGCTCCCCGACCGCCGACCACCATCGCCCCTCCGCAGCACCGTTCCCGGAAGAGAGAGCACGATGTCCGACTCCCCCGTCTCCGCCGCCGTCGAATTCGCCCGGATGCTCGCCGCCGGAGGCTTCCGGCTCGACCCGGTGGCCTCCGCCCCTTCGATCGAGGACCTGCGCCGCCTCGCGCGGAAGCGCCTGCCCACCATGGCCTTCGACATCATCGACGGCGCCTCCAACCATGAGATCACGCTCGACGCGAACGCCCGCGACCTGCGCGAGGTGCGCTTCCGCCCGCGATGGCTCACCGACATCTCCACCATCGACACCTCCACCACGGTGGACGGCATGGCCCTGGAGCGCCCCTACGTGATGGGGCCGCTGGGCCTGCAGCGCATGATCGGCGGGGAGGGCGAGCTGGGTGCCGTGCGCGCCGCCGGCCGGGCGAACATCCCCTTCACGATCTCCACCGCCTCGAACTGGACGATGGAGGAGCTGGCCGACCAGGCCACCGGCCCGCTCTGGTACCAGCTGTACATGTACAAGAGCGACCGGATCGTCACCGACCTCATCGAGCGCGCCCGGGCCATCGGCGCCGAGGCGCTCGTGGTGACCGTCGACGTGCCGCTGAACGGCAAGCGGTACCGCGACCACCGCAACGGCATGTCGATCCCGCCGCGGATCACCCCGCGCAACGCCGTGGAGGCCATCCGCCACCTCGACTGGACCCGCGCGATCATGCGCCCCCCGGCCATCGGCTTCCGCAACCTCAAGGACCAGGTCCAGGGCGACAACGCCGTCTCCCACCAGGAGTTCGTCGCGAAGTACCTCGCGAACCTCACCCTGACCTGGGAGAGCATCGAGGACGTGCGGCGTCGGTGGGACGGTCCGCTCTACCTCAAGGGCATCCTGACCCCCGAGGACGCCCTGCGCGCCCACCGGGTCGGGGCGGACGGCATCTACGTCTCCAACCACGGCGGGCGGCAGCTCGACTCCTCGCCGAGCTCGATCAGCGCGCTGCCGATGATCGCCGACGCGGTGGGGGACCGGATGACCGTCGTCTTCGACTCCGGGGTGCGCACCGGTGACGACATCGCCAAGGCCCTCGCCGTCGGCGCCGACCTGGTCTCCATCGGCCGCGCCTGGGGCTACGGGAACGCCGCCGCCGGCGAGAAGGGCGTGCTGCGGGTGCTCGAGATCCTCGACGAGGAGCTCGCGCTGGCCATGGGCCAGCTGGGCGCGACCAGCATCGAGGGGCTGGACCGCGGGTTCGTGGACTACCCGGAGGCATGGCACGGCGTCGGGCTGCACCGCGCACCGGAGTCGCAGCCGGCCCCGAAGGAGGTGCGGGCATGAGCACCCCCTGGAAGCTCGCCGTCACCGCCGACTACGCCGAGGTCGACGGCTCCACGATCTACGGCGACATCGGCCTGGACACGCTCGCCGAGCACGGGATCGAGTGGTCCCGCGTGGATGTCCCGATCCGGCCCGGGGCGCTCGAGGGCTTCGACGCCGTGCTGCTGCTCAGCGGCACGCCCTTCGGCACCGAGCAGCTCCGGGGGGTGACCACGCTGCAGCACGTGGCCCGCTTCGGCGCCGGCTTCGACTCCGTGGACCTGGAGGCCTGCGACGCCGCCGGCATCACCGTCACCAACGCCCCCACCGGGCTGCGCGTGCCGATGGCCCACACGGCCCTCACCTTCCTCTTCGCGCTCGCGCACTCCCTGCTGCCCAAGGACCGCCTGGTCCGGGAGGCGGCCTGGGACCGCAAGGCCGAGCACCGGGGCCCCGGGCTCGCCTCCGCGACCATCGGCATGATCGGCCTGGGCGGCATCGGTCAGGAGACCGTGCGCCAGCTGCGCGCCCTGGACCTCGACGTGATCGCCTGGAACCGCTCCCCGCGGCCCGAGTTCTGCGCGGCGACCGGCGTGCAGCAGCTCGAGCTCGACGAGGTGGTCGCCCGCAGCGACTACCTGATCATCACGGTCGCGGCCAACGCCGGGACCCGCCACCTGATCGGGGAGCGCGAGCTCGCGCTGATGAAGGACTCCGCCTTCCTCATCAACATCGCCCGCGGCGCCGTGGTCGACGAGCCCGCACTGATCACCGCCCTGCAGAACGGCACCATCGCGGGCGCCGGCCTCGACGTCTTCGAGGTCGAGCCGCTCCCGGCCGACAGCCCGCTGCTGGGCCTCGAGAACGTGGTGCTCTCCCCGCACTCGCTGTGCTGGACGGCGGACTTCGCCGCCGCCACCGGCGCCGAGGCGCTCGCCGAGGTCACGGCGCTCGCGCGCGGCGACAGGCCCCGCCACGTGGTGAACTCGCCGGAGCCGGGACCACGACCCGGCACGGGACCGGGTACGGGAGCGGGGTCTCGGCGATGAGCGAGCGCTCCGCGGCCGATGAGGCCCGCATCAGCGAGCTGACCTGCGTCATCACCGGCGCCGCCTCCGAGCGCGGAATCGGGCGCGGGGTCGCGCTGGCCCTCGCCCGGCAGGGCCGTCCTCTGGCCCTGCTCGATCTCGACGAGACCGGGCTCGCCACGGCCGCCGAAGCCGCCCGCGCCGCGGGGGCACCCCACGTCCTCACCGCCCGGGCCGACGTCGCCGGCGAGGGCTCGGTGGACGCGGCGCTCACCGCCGTCGAGCAGGACCCGTCGGCCCCGCCCCTCGGCGCGCTCGTGTGCTGCGCCGGCGTCGCGAACCCCACCCCGTTCCTGGAGACGACCAGCGCGGACTTCCTGCGCACCCTCACCATCAACACCCTGGGCACCTTCCATCTCGCCCGCCGCGTGCTGCCCGGCATGCTCGCGCAGGGCCTCGGCCGGATCGTGGCCATGAGCTCGACGGCCGCGCAGGACGGCGGCGGGAACTTCTCGACCTCCGCCTACGCCGCGTCCAAGGCGGGGGTGGAGGGGCTGATCCGGGGCCTCGCGAAGGAGGTCGCCGGCACCGGCGTCACCACCGCCGCGATCGCCCCCGCCAACATCGACACGGACATCATGGGCGGCCGCCTCGAGGGGGAGCGCCGCGAGCAGTTCGTGGCCCGCACCCCCGTGGGACGGCTCGGCACCACCGAGGAGCTCGGCGAGCTGGTCGCCTTCCTGGTGGGACCCCACGGCGGCTTCACCACGGGCGCGACCTACAACCTCAACGGCGGCCTGCGCGTGGGCTGATCCGTGCCGTGCCGTGCGGTGCCGTGCGCTGCGGTGCCGGTCCCTGCCGGTCCGCTCAGCGCAGACGGGCCCGGGCCGCCGTGCTCCGCAGCGGGGGCGCGTCCGCCGGCAAGCCGCTGGACAGGCGCGAGAAGGCCCCCAGCAGATGGGCGCGCATCGCCGCCTCGGCGGCCTCGGGATCGCACGCCTCCACGGCCTCGAGGATCGCCGTGTGCTCGCCGTGGGTGTCGTGGCCCTCGGCATCGGTCTGGTAGAGGCGGAAGACGTGCACGTGCGCGTGGAGCCGCTCGAAGGCCGCCGCCATCACATGATTGCCCGTCGCCTCGACGATCCATCGGTGGAATCGCTGGTCGCCGGCGGCGCGCTGTGCCTGCACCGCGCGCCCGGCGCCGTGCAGGGAGGACAGCTCCTCCAGCTCCCCGCGGAGCCTCGGGGCGGGATTGGAGAGCCTGTCGGTCGCCGCCTGCCGCGCTGCCCACGGCTCGAGCAGCAGCCGCACCTCGAACAGGGAGCGCAGCCCTTCGACGCCGATCGGCGAGGTGACGTCGTACCCGCGGGAGGCGGAGCGGACCACCAGGTCGTCGCCCTCGAGGCGGTGCAGGGCCTCGCGCACGGGGGTCTGCGAGACCCCGAGCCGCGCGGCCTCCTCCGCGATCGAGATCCGTGCGCCCGGCTCGAGGTCGTGCTGGATGATGCGCGTGCGCAGCGCCTCGTAGACGCTCTCCGGGGCACGGCAGCCGTCCACGTGCGCGGAGGCTTCGTCGTTCACGGGCGCTTCCTTCCAGGGAGGTCGGGAGGGGCCGCGGCCGACGAGTCGTCGCGGCCCCTCGGGAACGAGGCGGGGCCGGGCGCTCAGCCCCCGACCAGGCCGGGAAGCCAGGTGCTCAGCAGGGGCACGAAGGTGATCGCCAGCAGCACCGCGAGCATCGGCACGAAGAAGGGCAGCACCCCCGTGATCACCCGCATCACCGGGACCTTCGTGACCGAGGACAGCACGAACAGCACCAGTCCCACCGGCGGGGTCAGCAGCCCGATCATCAGGTTGAAGATCATCATCACCGCGAAGTGCACGGGGTCGATGCCGTACACGTCGGCGATCGGCGCCAGCACGGGCACCAGGATGAGGATCGCGGCGGTGGGCTCGAGCACGGCACCGACGACCAGCAGCAGCAGATTGATCAGCAGCAGGAACACCAGGGGACGGTCGGTGATCTGGAGGATCAGCTCGGTCATCACCTGCGGGGCCTGCTCCCGGGCCAGCACCCAGCCGAACAGCGAGGCGCTGGTGACGATCACCAGCACACTGCCGGTGGTCTCGACCGTCGAGGCGGCGATGCGTCCCAGCGACTTCCCGTTCAGGGTGCGATAGCACAGGGCCAGGATCGCCACGTAGGCCACGCCCAGGGCCGAGGCCTCGGTGGGGGTGACGATGCCGGAGAGGATCCCGCCGAGGATGATGATGGCGGCGCCGGCCACCGGCAGGGCCTTGAGGACGTCCTTGACGCGCCGAGCCGTCGGCGGCTTCTCCAGGCGCAGGTCATCGCGCGTGCGGGTCTGGATCCAGACCATGATGCACAGCGCCACCACGAGCACCAGCGCCGGCACGATCCCGGCCATGAACAGCGAGCTCACCGAGAGCCCGGCGGTGACCGCGTAGATGATCGCCGGGATCGACGGCGGGATCATGGGCGCGATCAGGGAGGAGGCGCCCGTGATGCCGAGGGCGAAGCCCTCCGGGTAGCCGCGCTTCGTCATCGCCGGCACCTGGATGCGGCCCATCGCCGCGGCATCGGAGATCGCCGCGCCGCTCATCCAGGAGAAGCCGAAGGAGGTGGCGATGTTGACGTACCCCAGCGAGCCGCGCACGTGGCCGATCGCGCTGGTGGCGGCGTCGAACAGGCGATCGGTGGCCCCGGAGACGTTGGCGAGGTTGCCCAGCAGGATGAACATCGGCACCGCGAGGATCGCGAAGTCGAAGACGCCCGAGGCGGTCTGCTGCGCGGCCAGGGCCGCGGTGGCCGTCTCGTCCAGGATGATGTAGACGATCGAGGGGACCAGCAGCGCGATCCAGACGGGCACGCGCAGGGCGAGCAGCACCAGGAGCGCTGCGAACATGATCAGCAGGACCACGGGATCACAGCCCTTCCATCGCGGCGGCCTTCTCGACCGCGTCCGGGACCTCGGCCGGGTGGCGCAGGTACATGACGATGTTCAGGACCGTGTGGCCCAGGATCATCAGGTAGCCGACGAGCACCGCCCCGTACAGCAGGGGCACGGGCAGGGCGGTCGCCGTGAGCTCGAGCGGACCGGTGAGCAGCATGAGGGAGATCGCCGCCCACACCATGTACGCCGCGGCCGCGACCACGACCAGCATCGCGAGGATCTGGGTGGCGGTGGCGAGCCTCCGGGGCAGGTACACGGCGAGGATGTCCACCCCGATGTGGGCGTTGCGGGAGGCCACGAACCCGGCGCCGACGAAGGTCAGCCACACCACCAGCAGGCGCGCCACCTCCTCGCTCCAGGGCAGCGGGGCGCTGAGCACGTAGCGGGTGAAGACCTGGAAGACGATCATCCCGAACACGGCGATCAGCAGTGCACCGGCCACGAACCGCTCGGCGTCCACCAGCAGCGCGTACCACCGCCACTTCGTCTCGTAGTGGTCGCGCTCGATGTACGTGTCGAGGTCCGGCACCTGGCCGTCGCGGGTGCCCTCGACGGGCTTGGGCGATTGCATGCTCACTGGACCGACTCCTGGATCTCGAGGTACAGGTCGCCCCACGGCACCTGGGCGGGGAGCTCCTCGGCGATCAGGGACCGGAAGGCGTCGACGTCGACCTCGTCGTTGACGGTGATGACGCCCTCGTCCTCCCACGCCCGCAGGGTCTCCTCCTCCGCCTCGACGATGCAGTCGCGGGTGGCGACGCGGGCCTTCTCCATGGCCTCCTCGAAGCCGGCGCGCTCCGCCTCGGTCAGCGAGTCCACGAAGCGCTCGGAGGAGACGATGTTGACGGCCTGGACCATGTGCGAGGTGAGGTTGAGGTACTCCTGGACCTCGTAGAACTTCTGGACGTCGATGGTGGGGATCGGGTTCTCCTGCGCGTCGATCGCGCCCTGCTGGAGCCCGAGATAGGCCTCCGACAGCGCCATCGGGGTGGCGCTGCCGTGCATGATCGCGAAGCTCGTGATGTACAGGGGGGCGTCCGGGGTGCGGATCTTCAGGCCCGCGAGATCGTCCGGCTCGGTGATCTCCTTGTTGGCCGTGATGTGCCGGGTGCCGTAGTACCAGGTGCTGTTGACGCGCAGCCCGGTCTCCTCGGCCATGTCCTCGTACAGCTCGGCCATGATCGGCCCGGTGGTGGCCTCGTCGAACTCGTCCACGTCGCTGAACAGGTACGGGGCGTCCAGCACGGCGGCGTCGGCATACCAGATCCCCAGGAACGAGGGGCCGATGACGCCCAGCTCGAGGCCGCCGGTGGCGATCTGCTCGGTGGTCTCGCCCTCGTCGCCGATCTGGCCCGAGGGATAGGTCTCGACGGCGAAGCCGTCGTCGGCCAGCTCGGTGCGGAGCGTCTCCGCGCCGCAGGCCTCGACGGGGTGGGCGGGGTCGTACTGGTGGGCGAAGCGGATCACGCGGGCGTCGGGGTCGACGGTGTGCTTCGCGATCTGGCTGGTGTCCACCGGCTCCCACAGCCCGCACCCGGCGAGGGCGAGGGCCGACAGGGAGGCGAGCAGGACGGCGGCCGGCCGGCGGCGGCGCGGGGCGCGGATCATCGTGGGCTCCCGTCGGTCGGGGAGAGCGGGACCGGGGGGAGGGGAGCGAGCGGTGGTGTGAGGGGGAGCGGGAGCGGTCCGACGGAACGGAGGCGGTCCGCGCTGTCGCGGGGTGACGTCATCGTCACGGTCCTTCCTATACGAAGTCCGTATAAGCTATAGAAGGGTCGGGGATTGCACAAGGTGGGGCGAAGGGTCCTCCGAGGCGTCTGCGGACCGTCCCGGTCGGGAGGTGATCGGTGTGCGGTCGGGGGCTAGGCGGTCCGCGGGGCGCGGGGTCGCGAGGTGAGCAGCAGGCCTGCGGCGGCCAGCGCCATGAGCAGGCCCATCGAGGCGAAGGCGAGGCGGTAGTCGTCGAGCCCGGCGGTCCGGTCGGGGGCCAGGACGTCCAGCAGCAGACCGATCACGAGCACGGCGAGCAGCGAGGTCGAGTAGCCGCCGATGTTGACCATCCCGGTGGCGGTGCCGATCGCCCGCGGCGGCACGCCGGTGCGCGCGAGGTCGAAGCCCACCGAGCACGTCGCCGAGCCCACCGCGAGGGCCACGATCAGCGGGAGCAGCTGCCAGGCGGTCAGCGGCACCGGGATCAGCAGCGTGAGGGTCCAGGCGGCGGCGAGGATCCCGCCCGCCAGGAGGCCCAGGCGGGCGCGGTGGTGCGGGAACCGGCCGGTCAGCACCCCGACGAGAGGCCCGATCGCGACCATCACGGCGACGTTCACGGTGAGCAGCGCGCCGATCTCGCGCGGTCCCAGCCCGTGGCCGTGGGTCATGTAGGGCACGCCCCACAGGAACAGGAACGAGTTCACGCTCAGCAGGGTCAGGGAGTGCAGGAAGAAGCCCGACCACGCGGCGCGCGAGGTGAGCACGTCCCGGATCACCCGCAGCGGAGGGGTCGGGAGCGGCGGCACGGCGCCCGGCTCGCCCGGCGGCTCGTCGCGCACCACGGTGAGGACCAGCAGCACGCTGAGCACCAGCACGACGGCCAACGAGGACCACGCGACGGTCCAGCCCCTGCTCACCAGCAGCGCCAGGAAGGGCACCGCGGCCACGGCCTGGCCGAACTGGCCGATCATGGTGGCGAGCTGGGTGAACACGGGGACCTGGCCGGTGGGGAACCAGGTCGCGATCAGGCGCACCACGCTGATCAGGGTGGCCGCGTCCCCGACCCCCGTGAGGACCCGGGCGACCAGCGCGGCGGGCACGTCGGTCGCGACGGCCAGCAGCAGCTGTCCCACGGCCATCGTCACCGCCCCGAGCACCAGCATGCGTCGCGGTCCGATCCTGTCCAGCAGCAGCCCCGCCGGGATCTGCGCCGCCGCATAGGTGCCCAGCTGCACCACGCCGAACAGGCTCAGGGCGGCGCCGTCGACCCCGAAGCGCTCCGAGGCCTCGACGCTCGCCACGCCGAAGGAGGCGCGGCCGGAGACGGCGCAGAGATAGGCGAGCACGCCGACGGCCCAGACCAGGTGGGCGCGCTGCAGGCGGGGGACGTGAGCGGTCATCGAGGAGGGGTCACCTCTCCGCGGCGGCCGGGAGCGGCTCGCCGCGGTGGTCCAGGCCGTCCACGTCGGGGTCGCTCAGGGTGCCGCTGCGCCGCAGGACCCAGGCGGCCAGCAGGGGCGCCGTGATCGCGGAGATCAGCACGGCCGTGGCGACCTGCACCGTCGCCACGTCCACGTACTGTGCGAACCGAGGATCCGCGGAGGCGATGATCGCCGGGGTGACGATCGAGTTGCCCGCCGTGGTGCCCGCGACGACGCCGATGCCGGCTCGTCGGCCGCGGCGCAGCAGGAAGCGGTAGGCGAGGTAGGTGGTGCCGCCCGTGAACGGCGTGACCAGCAGACCCAGCACGATGCCCGTGAGGCCGCCGGTGAGGATCGCGCTGATGTCGATGCCGGTGCCCAGCCCGAAGGCGAAGAAGGGGATCACGATGGCCGGGACCGGCCGCATGATCTCGGTCCAGCGGTGGTCGATGTTGCCCACCACGATGCCCAGCAGCAGCGGGATGATCGCGGCCGCGAAGGCGTCCAGCGGGATCGACCCGAGGCCTGCGGCGCCGATGAACAGCATGGTGAAGAAGGGGCCGTCGTTCACGGCGGAGGCGATGTAGGCGCCGCGGTCGGTCTTGGTGCCGTACTTGCCGGTGAACGCGAGCCAGATCCCGCCGTTGGAGTTGTCGAAGGTGGCGAGCATGGCCAGGATCGAGATGCCCAGCAGTCCGTCGAGGCCGACCGCGAAGCCGAGGCCCACCACGAGCAGTCCGGGCACGATGGTCTTGCCGAGCAGGATCGCGCCGGTGGTGCCCGCGTCGGGGCCGATGCTGCGCGGGGTGATCTGCATGCCGGTCGCGAAGATGACCAGGGCCATCAGCGGCATCGGGGTCGCGAACAGCGCGGTGGTGAAGCTGCCGAGCTCGAGGAAGGCCGGGGCGGTGGTGCCCACGACGGCGCCGAGGACCAGGGGGATCACCATGGTCCCGCCGGGGATCCGGTCCATCACCCCGTACAGGGGGGAGCGCAGGGACTGCAGGTCGGAGGTGGGGGTATCGGTCACGGGGTGCTCCTTCTTGCCTCATCACGAGAAGGTGGGCCCGGCGGTCGCCTCCGGGACGGAGAGCCCCGGCGGGCCGGGGCGTCGTCCTGCCGAGGTGTCGTCCTGCCGGGGTGTCGGTCGGGCCGGTCGGTGCGGACGGGGCGGCACCGTGCCGTCCGCCGCACAATCCCTATAGGATCTATGGCCGCGCCGGGGTCGTCAAGGACCCGGGGTCCGACGGAGGGCACGGCGCGCCGTGCCGGGCCCGCTCGCCGTGGCGCGCGGGGCGCATCCCCGGGGGCGGCTCGGCCGCGAGGATCGCGCGGAAGACCACGTCGACGCTCGGCGAGGAGACCGTGCGCCGGTCCCGGGTGGCGGCGACCAGGCGGCCCTCCTCGATCGTGCCCACCGGGATCACGGCCATCCCCTCGGTGTCGCAGATCCTCGCCGCGAGCGCGTTGAGCACTCCGACGCCGAGCCCGGCGCGGGCCAGGTTCACCACCGTCTGCGGCTGCTCCGTGCGCCAGGCCAGCGGGATCTCGAGGCCCCAGGCGGAGAGTGCGGAGCCGGTGTCCGGATCGACCTCCGCACCGGGCTGGGCGATCGCGACCAGCGGATGCTCGGTGAGCACCTGCGGGGCGAGTGCCTGCGGGGCCGTGGGCGGTCGCGGCGACGGATCCGTCACCAGCGGATGGTCGGGGGGCACGATCGCGACGAACCTCTCGGTCCACAGGTGCACGCTCTGGAGGTCCTCGGAGGGCGGGTCCGCGGCCAGGGAGTGGATGGCGATGTGGAACCGGCCCGCGCCGATCCCGGAGACCAGGTCGGGGGTGGTGTGCTCGGTGAGCTCGATGCGCACCAGGGGGTGCTCGGCGTGGACGGCGGCGATCACCCCGGGCAGGAAACCGGCGCTCACGCTGGGATGGCAGCCGATCACCACCCGTCCGCGCAGAGTGCCCGAGTGCTCCTCGACGGCTTCGACTCCGCGTTCGAGCGCCTCCAGCACGGCACGGGCGTGGGGGAGGAAGGCGGTGCCCAGCTCCGTGGGTCCGATCGGGCGATGGCTGCGGTCCACGAGGGTGCCGCCGAGCGCGCGCTCGAGCGCCGCGACGTGCGTGCTCACCCGGGACTGCGCGCGGTGCAGGGCCCGGGCGGCCCCGGAGAAGCTGCCGTGGTCGATCACCGCCACGAAGGTCTCCAGCCAGTCCGTCTGCTCCACGCGGGGCATCGTGTCCTCCCGGTGACGTCGGGGATCGCGCGGGTCACGATCCGATGTCGGGCAGTGCAGGCATCGCTGCATCGTCGCAGGTCCTGCGGTGCCTGTGACGTACCTTATCAATATCGAATATAGGATTTCCGCATCACGGATCGCCCCTCACGCGGTTCCCCGGGGGAGGGCGCTGTAGCTTTCGGAGCACCTCGACGGCGAGGTCGACCGGAGCTCGGCTCCCGTCCGCTGCGGCCCGTCGGCCCGCCACGAGGTGTTCCCGCACAGATCCCCACGATGGAACAGACCCTCACGATGAAGTGGAGTCCGACATGAAGCGCACCACCCGAAGCCGCCGTCTCCTGTCCGCGATCGCCGGCGCCGCCGTGCTGGGCCTGGTGGCCGCCGGCTGCTCCGGCGGGGCCGGCGAGGGAGAGGCCGACGACACCGCCGTCCAGGCCTGCAACGACATCGACGCCGAGTACCCCAGCGGGCCCATCGAGCTGATCGTGCCCTGGGCCGCCGGCGGCGGCACCGACGGCGTCGCCCGCCTCATCGGCGATCAGCTCTCCGACCAGCTCGGCACCAACGTCAACGTCGTCAACCGCACCGGCGGCTCCGGCGTCGTCGGCCACCAGGCGATGGTCGACGCGACCCCCGACGGGCAGACGATCGGCCTGGTCACCGTCGAGATCGGGATGATGCACCACCAAGGGCTCACGGACATCAGCGGCGAGGACCTCACCGCCATCTCGCAGATGAACGAGGACGGCGCCGGCATCACCGTCGCCGCCGACGCGGAGTGGGAGACCGCCGCGGACCTCCTGACCCACATCGAGGAGAACCCGGGCGAGGTCACCGCCTCCGGCACCGGTCAGGGCGGCATCTGGCACCTCGCCCTGCTGGGCATGCTGCTGGACAACGACCTGCCCGTGGACTCCGTGAACTTCGTGCCCTCCGAAGGAGCTGCCCCGGCGCTGCAGGAGCTCGTCGCCGGCGGCATCGACATGACCACCAACGCGCTCGGCGAGTCCAAGACGATGCTCGACTCCGACCGCGCGAAGGCCCTCGGCGTCATGGGCACGGAGCGCGATCCCGCGTTCCCCGACGTCGAGACCCTGCAGGAGCAGCTCGGCTCGGAGTACTCGATGTCCGTCTGGCGCGGCATCGCGGGACCCCTGGATCTCGAGCCCACCGTCGTGGAGGAGCTCGAGTGCCACCTCGGCCTGATCGCCGAGTCCGAGGCGTTCAACGAGTTCATGACCGACTCGGGCCTGGGCGTGAAGTACGCCGGCGCCGAGGACTTCCAGACCCTCATGCGCGAGGACGACGCGCAGAAGGGCGAGGTCATGGAGGAAGCGGGACTCGCGCAGTGACCACCGCCCAGGACTCGACCGGCCCCGCCGACTCTCGAGGCTCGGGCGGCCTGCGGCAGAACCTCGTCATCGGGGCGTGCTCGGTCCTCGCCGGGGCGATCGTCATCCCCTACGGCGCCTCCATGCCGTACATCCGCGAGGGGATCCCCGGCCCGGGCCTGTTCCCCATGATGATCGGCGGCCTGCTGATCCTGTTCGGCGTGCTGCTGGCCCTGACCAGCCTGCTCGCGCGCCGTCGGGAGCGGCGGCGCCTCGAGGAGCTCGCCGCCGCGGGGTTGACGCCGGCGGTCCTCGAGGGGCCCGCGGACGACGCGCTGTCGCTGACCGGGGCCGCCGTCCCGGGCTCCGCCGAGGACGTCCCGGCCGAGGAGCTCGCGACCGTGGCGGTCATGGACACCGACATCGGCTCCGACGGCGCGCGGCGCTGGATCAACGGCGCGGTGCTCATGGGCGCGATCGTCGTCTACGTCCTGCTCGCCGAGGTGCTCGGCTTCCCGCTCACCATGGCCGTCCTGGTCACGGCGATCGTGTGGTCGCTGCGGGCGAAGTGGTGGGTCGCGGTGACCACGGGCGTGCTGACCTCCGTGGGCCTGTGGGCCATGTTCGAGCAGGCCCTGATGGTCCAGCTGCCCGACGGCATCCTCCGGGGGTTCTGAGATGATCGAGAACTTCGGCAGCGCCCTCGAGCTGGTCGCCGATCCCACGACGATCCTGGTGGTCCTCCTGGCCGCCGTGTTCGGCCTGGTCATCGGAGCTCTCCCGGGCATGACGGCCACCCTGGCCGCCGCCCTGCTGGTCCCCTTCACCTTCTTCCTCGATCCGGTGCCCGCGATCGCCGCGATCATCACCATGTCGGCGATGGCGATCTTCGCCGGGGACGTCCCCAGCGCGCTGCTGAGGATCCCCGGCACGCCCTCGTCGGCCGCCTACACCGAGGACGCCTACGCGCTGACCCGCAACGGCAAGGGAGCCATCGGCCTCGGGGTCTCCCTGGTCGCCTCGGTGCTCGGCGGGCTCTTCGGCTCGGTGATGCTGATCTTCGTCTCCCCGGTGCTCGGGGAGTTCGCCCTGCGATTCACCAGCTACGAGTACTTCTGGGTGGCGGTCCTGGGGCTCACCGCCGCGGTCATCGTCTCCAAGGGCGCGCAGCTCAAGGGCGGTATCGCGCTCATGGTGGGGCTGCTGGTCTCGACCGTCGGCCTCGACGTGACCCTCGGGCATCCGCGCTTCACGTTCGGCGAGGAGCAGCTGTTCCGGGGCGTCGACTTCATCGCCGCGATGATCGGCCTGTTCGGTCTCTCCGAGGTGCTGCGGGCGGTCACCGCGAAGAAGGGCCAGTCGATGCCGATCCCGCGGATCCAGGGCCAGGGGATGCTCCGTCCCACCTTCGGCGCGATCTGGCGGAACAAGGGCCGGGTCGGCACCGGCTCGGTCATCGGCGGCATCGTCGGCGCGCTGCCGGGCGCCGGGGCGGACATCGCCGCCTGGATCGCGTACGCCTTCACCCGGGCGACCAGTCGGATCCGGCCGGGCAAGAACGCGGCGGACGCCCAGCGGGTCGAGGCGATCTCCGGCGCGTCCAGCGCGAACAACGCGGGCATCGCCTCGGCCTACGTGCCGACGCTCGCCTTCGGCATCCCCGGGGACACCATCACCGCGATCCTCATCGGGGTGCTGCTGGTCAAGGGCATCACCCCCGGTCCGGACCTGTTCCTCTACCAGACCGACACCCTGTACGCCCTCTACATCATCTTCATCGTCGCGAACCTGCTGCTGCTCCCGCTGGGGTTCCTGCTGATCCGGGCCTCGGGGCTGGTGCTGCGGATCCCGCGCTCGGTGCTGATGGGGCTGATCGTCGCGATCTCGATCTGCGGCGCGTTCGCGATCAACAACGGCTACCTCGAGGTGGGTCTGATGGTGATCTTCGGGGTGATGGGATACCTCTTCGAGAAGGGCGGGATCCCGCTGGCCCCCGTCGTGCTCGGCATCGTGCTGGGTCCGATCGTCGAGCGCACGTTCATGCAGTCCGTGATCAAGACGAACTGGAACCTCGCCGAGTTCTTCACCCGTCCGATCAGCGCGGTGCTCATCGTGCTGGTGGTCCTCGCGATCGCCTCCTCGCCGATGATGAGCTGGCTGGGTCGGCGCGCCGAGCGGGCCACCGCCCGCAAGGCGGCGCAGGAGGGCTCCTCCGCCGGGAGCGCCTGAGACGCCGCCCCGCCCGAGACGCTGCCGCGTCTCAGGTGCGGGTGCGCAGGTTCGTCATGCCGCCGTCGACGGGAAGCAGCACCCCGGTGGTGGAGCGGTTGCGCGGGGAGGCGAGGTAGCAGTGCGCCTCGGCGACCTCCTCGGGCTCCACCAGGCGGCCGTGCGGCTGGCGGGCGTTCAGCGCCGCGCGCTCGGCCTCGGGGTCCTCGGCCTTCTCGAGCAGCCGCCCGATCCACGGCGTGTTGGCCGTGCCCGGCACGACGGCGTTGACGCGGATCCCCTCGGCCACCCAGTCGGCGGCCATGGCCAGGGTCATCGCCTGGACCGCTCCCTTGGAGGCGGAGTAGAGCACGCGCTCGGGCAGCCCGAGCATCGAGGCGATCGAGGCGGTGTTGACCACCACGGCGGCCTCGGAGCGGCGCAGATGGGGAAGGGCGGCGGTGGACACGCGGGCCACGGAGACGACGTTGACGTCGAGCACGCGCGTCCACTCGGCGTCGTCGTTGGCGTCGACCTGGCCCTGGGCCCCGATCCCGGCGTTGTTGATGACGATGTCGAGACCGCCCAGCTCCTGGGCGGCGCGGTCCACCGCGGCCGTCACCGCGGCGGAGTCGGTGACATCGACCTGGATCCGCAGCGCTCCCTCCGGGGCACCGGAGGGGTCGAGGTCGAGGGCTGCGGCGCTCGCGCCGCGGGCCTGCAGGGCGCGGAGGGTGGCGGCGCCGATGCCGGCCCCGCCCCCGGTCACGAGGGCCTTGAGGCCGGCGAACTCGAGATCTGACTGCGGTGCCATGCGGGGTTCTCCTCATCGAGAGCGGGATCGGGTCGGACGGTGCCTGGCCGGTCCCTGCCGGGCCGGACGGCGCAAGGTCGATCAGCGCCAGGGCCGACAGCGCCAGGGCCGACAGCGCCAGGTCGAACGGCGCCCGTCGTCGAGGTCATCATCCTCGCCCGGGGCCCGGAGCGGGAGCGATGCCCGCCCCGCGGCGCGGGCCGATGCGGGCGCGCATCCGGGTCTGTGCTGGTCACGACGCTGCGCTCAGGACATTATCAATATGGGATAGAGGATTCGCGGAACGCGGATCGCTCGGGCCCCCGGCGGAGCACCGACGGGAAGTAGCGTCGGACCATCTCACCGCGGAGAGGCCGACGGCCGCCGCAGAGCTGCGGTGCACGGCGCCGTCGTCCGCGCACAGGCCGTCACGGGCCCGCCGCGCGCCCCGATCCCGAGGAGACCCCGATGCGAGCGCTCGTGCTGACCGACTTCCACCACCTCGACGTCGTCGAGCGCGACCGCCCCGCGCCGGGCCCGGGGGAGGTGCTGCTGCGCATCTGCGCCACCGGCATCTGCGGATCCGACGTCCACGGCTTCACCGGGGAGAACGGGCGGCGGATCCCGGGCCAGATCATGGGGCACGAGTCCTCCGGCACCATCGCCGAGTTGGGGGAGGGGGTGGACCCCGGTGCGTTCCCGCTCGCGGCGCCGGCGACCTTCAACCCCGTCGTCGTGCCCGAGGAGCACGTCGAGACGCACCGCGGCCGCGAGCACCACGCCCCCGGCAAGCACGTCATCGGCGTCGCCGCGGAGGTGCAGGCCTCCTTCGCGGACTACGTGGTGGTGCCGGAGCGCAACGTGCTGCTGCTGGACCCGCGGATGCCCCTGCACCTCGGAGCGCTCATCGAGCCGCTCGCGGTCGCCGTGCACGCCGTGGGCCTCGGCGACCCCGCCCCGGAGGAGAAGGTGCTGGTGATCGGCGGGGGACCGATCGGGCAGAGCGTCGTCATCGCGCTGCAGCGGGCGGGGGTGAGGGACATCGTGCTCTCCGAGCGGGACCCGGCGCGCCGCGAGCTGGTCACCGCGCTCGGAGCGGTCGCGGTGGACCCCGCGGCGGGGGGCATGGCCGAAAGGGTGGCCGAGGTGCTCGGCGGCCCCGCTGATCTCGCGATCGACGCCGTCGGCCTCAGCCCCACGATGGCCGACGCGCTCGCCGCGACCGCGCTCGGCGGCCGCGTGGTGCTGGTGGGCATGGGGTCGCCCCGCCTCGAGCTCCCGGCCTTCGCGATCAGCACCGAGGAGCGCTCCATCCTGGGCTCCTTCACCTACTCCGCCCAGGACTTCGCGGACGCGACCGCGTGGATCGGCGAGCACGCCGAGGAGGTCGCCCCGCTGGTCAGCGCCGTGGTCGGGCCCGAGAAGGCGCAGGAGTCGTTCGCCGCGCTCGCCGCCGGGCAGGGACCGGCGGGCAAGATCCTGGTCCGCTTCGACGCTGAGGGCTCCGACGCAGGGGGCTCCGGCGCAGAGGGCCCCGGCGCAGAGGAGTCCGGCGCAGAGGAGGGGGCCGCATGAGCACCCACCACCGCACCATCGCCCACGTGCGCGCCTTCACCGTCACCGGCGGCGGCGCCGACTACCACGACCAGGGCGCCGACCACTGGATCGACGACCACATCTCCACCCCGATGTCCGTCTACCCCGAGTACGCCGACTCCCGGCAGTCCTTCGGGCTGAACGTGCTGGGCACGCTCATGGTGGAGATCGAGGCCGACGACGGCACCGTCGGCTTCGCGGTCTCCACCGGCGGCGACCTCGGGGCCTGGATCGTCGAGAAGCACCTCGTGCGCTTCCTCGAGGGTGCGAGGGTCACCGACATCGAGCGCCTCTGGGACCAGATGTACCGCTCGACCCTGTTCTACGGCCGCCGCGGCATCGTGCTGAACACCATCAGCGCCGTCGATCTCGCCCTCTACGACCTGCTGGGACGCCTGCGCCAGGAGCCGGTGCACGCCCTGCTCGGCGGGCCCGTGCGGGACGAGCTCACGATGTACGCCACCGGCGCCCGCCCGGACATCGCGAAGGAGCTCGGCTTCCTCGGCGGCAAGATGCCGCTGCACCACGGCCCGGCCGACGGGGAGGAGGGGATGGAGAAGAACATCGCGCTGCTCGCGGACATGCGCGAGCGGGTGGGCGAGGACTTCTGGCTCATGTACGACTGCTGGATGTCGCTCGACGTCGACTACGCGACCCGCCTCGCGCACCGCGCCCACGAGCACGGGCTGCGCTGGCTCGAGGAGGCGCTGATCCCCGACGACTACTGGGGCTACCAGCAGCTGCGCCGCAACGCCCCGAAGGGCATGCTCATCACGACCGGCGAGCACGAGGCCACCCGCTGGGGCTTCCGCCAGCTGCTCGAGATGGGCTGCGCGGACATCATCCAGCCCGACGTGGGCTGGTGCGGCGGCATCACCGAGCTGCTGAAGATCTCCGCGCTCGCCGACGCGCACGGGGCGATGGTGGTGCCCCACGGCTCCTCCGTGTACTCGTACCACTTCGTCATCACCCGCACGAACAGCCCGTTCAGCGAGTTCCTCATGATGCACCCGACGGCCGAGGAGGTCGTCCCGATGTTCGCCCCGATGCTGCTCGGGGAGCCCGTCCCGGTCGACGGCAGGATCACCGTGCCGGACACCCCGGGCTTCGGCGTCGAGTTCAACCCGGAGATCCCCACCCATCGCCCGTTCCCTCACTGACCCGATCACCCACTGACCCCTGCACCCACTGACCCGCCCCGCAGACGTCGGACGTATTGCCCTGCGGTCCGCGAGGGCGAGGCACCACCTCGCCTGGCACAGTGGGCATCGGACTTCGCACCGGTGACCGCCGCGGCCGCGGACCACCCCCGCCCCTTCGAAGGAGAACTCCCATGGAACTGCGACGACTCGGACCGATCGGCCAGGAGCGGCCCGCCCTCGTGGAGGACGGCGTCACCTACCGCCTGGACCCGCTGACCGCCGACATCACCGGCGCCTTCCTCGCCGACGGCGGCATCGAGAAGGCGGCCGCCGCGCTCGCCGCCGGCGAGCTGGGCGTCTGGGAGGGCGCGGACGGCGAGCGCATCGGTGCCCCCATCGCCCGCCCCGAGGCCGTCGTCTGCATCGGCCAGAACTACGCCGCGCACGCCGCGGAGTCCGGCGCCGAGCCGCCGACCACCCCGATCGTGTTCTTCAAGCACCCCAACACCGTGGTGGGCCCGCACGACGAGGTCCCGATCCCGCCGCGCGCCACCAAGGTGGACTGGGAGGTCGAGCTGGGCGTGGTGATCGGTCGGCGCGCCTCGTACCTGAAGGACGAGCAGGAGGCGCTCGACGTCATCGCCGGTTACGTCACCAGCCATGACGTCTCCGAGCGCGACTTCCAGATCGCCGAGTCCGGGGGCCAGTGGTCCAAGGGCAAGTGCGCCGAGAACTTCAACCCCGTCGGCCCCGCCCTGGTGCCCGCCGCGGAGGTCGAGCAGCAGTCGCTGCGCCTGTGGTCGAGCGTGAACGGCGAGGCCCGTCAGGACTCCACCACCGCGGACATGATCTTCACCGTGGCGCAGCTCGTGCACCACCTCTCGCAGTACATGGTGCTCTCGCCCGGCGACCTCATCAACACGGGCACCCCGCAGGGCGTGGCCCTCTCGGGCCGTTTCCCCTACCTCGCCGACGGCGACGTGGTGGAGCTGGGCATCGAGGGTCTCGGCACGCAGCGCCAGGTGTTCGTCCAGCGCGGCTGAGCGAGCGAGAACGCAGGGGAGGAGTCCGATGAAGATCGTCATCGTGGACAGCGACAACGAGAGCTTCGACGAGGAGGAGCAGGTCACCGCCGGTCTGGGCATCGAGCTGGGCCGTGCCCAGGCCCAGGACGAGCAGCAGGCCGTGGACGCGGCCCGCGGCGCCGACGGGATCCTGGTGCAGTACGCCCCGATCACCGCCGCGGTGATGGACGAGCTGCCGGACCTGCGGGCGATCGGCCGCTACGGCGTCGGGGTCGACACCCTCGACGTCGAGGCGGCCACCGCCCGCGGCATCGCCGTGTGCAACGTGCCCGACTACGGCGTCCAGGACGTCAGCGACCACGCGATAGCCCTGACGATGTCCGTGGTGCGGGGCACGGTGCAGCTGGACCGGCTGGTCCGGGACGGGAGGTACGGCCTGGTGCCCGTCAAGCCGCTCCATCGCGTCTCCGCCCTCCGCTTCGGCGTGGTGGGGCTGGGACGGATCGGGGCCGCGACCGCGGTCAAGGCCCGCGCCCTGGGATTCACCGTCGTCGGCAGCGACCCGCTGCTCGAGGTCGGCACCCGCACGGCCGACGGCATCGAGGTGGTCGACGCCGAGACCGTCCTGGGCACGTGCGACGTGGTGAGTCTCCATGTCCCGCTGCTGGAGTCCACGCACCACCTGATCGACGAGGACGCCCTGGCGCGCATGAGGCCCGGCGCGGTGCTGATCAACACCTGCCGCGGCGGTGTGGTGGACACCGCGGCGGTGGCGCGGGCGCTGCTGGACGGGCGGCTCAAGGGGGCCGGCCTGGACGTCTTCGAGGAGGAGCCGCTCCCCGCGGACAGCCCCCTGCTCGACTGCCCCAGCGCGGTGCTGACCCCTCACGCCTCCTGGTACAGCGAGGAGTCCTACTCCGAGCTCAAGCGCCGCGTCACCGAGGCGGTGGCGGCGGTGATCCGCGGCGAGCGGCCGCGCGACATCCTCAATCCCGAGGTGCTCGAGAGCCGCTGAGGTGCGCGAGAGGGCTGGGTCGCGCCCGGCCCGTCGGCCCCGGTGCCCTCGGGGGCGTGGTGCCCTCAGTGGATGTGCGAGCCGCCGTTGATGTCCAGGGTGACCCCGGTGAGGTATCCGCCGTCGCGGCCCAGCAGGTAGGCGATGCCGCCGGCGACGTCCTCGACGGTGCCCACCCGACCCACCGGCAGCTCCTGCAGCAGGAACTCCTTGCGCTCGTCGCTCAGGCGCCCGCCCATGATGTCGGTGTCGATCGAGCCCGGGGCGACGGAGTTCGCGGTGATGCCGTACTCGCCGAGCTCGCGGGCCCAGGTCTTCGCCATGCCCAGCAGCGCGGCCTTCGAGCCCGAGTAGGCGGCGCGTCCGTAGACCCCGCCGCCGCGCTCGGCCGAGGCGGAGGAGACGTTGACGATGCGCCCCAGGCCGTGGCGACGGAACACGCTCACGGCCTCGCGGGTCACGAAGAAGGTGCCGTGCACGTTGACGTCGAACACGCGCTTCCACTCCTCGGTGCCGACCTCGGTGAACGGTGTGGGGGAGGAGATCCCGGCGTTGTTGACCACCCCCACCAGCTGCGGGAGCTCCGCGTCGATGCGGGCGACCGCGTCGATGACGGCCTGCTCGTCGGCGATGTCCACCCCCAGGCCCAGGGCCGGCGTGCCGTGCTCGGTCGAGATCTGCTCGGCGACGCTCCGGGAGGCGCTCTCGTCGAGGTCCAGGACGGCGACCGCCCAGCCGTCCCGGGCGAGCCGGGTCGCGGTGGCGCGGCCGATGCCGCGCTCGGAGGCCGCACCGGTGACGATCGCGGTGGGGGTGTCGGGGAAGTCGGTGGCCGGGTAGGGGGTGAGCGCCATGGTCGGGATCCTTCGCGGAGGGGAGCGGAATCGTCGCGGGGTGGGTGAGACTGTGGTCGGGACACCGATCCCGGGCGGCCTCCGACGGCCGCCGTCGCCACATCGCACGCGCGGGCCGCCGAGCCCGGGAGGGACGGCCGACATGTCGCACGGACTCACCCCCGCCGAGGTCCACGCTACGCCGCCGGGCGCGGGTCCCGCTCCCACCGTCTCCGTGCTGGGACTGGGGCCGATGGGGGCGCCGATCGCCCGGTCACTGCTCGCCGCCGGCCGGGCTCCCGCGGTGTGGAACCGCACCCGGGCGCGCGCCGAGGAGCTCGCTGCCGAGGGTGCGCGGCTCGCGGACACGGTCGCCGAGGCCGCGGCCGACGTGGTGCTGGCCGTGCTGCCGGACGTCCCCCAGCTGCGCTCCGTGCTCGACGAGCAGGCCCTCGACGCCTTCGCGGCGGCCGGGACGCTGCTGGTGATCACCTCCACCACCGGTCCGGAGCAGGTGCGATCCCTCGCCGAGGACCTCGCCGATCACGGGATCCGCGTGCTGGACTGCCCGATGTCCGGGGGCGTCGCCGGGGCGGCTGCGGGGACGCTGAGCCTCATGGTGGGGGGCCGGGAGCAGGACGTGGCCCGTGCCCTGCCCGTGCTCGAGACGATCGGCGGCACCGTCACGCACCTGGGGCCCCTGGGCGCGGGGTCCCTCGCCAAGCTGTGCAACCAGGTCGTGGTCGCCGGCACCCTGGCCTCGATCGCCGAGGCGCTCGGCCTGGCGCGCGCGGGCGGCCTCGACGTCGACGCGCTGCTGCGGGTGCTCGACGGCGGACTGGCGTCCGGTGAGCTGCTCACCCAGAAGCGGCGGAAGCTGGCAGACAGGGAGTACTCCCTGGGCGGCAGCACGGACAACCAGGTCAAGGACCTGCTCTACGCGACCGCGGCGATGGAGGACCTCGGGCTGGAGGGTCGACTGACCCCGGTGCTGCTCGAGGAGTTCCGCGAGGTCGTCGCCCGCGGCGGTGGGCAGCTGGACCACGCGATGATCCAGGAGCTGTTCCTCCGCGGATGACGGGACGCGGATGACGGGACGCGGGTGACCGGACGCGGATGACCGGGCGAGCGCGCCAGGGCTAGTGTGGCGAGAGGCCGTGCGGGTGCCGGCCCGTCGGGGTCGGAGAACAGCGATGTCCGACGTGACCGTCGGCGAGAGGTTCGAGGTCGAGCTTCCCGGGGCGCGTCCTCCCCTCGACCCAGGAGAGAGAGCACAGCATGTCCGGACTGCGCAGCGCCGAGTGGTACGTCGGGAGCGGGAGGAACGCCTACATCCACCGCGCCTGGATGCGGCGGGGACTGCCCGCCTCCGCCTTCGAGGGCGAGCGCCCCCACATCGCCATCGCCAACACCGCGAGCGACCTGGTGCCCTGCAACATGCACCTCACCGAGGTCGCGCGCTCGGTCTCCCACGGCGTCTACGAGGCCGGCGGCGTCCCGCTCGAGCTCCCCGTGCCCGGCCTCGGGGAGACGCTGGTGCGGCCCACCGCGATGCTGTGGCGGAACCTCGCCGCGATGCAGATCGAGGAGATGCTCCGCGCCAACCCGATCGACGGAGTCGTGCTCCTGGGCGGCTGCGACAAGACCGTCCCCGCGCTGCTGATGGCCGCGGCCTCGGTGGGCCTGCCCGCCCTCGTCGTGCCGGGCGGCCCGATGATCTCCGGCTCCTTCCGCGGCAGGCCCCTCGGCTGCGGGACCGACGTGTGGAAGCTCAGCGAGGACGTGCGCGGCGGCGAGCTCTCCTCCGAGGACTTCCTCAGCTCGGAGTCCTCGATGATCCGCTCCAAGGGCCACTGCAACACGATGGGCACGGCCTCGACGATGGGCCTGCTCGCCGAGGCCCTCGGCATGGTGATCCCCGGCCTGGCCGGCACTCCCGCGCCGGACTCCCGACTCCTCGAGGGCGCCCATGCGAGCGGACGCCGGATCGTGGAGATGGTCGCCGAGGAGCTCACCCCGCAGAAGGTCATCACCGAGGCGAGCATCCGCAACGCGATCGTCGCGCTGGCCGCGATCGGCGGGTCGACCAACGCCGTCGTCCACCTGCTGGCCATCGCCGGCCGCCTGGGCCTGGACGTCTCGATCGACGACTTCGACAGGATCGGCGCCGACGTCCCGCTCCTGGTGAACCTGCAGCCCTCGGGCGAGCACCTCATGGACGACCTCTTCCGCGCCGGGGGCTTCCTGGCGGTGCTGAAGGAGGTGCGCGAGCTGCTGGACCCCGCGGCGCTGACCGTCTCCGGGACGCCGCTGGTCGACCACCTCGAGTCGGCCAGGATCTGGGACGGCGACGTCATCTCCTCCCGCGGCGAGCCCCTCCAGGAGCGGGCCGGGATCGCGGTGCTGCGCGGGAACCTCGCCCCCGGCGGGGCGATCGTGAAGCCGGCGGCGGCGACGCCCCGTCTGCTCCAGCACCGCGGTCGGGCCGTGGTGTTCGACTCGATCGAGGACTTCCACGAGCGGATCGACGACCCCCGGCTCGAGGTCGACGAGGACTCCGTGCTGATCCTGCGCGGCTGCGGCCCGAAGGGCTATCCCGGGATGCCGGAGGTCGCGAACATGCCGCTGCCCCGCCGGCTCCTCGAGGCCGGGGTGCGGGACATGGTGCGCATCTGCGACGGGCGCATGAGCGGCACCGCCTACGGGACCGTGGTGCTGCACGTGACGCCGGAGGCGGCCGACGGAGGACCTCTCGCCCTGGTCCGGACCGGGGACTCGATCGTCCTGGACGTCGCGGCCCGACGCCTGGACGTCGAGCTCAGCGACCAGGAGCTGGCCGAGCGCACGCCGAGTCCGGAGACCCTAGCGGCCTTCGCAGCGCCCGAGCGGGGATGGCAGCGGCTCTACGTCGAGCACGTCACGCAGGCGAGCACGGGCGCGGACCTCGACTTCCTGGTCGGCGCCAGCGGTCCCGAGGTGCACCGCGAGTCGCACTGAGCGCCGTCGCACCGAGCGCCGTCGCACCGAGCGCCGTCGCACCGAGCGCGGTCGCCCTGAGCGCCCCCGCACCGTCGGCGCACGGATCCCTCGGCCCCTGGCGGCACGGGCTCCGCCGAGTCATCGGATCTCCTGACCGGCAGGCGTGACGGTTCGGGGGATCGATGCGATCGACAGCACGCTGCACCGCGAGAAACTTCCCAAAGATCCGATGTCTCGCGGTATGCTGTCCAGCATCGCCCCTGCCGCTCCGCTCCGCGCCGACGCGGCGTCGTCGGCCCCGAGCGAGGAAGGCTCCTCCGATGAGCACCATCACCGCCCTCGACGTCCTCGACGTCCGCTTCCCCACCAGCCGCGACCTCGACGGCTCGGACGCCATGAACCCGGACCCGGACTACTCGGCCGCCTATCTCCGCCTGCGCACCGACGCGCCGGACGAGGGCACCTCGCTGGTGTTCACCATCGGGCGCGGCAACGACGTGCAGAGCGCCGCCATCGCGGCCCTCGCCCCCCTCCTGGTGGGCCGTGACGCGGAAGCGGTCCTCGCCGATCTCGGCGGGATCCACCGCGAGCTCACCCACGACTCCCAGCTGCGCTGGCTGGGCCCCGACAAGGGCGTGATGTCGATGGCGATCGGCGCCGTGGTCAACGCCCTGTGGGACCTGCGCGCCCGTCGCGAGGGCCGGCCGCTGTGGCTGACCCTCGCCGAGCTGGACCCCGAGGAGCTGCTGGACCTCGTGGACCTGCGCTACCTCGAGGACGCCCTCACCCGTGAGGAGGCGCTCGAGATCCTGCGCCGCGGCGCCGAGGGCAAGCACGAGCGGATCGCCGCGCTGCGGGAGCACGGGGTGCCCGCCTACACCACCACCCCCGGCTGGCTCGGGTACAGCGACGAGAAGCTCACCCGGCTGCTGCACGAGGCCCGTGACGAGGGCTTCGGCATGGTCAAGCTCAAGGTCGGCGCCGACGCCGCGGACGACGAGCGGCGCCTGCGGATCGCCCGCGAGGTGATGGGCCCCGGCTTCCCGATCGCGGTGGACGCGAACCAGCGCTGGGGCACCGCGGAGGCGATCGAGGCGATCCGGGCGCTGGCACCGCACGACCTGTTCTGGATCGAGGAGCCCACCAGCCCGGACGACGTCCTCTCCCACGCCGCGATCCGCGAGGCCGTCCGCCCCGTCCGCATCGCCACCGGGGAGCAGGGGGCGAGCCGGGTGCTGTTCAAGCAGCTGCTCCAGGCCGACGCCATCGACGTGCTCCAGGCCGACGCCACCCGCGTCGCCGGGATCAGCGAGAACATCGCGATCCTGCTGCTCGCCGCGAAGTTCGGGGTGCCCGTGTGCCCGCACGCCGGTGGGGTGGGGCTGTGCGAGATGGTCCAGCACCTCGCCTTCCTCGACGCGGTCGCGATCGCCGGCGACGATCCGCGTCGCCGGATCGAGTTCGTCGACCACCTGCACGAGCACTTCGAGGTCCCGGTGCGGATCGAGCACGGCGCCTACATGCCGCCGGAGGAGCCCGGCGGGGGTGCCCGCATGCACGCCGCCTCCGTCGCCGACCACCTCTTCCCGCACGGCCCGGTGTGGGCCCGCGCCGAGGACGCCCCGATGGAGCAGATCGCCCTGCACACCCGCATCGCCGAGGGTCACGAGGCCGACTACGACCGTGAGCACGCCCGCATCCCCGACGAGCTCGACGCCTCGCTGCGCGCCGCCGGCGTGCACGGCTGGCGCATCTGGCGCGACGGCCGCGACCTCTTCCACCTGGTCGAGGTCGAGGACTACCGCGCCATGCGTCGTCGCCTCGCCGAGGATCCGGCGAACCAGCGCTGGCAGGAGCACATCAACCAGTTCCTCGAGGTGGTCGACGACTACGGCGGCGACGACGGGGGGATCCGTCCCGTCTGGTCGCTGCCCGCGGACGGCCCCGGGACGGGGGCGGCATGAGCACACCGGCTGCCACCCCGTCGGGCCTGGACCCGGCGCGCGCGGGTTCGGCGGGCGCGACCCCGTCGGGCGGGGACTCGTCGGGCGCGACCCCGACGGGCGCGGGCTCCGGGTCCTGGCTCCCGCGGCTCGGCTTCGGCGCCGCACAGCTCGGGAACCTCTACCGCGTCACCACCGACGAGGAGGCCGACGGCGCGGTGCGCGCCGCCTGGGACGAGGGCATCCGCTACTTCGACACGGCCCCGCACTACGGCCTCGGCACCTCGGAGCGCCGCCTCGGGGAGCGCCTGGCCGCCCATCCGCGGGACGACTACATGGTCTCCACCAAGGTGGGTCGCCTGCTGCGGCCCGGCCCCGGCACGGGGGACGACATGGACAGCGCCTTCGCGGTCCCGGACCACCACGTGCGCGAGTGGGACTTCTCCGAGACCGGTGTGCGCCGCTCGCACGAGGAGTCCCTGGCCAGGCTCGGCATGGATCGCGTCGACATCCTGTTCGCCCACGACCCGGAGGAGGGGCCGACGGAGCAGGCCTTCGCCGAGGGCCTGCCGGCGCTGGCGAGGATGCGCGAGGAGGGGCTGGTCCGCGCGGTCGGCGTCGGCTCCAAGGACGCCGACGTGCTCACCCGTTCGGTCCGCACCGGTCTGCTCGACCTGGTCATGCTCTCGGGCCGCTACACCCTGCTCGAGCAGGACGGCGCCCGCGAGCTGCTCGAGGAGTGCGTGCGGCACGGGGTGCGGGTGGTCGCCGTGTCGGTGTTCAACTCCGGCCTGCTCGCCCAGCACCGGGTCCCCGACGACGCCACCTACGAGTACGCCCAGGCGCCGCGGGAGCTGCTCGACGGCGCGCGCCGTCTCGCCGACGTCGCCCAGCGCCACGGCGTGACCCTGCCGGACCTCGCGGTCCAGTACCCGCTGCGGCATCCCGCGGTGGACTCGGTGGTGCTGGGGATGCGCACCGCGGAGCAGGTCCGCTCCAACATCGCCCGGAGGGACGCCCGGATCCCGCACGCCGCCTGGGCCGACGTGGACGGCGACGATGCCGGGCTCTGACCGGAGCGCGGACGCGGGCCCGCACCAGGTGCCGGACCCGCACCAGGTCCCTGGCCCCGTCACCGACACCCACCTGCACCTGTGGGACCTCTCGGCGAGCCCTTACGCCTGGCTCGCCGGCACCCCGGAGGCACTGCGCCGCACGGGCGAGTTCGACGAGGTCGGCCCCGCGCTCACCGCGCTCGGCGTCACCCGGGTGGTGCTCGTGCAGGCCGACGACACCACCTCGGACACCGCCCACCTCCAGCGCACCGCCCGCGCGATCGAGTCCCGCACCATCGGGTCCGGCCCCATCGACTCCCGCAGCATCGGGTCCGGCACGATCGAGTCCGGCGGGCCCGGGGGCATGATCACTCGTGCCGACGTCGTCGGATGGCTCCCCCTCATGGACCCCGCCGCCGTGGCCGCGGCGCTCGCCGATCCCGGCCGCACCGACCACCTCGTCGGCGTGCGCCATCTGATCCACGACGAGTCCGATCCCGGGTTCCTGGACCGGCCCGAGGTCGTCCGATCCCTCGACCTGCTCGCCGCGGCCGGGCTCCCGCTCGACGTGCCCGACGCCTTCGAGCGGCACATGGACCAGGTGGTGCGCGTCGCGCAGCGCCATCCCGGCCTCACCGTGGTCCTCGACCACGTGGGCAAGCCCCCGCTCGGCGACCGCGAGGCCATGGCCCGGTGGCAGGGGCAGCTGGAGGAGATCGCGGCTCGCCCGAACGTCGTCGCCAAGCTCTCCGGCCTCGCGACCAGCGGTGACGGCGACTTCGCGGCAGCCGCGGACCTCGCCCTCGCGCTGTTCGGCGCCGAGCGGCTGATGGTCGGCTCCGACTGGCCGATCGCCCCGCGGCCGCACGACCTCGGCAGCGGCTTCGCGCCCCTGCTGGCCCACGTGCGCACGTGGCGGAGGGCTGACGTCCGGGCCGTGACCCATGGGACCGCGGCGCGGATCTACCGTCGACCCGACGAGCAGCCGCCGACCTCCTGACGCCACGGCGGAGGGCGGGCGCGGTGCTGATCGAGTGCCGTGCTCGAGTACGGCGCTGTCCGTGTGCGGTGCTCGAGTGCAGCGCTGCGCTCCGGGCGCGGCCGGCCCTGCGATCACCGCGTCGGCGGCTCCCCCCGCTGCAGCAGCCAGGACTCGACCCCGGCGATGTGCGCGGCCGCGTAGACCCGCGCGAGATCCGCGCGGCGCGCCCGGAGGGCGTCGAGGATCCGTCGATGCTCTGCCAGGGTGCGCTCGACGGCCGAGTCGTCCGTCAGCCCTCGCCACACGCGCGCCCGTGCGGTCGAGCCGCCCAGGCTCTCGAGCAGGGAGCTGAGGTAGTCGTTGGGGCAGCGGTCGTTGATCAGCTGATGGAAGGCCAGGTCAGCGGCTACCAGCTCCTCGATCCCGGAGCTCGCGTCGAGATCCTCCATCGTCTCCTCGAGCAGCGCGAAGTCCTCCTCGCGCAGGTGCGGGCAGGCCTGCTCGACGGCGGTCGGCTCGAGCAGGCGTCGGATCTCCAGGATCTCGACGTGCCCGCCGTCGCGGTGCAGGTCCAGCACGAAGGCGAGAGATTCCAGCAGCTGCGCAGGCTCGAGGGCGGTGACGTAGGTGCCGTCGCCCTGGCGCACGTCGAGCACCCGGATCACCGAGAGCGCCTTGACCGCCTCCCGCAGCGAGTTCCGGGAGACGCCGATCGTCTCCGCCAGCTCCTTCTCGGTGGGGAGGCGGTCGCCGGGCTTCAGCGTCCCGTCCACCACCATCTGCTTGATCGCGCCGATCGCACGATCGGTGACGGCGGAGGCCACGGCAGTCCTCTCCTTCTCCTCGATCTCCGGCTCCGACTACTTCCGATCCTCGATCTCGAGCAGGTCCATCGCGCTGGCTCCCTCGATCTCGGCGTGCTCGGGCTGCTCCTTCTGCATCCGCTCGAGGTACGGCTGGGCGCGCTCGACCTGGTGCTCGAGGTTCGTCACCGTGGTGAGGAAGTTCTGGTTGGCCTGGGTGCGGAAGGTGTCGATGCCGTCCATGGTGGTGAACAGGTTGTCGAAGGCCCGCTGCAGCGTCTCGGGGGAGACGCCCGAGGTCGCGGCCTGCTCCTGGATCTTCACCGAGTTGTCCGCGAGCATCTGGGAGGTGCGGTCGATGAGGTTGTCGGTGGTGCGGTTGACCGCGTCGATCTGGTCCAGCACGATCTTCTGGTTCTCGAGCGCCTGAGCCGTGATCACGGCGGTGCGCAGTGCGGTGACCGTGGTGGTGCGGGCCCGCTCCACGCCCTGCTGGAGCTTGGTGTTGTTGTCCTCGATGAGTCCCATCGAGAGGTAGGCCTGCACGGTCACCGCGATCTGGGTGGCCACGTCCTGGCGGCGCTGGCGCACCGCGAACAGCACGTCCCGCTCGAGGGCGTCGGCCTCGGCGGACTTCCCCTCGGCGCGGGTCTGCTCGACCCGGCGCACGGTCCGGTCGTCGAGCAGGCCCAGCAGGTAGGAGGCCTTCTGCAGGGCACCGAGGTCCTCCCACAGCGCGCGGCGCTCCACGGACAGCTCCGCGTTGTCCTTCTGGAGCATCTCCTGGCCGCGGCTGAGCGCGCCGAGCACCTGGTCGAGCTGGTCCTGATTGGACTCGAAGTTGCGGAAGTAGCGCTTGGCCATGTTGCGGCCGGGCAGGAAGGACAGCGCCCTGCCGGCGAAGGTCTCCTCCTTCGGGGCGAGATCCTCCATGGTGGTGCGCAGCTCGGTGAGCGACTTGGCCACCGACTCCTGGGCGTTGCCCTTCTCCTTGGACTGCTTCAGCGACTGCTGCATGAAGCGCGAGGACGTCTGGCTGGTGCGCTCGAAGGTGCGGCGCGCGACCGCGCCGAGCGCGTTGACCTGGGCGGTGAACTCCTGGGAGTGCGGGTTCAGCTCGGCGACCTGCTCGACCCAGGCGTCGGCCCGCTGCTCGAGCTCCTGCTGCTGCCCCTCGGGCAGGTCGGGCAGCAGCGAGCCGGCCTGGTCCTCGGGGATCTCCTCGACCGGCTCGGCCGGCGAGATCTCGGGCTCGGGGGTGGGCGGCTGGAGCTTGTCCATCGGGGCCTCCTGGATAGGGGTGGAAGTCGGGGTGCGTGGGTGAAGGTCGGGGTCAGACGTCGATGATCGGATTCAGGTGCTGGTCGGCGAAGCGGGCGCGCAGGAACTCGGAGTGCACCTCGAGGGACCGGGAGACGCCGCCGACGATGTCGCTCTCGATCTGCTCGACGCCCTCGGAGAGGACCGCCAGCTGCCGGTCGACGCTCTCGAGGTTCTCGAGCGCCTCGTCGCGGGCGGCGCCGGCGAAGGTCAGCAGCACGCCGAGGGTGTCGCTCGCGGCGTCCATCAGCTCGGGCACGTACCGGGTGGCCATCCCCTCGAGCATCGTCACCTCGCCCGAGGAGGGGCGCAGCGACTGCAGCTGCTCGGCACCGACGAGCGCATCGATCCTCGTCAGCAGGGATTCCACATCGTCCAGGACCCGGGCTGCCGAGGGGACGGTCGCGCGGGGGCGCTCCTGCGCGACGCGCTCGCGGGTGGTGGCGTCCGCCTCGAGGATCCGCTCGAGAACGGCGCGGGTGCCCTCGGGGACCGAGGCGTCGAGCACCGGGGGCTCCGCCGGTGAGCGGCGCGGGGCGTTCACGGCCAGGCCGACGCCGCCGAGGGTCAGGACGCCGACGCCGGCCGCGGTGAGGAGCGCGATCAGCGGCCCGGCCAGCCCGGTGCCGAGCACCACGACCAGGGCCGCGAGCGCGGCGAGGGCTCCCAGCACCACCGGGGCGCCGAAGCGTGCCAGCGGCCCGGGCCCGGGGCGGCCGACCGCGTCCGAGGCGGGGGAGCGGACCGTGCCCTCGAGCGGACGCTCGATCGGCCCCCACAGGTCGCGGCGCTCCGCGGTGGCCTTCCACGGGAGGTCCTGGTCGCCGGGCGCGGTCCGCGCGGCGGAGGGCGCGTCGGCCGCGGCGGGACGGTCAGGGCCGCTCCCGGGCGCGAAGGGATCCGGGAACCGGCTGTCCCCGCTGGTCGGCTCGTCGGCCGACGGCTCGCGTCCTTCGCTCACGTCTCCCCGCTGTCCTCCCCACGACGGTGACGAGGGCCCGTGGCGGGGGAGTGGTCCTGCGATGCTCCCCGCTGCCGTGCGTGCGCCTCGTCCTGGGCGTGCCGAAAGGCTATCGCGGTGCGCTGGACAGCACCCGGGGGTTTCCCCCACGACCGCTCACCGCGCCGTCCGCGTCCGCCCTGAGCCTGCGCCAGCCGGCCCTGGAGCCCGGCTCCGCGTGCCCTCGGACCCCGCGAACCCCACGCACACCCGGGTTACCGACGGGTCTGGTGCGTCGGTGTTCCCTCGGTGGAACACACGCGCACCGAACTCGTCGGGCACGGAGGGCGCGACAGTGACGTCAGCCGGATCCGGGCGCCTCAGCTCCCGCCGAGCTCCTTCTGGATCCGCTCGCGCATCCGCACGTTGATCGCGTCGGCCTCCTCCTCCCAGCCGAACACGCACACGGACACCGGCCCGTCGTACTCGCGCTCGCGCAGGTGGGCGAAGGCGCTGTCCCAGTCGATCTCGCCGTTGCCGATCTCGTTGTGCTGGTGGATGCGGGCGTCGACGCCGGGCGGGTTCATGATGTAGCGATTGCCGACGTTCGCGGTGTGGTCGAAGACGTCCGCGATGTGCAGGTGCTTCAGCCGGTCCCCGGCGTAGTCCATCATCTCGCGCACGTCCCGGGCGCCCTGGCCCAGGTGGTAGGCGTGCGGGAAGCAGAACTCGTAGTTCAGCCAGTCGCGGTCCACGCCGCGGATGATCTGCACCGCTCGGTCGTTCTCCTCGACGAAGTCATAGGGGTGCGCCTCGATCGTGCACTCCAGGCCGTACTTCTCGAAGACGGGGACGAGCTCCTCCATCGAGCGGTAGAACTGGTGCTCGCTCTGCAGCGCCTGGTTCGGGTCGCCGGAGAACTCGGTCGCGATCAGCGGCACCTCGAGGGCGTCGGCGATCTCGAGCAGGCGTTTCCAGTTCCGCACCTGCGCCTGGCGCTCCTGCTCGTCGGGGCAGGCCCAGTCGAAGACGGGGTTGAACGTCCAGATCCGCACCCCGGTGTCCTTCATCGCCTGCCTCACCTCGGCGATCTGGTGGCGGTCCACCTTCGGGTAGTGGTGCCACTCGTGGAAGTCGGCGCGCGGCGAGAGCTCGAGGTACTCGAACCCCAGCTCGGCGGCCTTGCGCAGTTCGTCGGCGACCGAGAGGTGCGGGTGGTACATGGACGGGTCCAGCAGGATCTTGACCACGGGGACTCCTTCGGGATCAGCGGTGGGGGCGGGGGAGGGGCGAGATCACTTCACGCCCAGGCCGCACTCGGCCAGGAACTCGCGGGTCGCGATCGCATTGGGCAGCGGCAGCGCCGGGTCGCAGGGGTAGAGGTCCTGCTCGCAGATCACGTACAGCTCGCGATCGAGCGTGGTCAGCTTCTGGACCAGGTCCTTCATGTCCGGCAGACCGTTGGGCGGGCGCACCGAGGCGCCCTTGGCCACGGCCTCGCCGAAGGGCCAGTCCTTCTCGTGGGCCTCGCGGGTGAGCTCCGGGTCGAAGGCCTTGATGTGCACGTAGCCGATGCGCTCGGGGTACTCGTCGATCATCGTCACCGGGTCCCCGCCGCCGTAGATGATGTGCCCGGTGTCCAGGCAGAAGCTCACCAGCTCCGGATCGGTCGCCTCGAAGACGCGGGCGATCTCCTCGGGGGTCTCGATGTGGCTGTCGCCGTGGGGGTGCAGCACCATCGTGAGGCCGTAGTCCTCCTTGAGCAGGCGGCCCAGGCGGTTGGCGTTCTCGACGTACAGCCTCCAGGCCTCGCCGCTCAGCTCCCGCTCGTCGGTGAACTGCCAGGTCTTGTCGTCGCGGTACAGCGGGGGCAGGTGCACCATGTACTCCGCGCCCACGGCCGCGTGGGTCTCGGCGATGGCGCGGAAGGTGCGCTCGGTCTCCGCCCAGGCCTCCTCCTTGTGCAGGATCCCCCAGCCGGTGCCGGCCACCACGCGGAATCCGTGCTCGTCCATGACGGACCGCAGCTTCTCCGCGTCCTGCGGGAAGTAGCCCCACGGCCCGGTCTCCATCACCGAGAAGCCGGCCTCGGCCATCTCGCCGAGGGCTGTGCGCCAGGGAATCTGCTTCTCGTCCTCGGGGAACCACACGCCCCATTGGTCGGGGCACACGCCGATGGTGAGCTTGTCGTACGGCGCCTCGGGGTTGCGGGAGCGGTCGGTGGTCATGGTGTCTCCTTCGACGGGACGGCGAGATCGCGCGAGGTCGGGCCCGCCGGGGCGGCACCGGTGGGCGCCGCCCCCGGGGCGGGTCAGTCGTGGGTGGGGAAGCTCATGGAGGACTCGACGGTCTCGTTCTGCGAGGGCCAGCGGGTGGTGACGGCCTTCTGGCGGGTGTAGAAGGAGACGCCCTCGGGGCCGTGGGCGTGGTGCTCGCCGAACAGGGAGTCCTTCCAGCCGCCGAAGGAGTAGTAGCCCACCGGGGTGGGGATCGGGACGTTGACGCCGATCATGCCCACGGTGACCTCGTCCTGGTAGCGGCGGGCGTAGTGGCCGGAGTCGGTGAAGATCGCGGTGCCGTTGCCGAAGGGGGAGGAGTTCACCAGATCGAGCGCCTCGTCGAAGTTGTTCACGTGCATCACCACCAGCACCGGTCCGAACACCTCGTCGGTGTAGGTGGGGTGGGTGCGGTCCAGGTCGGTGATCACGATCGGGCCGACGAAGTTGCCGTTCTCGTGGCCCGGGACCACGAGGTCGCGGCCGTCGACGACGATGGTGGCGCCGGCCTGCTCGGCCTCGTCGGTCATGCGGATCACGCGCTCGCGGGCCTCGGGGGTGATCACCGGCGGCATGTCGGTCCCGTCGTCCTCGCCCGGGCCCACCACGAGCTTCTCCGCCTCGGCCTTGATCGCGGCGAGGAACTCCTCGTGGACGTCCCCCACGGTGACCGCGACCGGGACGGCCATGCAGCGCTCACCGGCGGAGCCGAACGCGCCCGCGGCGATCTGGCCGGCGGCGAACTCGATGTTCGCATCCGGCATCACCACGGCGTGGTTGTTCGCTCCGCCGAGGGCCTGGACCCGCTTGCCGGCCGCGGAGGCTGTGGCGTGGACGTGCTTGGCGATCGGGGTGGAGCCGACGAAGGAAACTGCTGCGACCGCGTCATGTTCGCACAGCGCATCGACCACGCTCTTGCCGCCGTGGACCACCTGGAACACGCCGTCGGGCAGGCCGGCCTCCTGGTAGAGGCGGGCGACGATGTTCGAGGCGGAGGGGTCGCGCTCGGAGGGCTTGAGGAGGAACGCGTTGCCGGTCGCGATCGCGATCGGGTGCATCCAGAACGGGACCATGGCGGGGAAGTTGAACGGGGTGATCCCGGCGACCACGCCGAGCGGCTGGCGCAGGGTGTGGCCGTCCACGCCGGTGGAGATGTTCTGGGAGAAGCCGCCCTTGAGGTCCTGGGTGATGGAGGTCGCGAACTCGAGGGTCTCCAGGCCACGGGCGATCTCGCCCTTCGCGTCGGCGAGGGTCTTGCCGTGCTCGCGAGTGATCGCCGCGGCGATCTCGTCGGTGTTCTCGATCATCAGCTGCCGCAGGCGGTAGAGGATCTGGGTGCGCTTGGCCAGCGACACCCTCGCCCACTCCTTCTGCGCGGCGGCGGCGACCTGCACCGCCCGGTCCACCGTGGACTCATCGCCCAGATGCAGGGTGCCCACCTCCCCACCGGTCGCGGGGTTCATGATCGGCTGCGTGCTGCCGGTGGACCCGGCCTCCGGACGGCCGTCGATCCAATGCGTGATCTCGTATCCCATGGGGTCTCTCCTCGGGTGTGCGGGTGGTCGGGGTCCGGCCGACGTCTCGGGCCGGTGGTGCGGTCTCCGCCGGGGGCCGACGGAGCGGGCGGGTCAGAGGTAGTGGCGCTGCGGGGCGCGGGAGTCCTCGTAGGAGGTGCGGGCGTTCCGGGTGGACTCGAGCGTGGAGGTCTCCGGGACCGGCACGTCCCACCAGCCGTTGCCGGGCGGGTCGGGGCCGTACAGGTCCGTGTTGACCACGATCGCGGTGGCCTCGGTCGACTTCTCGGCGCGGCGGTAGGCCTCGCGGAACGCCTCGGTGTCGGAGACCTCCTGGACCATCAGGCCGTAGGAGCGGATGTTCGCCGGGATGTCGAAGGGCAGTTTCTCGCCGTCGAGCATCCCGGTCCTCTCGTCGCGCATGCGGTACGTCGTGCCGAAGCGCTGGGAGCCGTGGGACTCCGAGAGGGAGCCGATCGAGGACCAGCCGTGGTTCTGCAGGATCACCAGGATGACCTTGATCCGCTCGGCGACGATCGTGGCGATCTCCTGCGGCGCCATCTGGAACGTGCCGTCGCCGATGATCGCGACCACCTCCGCGTCGGGCGCGGCCATCTTCGCGCCGAGCGAGGCCGGCAGCTCGTAGCCCATGCACGAGTAGCCGTACTCGAGGTGGTACTGGCGCGGCGAGCGGGCCTTCCACAGCGCCTGCAGGTCACCGGGCATGGAGCCGGCGGCGTTGATGACGACGTCCTCCTCGCCCATCAGCTCGTTCAGCGCCCCGAAGATCTCGGTCTGGGCGGGCAGGTCCTGGTCGTGCGGGGCGAAGCAGGGGGCGACCAGCTCCTCCCAGGCGGCGCGCTCGGAGCGGGCGCGCTCGACGTGCTCGGGCGGTGCCTCGTATCCCGCGACCGCCCCGCTCCCCGCGAGCGCCCTGTTCCCCGCGAGCGCCTCGCGCAGGGCGTCCAGTCCTGCGCGCGCATCGGCGACGACCATGGTCGCGGAGTGCTTGGCCGCGTCGAAGGCCTTGACGTTGAGGTTCACGAACCGCACGTCCGGATGGCGGAAGGCGGTGTGGGAGGCGGTGGTGAAGTCGGTGTAGCGGGTGCCCACGCCGATCACGACGTCGGCCTCGGCGGCCAGCGTGTTGGCCGCGTCATTGCCGGTCGCACCGACGCCGCCGATGCACAGCGGGTGGTCTGCGCTCAGTGCGCCCTTGCCGGCCTGGGTGTCCAGCACCGGGATGGAGGTGGCATCGGTGAACGCGGCCAGCGCCTCGCTCGCCTCGGAGTAGATCGCGCCGCCGCCGGCGATGAGCACCGGTGTCCTCGCGGAGCGGATGACCTCCACGGCGCGGTCGAGGGCGGCGGGCTCGGGCACGGGCCGGGGCACGTGCCAGGTGCGCTCGCGGAAGAGCTCGAGCGGCCAGTCGTAGGCCTCGGCCTGCACGTCCTGCGGCAGGGAGAGGGTGACGGCGCCCGTCTCGGCGGGATCGGTGAGCACCCGCATCGCCTGCAGAGCGGCGGGGATCAGCTGCTCGGGCCGGGAGATGCGGTCGAAGTAGCGCGAGACGGGGCGGAAGGCGTCGTTGACGGAGACGTCCCCGCCGGTCTCGTCCTCGAGCTGCTGGAGCACCGGGTCGACGGTGCGGGTGGCGAAGATGTCGCTGGGCAGCAGCAGCACGGGGATGCGGTCGACGGTCGCGAGCGCCGCGCCGGTGAGCATGTTGGTCGAGCCCGGGCCGATCGAGGCGGTGCAGGCGAGGGTCTGCAGTCGGTTCGTCGTGCGCGCGTAGGCCACGGCGGTGTGCACCATGTTCTGCTCGTTGCGGGCCTGGTAGTAGTCCATCGACGCCTCATCCTCGGCGGGATCGACGGCGTTCTGCAGCAGTGCCTGGCCGAGCCCTGCGACGTTGCCGTGCCCGAAGATCCCGAAGGTGCCCGGGATGAGGCGCACGCGGACGCCGTCGCGCTCGGAGTGCTGCGCGGCCAGGAACCGCACCAGGGCCTGGCCGACGGTCAGTCTGATCGTGCCGGGGCGGGCCGGCGGGTTCTCGCGCATGCTGCCTCCGTGGGACGGGCCGCCGCGCAGGGGCGGGGCGTGGGTGGCACCGCCGCGGACGGTCCACTCGACGATGAGTTCGTGGGGCACCAGCATGGCCCGGTGCGGCGAGCATGTCAAGACAATGTCAGGACAAGATCGGAGTCGACGATCATGCTGGTCGGAGAGAAATCGCCAGGATCTCGGCGCTGGACCGGCTGTCCCGGGGCTCAGGTCGTGTGCTAGCTTGCCATCCAGTCAGTGAGGTTCGGGCTAAAAGACCGAACATTTAACACTTCACGGTGAGCATTGGCCTGACATGCCGTCCGGACGCACGCCGTCCGGACGCACGGGCCGGATCGCCACCGGGAACGACACCCCATCCTCTGCGCAGGCGCCGACGCGGTGCCGTGCACCGGCGCCGCGGCGTCGGACTCAGGTTCCAAGGAGGGAACATGAGCTCCACACAGGCAGAAGAGAACACGCGGGTCAGAGCGCTCGTGCGCTCCACGCCGGCCTCGGGCAAGAAGCGATCGATCGGGCTACTCGCCGTGGTGGCGTGCCTCGGCGGCTTCCTGTTCGGCTACGACACCGGCGTGATCTCCGGAGCGCTGCCCTACATGCACATGCCCACCGAGGCCGGCGGCCTCGCCCTGACCTCCCTCGAGGAAGGGCTGATCGGCGGTTTCCTGCTGTTCGGGTGCGCCGTCGGCGCGGTGCTCGGCGGGCGGCTGTCCGACCGCTACGGCCGGCGGCACAACCTCCTGCTGCTGGCCGCGGTGTTCTTCGTCGGCGCCGTCGCCTGCGCGCTCGCCCCGAACATCACCCTGATGTACCTCTCGCGCTTCGTCCTCGGCCTCGCCGTCGGCGGCGCGTCCACCACGGTGCCGGTCTACCTCTCCGAGTCCGCGCCCAAGGAGCAGCGCGGCATGCTCGTGGCCGTCGATCAGCTGATGATCGTCACCGGCCAGCTCGCCGCCTTCGCCTGCAACGCGATCATCGCCGGCATCCAGGGCGGCCCCACCGCGGTCGTCGAGAACGACCCGACCGGCACCTACGAGTCCGGGGCCAGCGTCTCCTGGGACGTGCTCGCGGGCATCGCGGGCGTCACCGTCTCCGAGGGCAACGGCCACGCCTGGCGCTGGATGCTCCTGATCTGCTCCCTCCCGGCGATCGCGCTGTGGATCGGGATCCGGATGATGCCGGAGTCCGCCCGCTGGCACATCGGCCGCGGCGAGCTCACCGCGGCGATCGGTGCCCTCAAGCGCGTCCGCGTCGAGGGCACGCACGACGTCGTCGCCGAGGTCGCCGAGATGGAGGCCAACCGGAGGCAGGAGGAGAAGCGGGAGAAGCTCTCCCTCTCGGCCGGGTGGAGGATCCCCTGGCTGCGCTCGATCATCATCTTCGGCGGCACCTTCGCGATCCTGCAGCAGCTCACCGGTGTGAACACGATGATGTACTACGCCCCGCGGGTGCTGATGGCGGCCGGCTTCGACTCGCAGGCCTCCATCATCCTCAACGTCTTCACGGGCGTCGCCTCGGTGATCGGCTCGGCCGCCGGCCTGCTCGCGCTGCGCCGCTTCGGCCGACGCCAGGTGCTGCTGGTGGGTCAGGTGATCCTGACCCTCTCCCTGGTCGCGATGACCGCGATCTTCCTGCTGGGCATCGACCCCTACCTCACCGATGCCGGGGGCGTCTCCCAGGACATCCCCGCGTTCGTGCCCTACCTCGTGGTGGTCGTGATCGTGCTGTTCATGCTCGGCATGCAGTCGGGTCCCGGCCCGGTCATGTGGGTGATGCTCTCGGAGATCTTCCCCAACGCCATCCGTGGCGCGGCCAACGGCTTCGCGGTGATGATCCTGTGGGTCACGAACATGATCGTGACCGTCACCTTCCCCGTGATGATGGACGGCCTCGGGCCCGTGGTCACCTACGGCCTCTTCGCCGCCATCAACATCGGCGCCGTCATCTGGTACTTCCTGCGCGTGCCGGAGACGCGGAAGTTCACCCTCGAGCGCATCGAGTGGGAGTTCCGCGAGGCCGGAGGGGTGATCCGCCTGCGCTGATCCCGCGCCGCCCTCGCGACATCTCCTCAGCACCCGGAAGGACCACCCCCATGAACACCACCGCTGCCACCCCCCTCTCCGTCGCCGTGATCGGCGCCGGAATGGCCGGTCGCACCCATGCCAACGCCTGGCGCCAGGCCGGAACCGTCTACGACCTGGGCCTGCCGCCGGTCCGCCTCGCCGCGATCGCGGACATGCACCTGCCCTTCGCCGAGGACGCCGCCGCCCGCTACGGCTACGAGAAGGCCGTCGACGACTGGCGCGAGGTCGCCGCCGACGACTCCGTCGACATCGTCTCCATCGTGGTCGGCAACGCCCTGCACCGGGAGATCGCCGAGGCCATGGCGGCGGCCGGCAAGCACGTGCTGTGCGAGAAGCCGCTGGCAGGAACCCTCGAGGACGCCGAGGCGATGGCCGCCCTCGAGCAGCAGCACCCCGACCTGGTGCTCGCCACCGGCTACACCTTCCGCCGCAACGCCGGCATCGCCATGCTCGCGAAGCTCGCCGCGGAGGGCTCGCTCGGGCAGGTCGCGCACCTCGACGGTCGCTACTGGTGCGACTACGGGGCCGACGAGAACGTGCCCATGGCCTGGCGCTACAAGGGTCCGATGGGCTCGGGCGCGCTCGGCGACGTCGGCTCCCACCTGGTCGACTCGGCGGAACTGATCCTGGGCCCGCTGGTCGAGGTCTCCGGCGCCCAGCTGGTGCAGACCGTCACCGAGCGGCCGGTCGCCTCCGGTGCCGTCGCGGGTGGTCGCGGGGTCACCGCCGCGGCCGACGCCCCCAAGGAGACGGTCGAGAACGACGACGTCGCCACCTTCACCGCGCGCTTCGCCTCCGGCGCGGCCGGCACCTTCTCCGTCTCCCGCGTGGCCCACGGCCTGCCCAACTACAAGGCCCTGACCGTGCTGGGCACCGGCGGCACCGCGAGCTGGTCCCTGGACCGCACCGGCGAGATCCAGATCGCCGACCAGTCCTCCCCGCAGGGCCTCGGCGGGCTGCGCCAGGTGCTGGTCAACCCCGAGTTCCCGTACTTCGCGGACGGCTCGTCGATGGCCTTCGGAGGCGTGGGCCTGAACCAGATCGAGCAGTTCACCTACCAGGCCCACGCCTTCCTGCAGGAGGTCGCAGGGATCACCGAGGGCGCCCTTCCGCGCTGCGCGAGCTTCTCCGACGGCCACCGCCAGATGCGCATCCTCGACGCGATCGCCCGGTCCGCCGCGGACGGTGGCGCCACCATCACGATCGACTGACCGCTCAGGTCCCCTCACACGCCGGCCCCGACGCCGCGCCGGCCCCCACCCCGAAAGGAACCCCGCCATGGCACTCACCTACGGCGCCTACACCGCCTGCCTGCAGGACCGCACCCTCGAGGAAGCCCTCGACGTGCTCGCCGGGGCCGGACTGACCGGCGCGGAGATCAACACCGGCGGGTTCATCCCCGCCCCGCACGCCCACGTCGACGCACTGCTGACCGGCGAGAAGGCCCGCCGCGACCTCCTGGCGGTCTTCGAGGACAAGGGCATGCGGCTCACCGGCCTCACCGTCTCCGGGAACCCGCTGTCCCCGCTGCCCACCGAGGGCATCCCGCACGCCCATGACCTGCGGCGCACCATCGAGCTGGCGGGCAGGCTGGGGGTGCGCGACGTGGTCGCCATGTCGGGCACGCCGGGCACCGACCCGGGTGCCCGGTACCCGGCGTGGATCGTGAACCCCTGGAACGGCATCGACCTCGAGATCCTCGACCACCAGTGGTCCGTCGCCGTGCCGTTCTGGAAGGAGATCGACGCCCTCGCCCGTCAGCACGACGTGCAGCTCGCCTTCGAGATGCACCCGCGCAACCTCGTCTTCTCCCCGCCCACCTTCGAGCAGTTCCTGGAGAAGGTCGAGCCGACCAACATCGGCGTGAACCTCGACCCCTCCCACCTGTTCTGGCAGCAGATGGAGCCGATCGACTGCATCGAGAGGCTCGGCACCCACATCACCCACGTCCACGCCAAGGACACCGCGGTGCTGCCCGGGGCTGCCGTGCGCGGCGTGCTCGACACCGCCTTCGACCCGGTCCCCGAGGACCCGGCCCAGCGCACGCCCACCGGTGTCGGGCACTACTGCTCCACCTGGCCCGAGGACCCGGCCTGGCGCTTCGTCGCTCTCGGGGAGGGGCACGACGTCGACTACTGGACCCGGTTCCTGGCGGCTCTGGCCGCGGTGAACCCCGACCTGAACGTCAACATCGAGCACGAGGACGCCGCCTTCGGCCAGGTCGAGGGCCTCGAGCGCGGGGCCCGCACGCTGCTCGCCGCCGCCGAGCGAGCGGGCACCTGAGCGCTCGGCGCGCGACGGACTCCTGTCCTGGCGCGGCGGGCCCGTCGTCGCATGACTGACTCCTGTCCTGGCGCGGCAGGCCCGTCGTCGCGTGACGCGTCGGTATTCATCCCCGATAGCGACGCGTCACGCACCCTCGACCCGACAGCTCGACCCGACAGCTCGACCCGACAGCTCGACCCGACAGCTCGCCTCGACGACTCGACCCGACAAAGGATCCTCACATGCCCCTCGTCCGCATCACCCAGCAGGACGTCCGCACCCCTGAGCAGTCCCGGCAGCTGGCCGACATCGTCCAGGAGGTCATGCTCGAGCTGTTCGACGCCCCGGCCGGGGACCGCTACCAGATCGTGGAGACGCTGCCCGTCGGCGCGATCATCGCCGAGGACACCGGCCTCGGGATCGAGCGCAGCGACGGCGTGGTGATCATCCACGTCACCCAGCAGGGGCGCAGCACGGAGCAGAAGACCGCGATCTACGCCGCGCTCGCCGAGCGACTCGCGGCCGCGGAGCTGGTCCGCCCGGAGGACCTCATCGTCTCGGTGGTGCACAACGGCCGTGAGGACTGGTCCTTCGGCCACGGCCGCGCGCAGTTCCTCACCGGGGAGCTGTGACCGCCTGGTGGCCGACAGGAGCGGGCGACGGGAGCAGTCCGAGGGGAGCAGTCCGACGCGACCGGGCCGACGCGACCGGGCCGACGCGACCGGGCCGACGGGAGCGGGCAGGCAGGGCCGGGGCATCGGGAGCGGTCCGACGGCGGAGGGCTGTGCTCGGCGCCGTCGGCTCCGACGCCACGGGTGCCGCACCGGCCCGTCCCGGCCGCCTCACCTCCAACCCGCCTGACAAGTATCCCGCTTTGTATGGACAAAGCGTCCCGGCAGTGGAAGCATAGGAGCATCCGCCGGTTCGCAGGGCGCAGACGCCCACGACATCCGACCCCGGTTCTCGACGCAGGGAGGCATGGAGACCCATGGCAGCAGACCTCGACATCATCACGTTCGGACGCAGCGGCGTCGACATCTACCCCTTGGAGATCGACAAGGGGCTCGAGGACATCCACAGCTTCGGCAAGTTCCTCGGCGGCAGCCCCACCAACGTCGCCGTCGCCGCGGCCCGGCTCGGGCACGCCCCGGCCGTGATCACCGGCGTGGGAGACGATCCGTTCGGCCGCTACGTCGTCCAGGAGATGGAGCGCCTGGGCGTCTCCGGTCGCTACGTCGTGAAGAACGACCAGCTCAACACCCCCATCACCCTGTGCGAGATCTTCCCGCCCGACGACTTCCCGCTGTACTTCTACCGCCGGCCCAGCGCCCCGGACCTGCAGGTCGCACCCGAGCACCTCGACCTCGACGCGATCCGGGAGGTCCCGCTGTTCTGGTTCTCGGGAACGGGCCTGTCCGAGGAGCCCAGCCGCTCCGCGCATTTCGCGGCCCTCGAGGCCCGCGGCCGCACCGACCACACCGTCTTCGACCTCGACTACCGGCCGATGTTCTGGTCCTCGCCCGGCGAGGCTCGCGAGCTCTACCGCGAGGCGCTGAAGAGCACCACCGTCGCGGTGGGCAACAAGGAGGAGTGCGAGGTCGCCGTCGGCGAGACCGAGCCGGAGCGCGCGGCCGACGCCCTGCTCGAGGCCGGCGTCAGGATCGCCATCGTCAAGCAGGGCCCCAGGGGCGTGCTCGGCAAGACCGCCGACGAGCACGTCGTCGTGGCCCCGAACCTCATCCAGGTCATCAACGGCCTCGGCGCCGGCGACAGCTTCGGCGGCTCCCTGTGCCACGGCCTGCTCTCCGGACAGTCCCTCGAGGAGACGCTGACCCGCTGCAACGCGGCCGGCGCCATCGTCACCTCGCGCCTGGAGTGCTCGACGGCGATGCCCACGACCGAGGAGATCGACCTCCTGCTCGAAGGCGGCGACCCGAACCACGGACAGACGGTCGACGAGATGCTCGGTGCCCTGCGCAACCGCGGAACGGCGGGCGCGGAGCAGAGCACGGCCGGAGCGGGCCGGGCAGCGGCCGGGACGGAGGCGCGATGACCGCCGCCTCCTCCCGGACCGCCCCTTCCCGGACCGCCTCCGCCAGGACCGCCTCCACCGAGTTCGTCTCCACCTACGAGGACGTCACGCGGGTCCGCATCGAGGACCCGGGCCGGTTCGCGCGCCTGGCCGCCTCGCGCAGCCGTCGCACCGTCGCGGACACCGACGGCGCCATGATGATCATCGCCGCGGACCATCCCGCCCGCGGCGCCCTCGGCGTCGGCTCCCGCCCCCATGCGATGGCGAGCCGCACCGAGCTGCTGGACCGCCTGCGCGAGGCCCTCGCGGTGCCCGGCGTGGACGGTGTGCTCGGCACCGCCGACATCCTCGAGGACCTGCTGGTCATGGGCGCCCTCGAGGACAAGGTCGTGTTCGCCTCGATGAACCGCGGCGGCCTGCAGGGCTCCTCCTGGGAGATCGAGGACCGCTTCACCGCCTACGACGCCGCGTCGATCAAGGCCTCCGGCTTCGACGGCGGCAAGATGCTCACCCGCATCGATCTCGAGGACGACCGCACCTCCTTCATCCTGGAGGCGAGCGCGAACGCGGTCACCGACCTCGCGCGCCACGAGCTCATCGCGATGGTCGAGCCGTTCCTGTCCTCCCGCCCCGGCGGGCCGGGCACGAAGGTCGCCAACGACCTCTCCCCGGAGGCGGTCATCAAGTCCATCCACATCGCCCAGGGCCTCGGCGCCACCAGCGCCTACACCTGGCTGAAGCTGCCCGCGGTCGAGGACATGGAGCGCGTCATGGACGCGACCACCCTGCCCACCCTGATCCTCGGCGGCGACCCTGCGGAGGACGACCCGGTCGCCCTGCGCGCCTCGTGGCGGCAGGCCCTGGACCGGCCCAACGTGCGCGGGCTCGTCGTCGGCCGCACCCTGCTCTACCCGGCGGACGACGATGTCACCGCGGCCGTGCGCGCCTCGGTCGACATGGTCCGCTGACCACGCCTTTCGAAGGGAGTCCACCCATGACCACCGCAGAGAACCTCCACCTGCCCGCCGGCTCGACCGCCCAGGGCCGCTACGAGACCCTCGTCGATCCGGGCCGTCGCGAGGACTGGGCCCACACCGGTCTGCGCGTCCTCGCGCTCGGGCCGGGGCAGTCCGAGGTGAGCACCGCCAACGGCGTCGAGGTGATGGTCGTGCCGCTGAACGGGGGCTGCGAGGTCTCCGTCGACGGCGAGATCCACACGCTGCGCGGCCGCCCCGACGTGTTCGCCTCCGCGACCGACGTGCTCTACGCCCCCGTCGGCTCCCAGCTGACCATCACCTCCGCCGAGGGCGGACGCTTCGCGCTCGCCACGGCGGTCGCGACCGGCAGCCACCCGGTCACGCTGATCCGTGCCGAGGACGTCCCGGTCGAGGTGCGCGGCGGCGGGACCATGACCCGCAGGGTGCGCAACTTCGGCACCGTCGGCGCCTTCGACGACTGCGACAGTCTGATCGCCTGCGAGGTCATCACTCCCGGCGGCAACTGGTCCAGCTATCCCGCGCACAAGCACGACGAGACGATCGACGACGGCACCCGCCGCGAGAGCGAGCTCGAGGAGATCTACTACTACGAGATCCAGGACGCCCCCGGCGGCACCCCCGGATTCGGCTTCCACCAGACCACCTCGAGCGGCGAGGACAAGCCCGTGGACGTGCTCACCGAGGTGCGCAGCGGCGACACCGTCCTGGTGCCGCACGGCTGGCACGGCCCCTGCGCCGCCGCGCCCGGGCACGACATGTACTACCTCAACGTCATGGCCGGCCCCGAGGCGGAGCGGGCCTGGAACATCACCGACCATCCCGAGCAGACCTGGGTGCGCGGCACCTGGGACGAAGCCGGCATCGATCCGCGACTCGAAGGAGAGGCACGATGACCCCTGAGCAGAGCACCCCCGGGAACAGCACCTCCGGGCACAGCACCCCTGAGCAGAGCACGCCTGCGCAGACCGCACCCCCGCAGCCCGGGCCGCAGAGCGCACCCCCGCAGGACATCCGCGTCGGCGTCATCGGCGTGGGCCGCATGGGCGCCGACCACGTCGAGCGCATCGCGCGACGCATCAAGGGCGCCCGCGTGAGCGTGCTCAGCGACTACCTGCGCGAGACCGCGGAGACGGTCGCCGCCGCTGCACCCGGCTCCCGCGTGGTGGACACCCCCGAGGAGGTCATCGCCGCCGAGGACGTCGACGCGGTGCTCATCGCGAGCCCCGGCCAGTTCCACCGCGAGCAGGTGCTCGCCGCGATCGCGGCCGGCAAGCCGGTGCTGTGCGAGAAGCCGCTGGCGATGAACCCGCAGGACGCCTACGACGTGGTCCGGGCCGAGCACGAGAGCGGCCGCCCCTACGTGTCGCTCGGCTTCATGCGCCGCTTCGATCACGGCTACGGCGAGCTCAAGGACGCCCTCGCGGCCGGGGAGCTGGGCACACCGATGCTGCTGAACTGCAAGCACCGCAACGCCGACGTCCTGCCCGGCTTCACGAACTCGCACATGGTCTACGACTCCGCCGTCCACGAGATCGACGCGATCTCCTTCTTCCTCGAGGAGCCGGTGGTCTCCGTGCAGACCATCACCCCGCGCAGCACCGAGAACGCGCCCGAGGGGCTCAGCGACCCGATGCTGCTGCTGTTCCGGACGGCGTCCGGCACCCTCGTCACCGACGAGCTGTACGTCAACACCGGCTCCGGCTACGAGGTGCGCACCGAGCTGGTGGGGTCGAAGGGCGTGGCGACCATCGGCCAGGAGTCCGGCCTGGTGGCCACGCAGCTCTCCGGCGGCCGCTGGGGCGGCTCGGTGCCGGCCGACTTCCGGCCCCGCTTCGTCGACGCCTACGACGCCGAGGTGCAGGCCTGGATCGCCGCGGTGGCCGACGGCACCAACATCGCGCCCCGCTCGGCCACGGCCTGGGACGGCTACGTCGCCGCGGCCGTGTGCGAGGCGGCCGAGCAGTCCCTGTCCCTCGAGGGCGCCGTCGAGGTGACCCTGCTGGACCGGCCTCGCTGAGCCAAGCCCCGCTGAGCATCCCTGCCCGTATCCTCGACAGCGGAACCGCCGCGCGACGGACCCGCTCCGCCGCGCGACGGACCCGCTCCGCCGCCGGAGGGCGAGCCCGCCCCCGGCTCGCCCGCCCCTCGATCACAGGAGGTCGTCATGGACGATGAGCCCCGCTCCGCGAGCGGTCCCCTCACGCTCGACCTCGCCGTGGACCGCACCAGCCAGACCCCGCTGTACCTGCAGCTGGCCGGCGGCATCGAGGAGGCGATCCGCAGCGGGACCCTGCCGCCGGGCAGCCGGCTCGAGAACGAGCTCGCGCTCTCCAAGCGGCTGAAGCTCTCCCGGCCGACGGTCCGCCAGGGCATCCAGGAGCTCGTGGACAAGGGCATGCTGGTGCGCAAGCGCGGCGTGGGCACCCAGGTGGTGCAGGCGCCCGTGAACCGTCAGGTGGCGCTGACCTCGCTGTACGACGACCTGCGCACCGCCGGGAAGGCACCGCGCACCGAGGTGGTCGAGTACCGGGTGGGGCGCCCCTCGCCGCAGGCCGTGGACCGCCTGCAGCTGCCCGCGGGGGAGCAGGTGCTGGACCTCATCCGGGTGCGCTACGCCGACGGGGAGCCGCTCGCGGTGCTGCGCAACACCATCCCCGAGCGGATCGCGCCCTCCCGCGAGGCGCTCGCCGCCTCGGGCCTGTACGCCTGCCTGCGGGACGCCGGGATCACCACGGTGCTCGCCCACGAGCGGATCGGCGCCACCGTCGCGGACGAGGAGCTCGCCGAGCTGCTCGACGAGGAGGTCGGCGCCCCGCTGCTGACCATGGAGCGGAAGTCCTTCGCGAACGACGGCACGGTCGTGGAGTTCGGCGACCACGTCTACCGCGCCTCGCGCTACTCCTTCGAGGTCACGCTCGTCGACTCCTGAGAGGACGGAGCACCACCTCGCTCGCGCTCTGTGCACGCCGACGCGGAGGGCACTGTCCCTCGACCGCGCCCGACCACCACCGATCCCATGATCAGGAGACGAGATGGCCACCACCCTTCCTTCGACCGAGCAGACGATGACCGCAGCGGTGAAGGAGTCCGCCGGCCCTGAGGGTGTGGTCGTGACGGAGGTGCCCGTCCCCGTGACCGTGCCTGGCTCGGCCCGGGTCGAGATCGCCGCGACGGGGATCTGCGGCACGGACGTCCACGTCGCGCACGACGAGTACGGCTACGAGCCCCCGGTGGTGATGGGCCACGAGTTCACCGGCACCGTCGTCGAGGTCGGCGCGGAGTCCGACGTGGACTGGGTGGGCCGGCGCGTGGTGTGCGAGACGTACTTCGCGACGTGCGAGACCTGCCGCTGGTGTCGTGCCGGCCGCCGCAACCTCTGCCCCTCGCGCCGTTCGCTGGGCAGCTACGAGCACGGAGGCTTCGCGCAGTTCGTGGTGCTGCCCGTGCAGAATCTCCACGAGGTCCCCGAGCATCTGGGCGACCTCGACGGGGCACTCGCCGAACCGCTGGCGTGCGTGGCCCAGTGCCTGCTGGACCCGCCCGTCGTGCAGGCCGGGGACCGTGTGCTGGTCACCGGCCCGGGCGCGATGGGGCAGCTCACCGCCCAGGTCGCCCGTGCCCTCGGCGGCGAGGTCACGATGACCGGACTCGCGCAGGACCAGGCACGGCTGCAGGTCGCGGAGAGCCTCGGCGCGGCGACCACGACCGGCGATGTCGAGCCGGGTGGCTTCGACGTGGTCCTCGAATGCTCGGGCAGCGCGGCGGCGGCGAACGTCGCCTTCGAGGCCGTCCGCCGCGGGGGACGGTACGTGCAGGTCGGCATCTTCGGCAGTGACGTCACCCTGCCTGCGGACCAGATCCTCTACAAGGAGCTCATCATCACCAGCGGCTTCGCCTCCACAGCCGCCTCGTGGCGCTCCGCGATGCGGCTGATCGCGACCGGCCAGGTCGCCCTCGCACCGCTGATCACGCGGCAGGTTCCGCTGTCCCGGTTCCCGGAGGCGCTGCGGGCGGCGGAGGCCGGTGAGGGCCTGAAGACCGTCGTGCTCCCGAAGGCCTGAGCTCTCGACCATCGCGCGGACCAGGGAACGCGCAGCTCTGACCATCCGTACCCTGTTCAGGACCGTTCTCCGGGCGCGGCAGCCCGGGGCGCAGACGATACAGCGCGTCCTTCGGTTCCGTTCTCCCCACCCCCGACGAAGGAACTCCCATGCCCCTCGTACTGACCGCGATCGGCGTCCTGCTCCTCCTGCTCCTCGTGATGAGGTTCAGGGTCCACCCCTTCATCGCCCTGGCCGTCTCGACGATCGTGCTCGCGGTGATGCTGCGGGTCCCGCCGCTGGAGACGGTCGACGCCCTCCAGGACGGCTTCGGCGGCACCTTGGCGACGGCGGGCCTCATCTTCGGGTTCGGGGCGCTGCTCGGGCGCCTGCTCGGTGACGGCGGCGGCTCCCAGCGGATCGCCCTCACCCTGATCGAGACCTTCGGCGCCCGGAACACCCAGTGGGCCGTGGTCGCCGCGGCGCTGATCCTCGGCATCGCCCTCTTCTTCGAGGTCGGCATCGTGCTGCTGGTCCCGATCGTCTACCAGATGGCGAAGCAGACCAAGCTCAACCTGGTGTGGCTCGGCCTGCCGATGGCGACCGGCCTCTCGGTCATGCACGCCTTCCTCCCGCCGACACCGGGGCCCACCGTCGTCACCCTCGAGTTCGGGGCGCCGATCATGATGGTGATCCTCTACGGCGCCATCGTCGCCCTGCCCACCACCGTCATCGCCGGCCCCCTCTTCGTGCGGGCCGCCCGCCGGTACGTGCCCTCGGCCTTCGAGTCCAAGCAGATCGGCACCCTCGCGAAGGCCGCCGACTCCCGCGAGTTCACCGAGGAGGAGCTGCCGGGATTCGGGATCAGCCTGCTGACGGCGCTGTTCCCGGTGATCCTGCTGCTGGGCGCCGGCGTGGTGACCATCGTGCAGTCGGCCGGGGGCCTGCCGGAGAGCTACGTCGTCGACGTGATCAGCATGCTGGGCCAGCCCAGCGTGGTGATGATGCTGTCGGTGCTGTTCGCCATGGTGACGATGGGTCTCGGTCGCGGGCGCACGATGGGCGAGATCTACGAGTCCATGGAGTCCGCCGCCAAGGCGATCGGCATGCTGATCCTGATCCTGGGCATCTCCGGATCGCTCAAGGAGGTCCTCCTGGTGGGCGGCGTCGGGGACTTCGTCGCCGACCTGATGGAGGGTGCTCCCGTCTCACCGCTGATCCTGGCGTGGCTGGTCGCGGCGCTCATCCGGCTCGCCCAGGGGTCCGCCACGGTGGCGGCGCTGACGTCGGTCGGGATCATGCTGCCCATCGTCGAGTCGACCTCCGTCGACGCGGCTCTGGTGGTGCTGGCCGTCGGCGCGGGCTCGATCATCGCCTCCCACGTCAACGACACCGGGTTCTGGATCGTCAAGGAGTCCTTCGGGCTGTCCGTGAAGGAGACCCTGCTGACCTGGACCGTGCTCGAGACGATCATCTCGGTCTGCGGGCTGGTCTTCGTGCTCCTGCTGAGCCTGGTCGTCTAGACCGCCGCGCCCCGCCTCGCCATCGTGGTGACCGGCGGGTCTGGTGCGTCGGTGTTCCATGGAGGGAACAGGAGCGCACCACACCTGCGGGTCGTGCCGGGGCGCGTGGACCGCGAGCCCGATCGGGGGAGCCTCGCGCACGACCCGGAGCTCGTGGTCATCCGGCGGCCCGCGTGCGCGATGATCGGGGGATGGAACCCCGATGATGCGTCTTCCACCAGCGCACGGAGCACGATGCCGCGATCAGCGCCCTGGATCCTCTGAGCGCGCTCGAGCACTCCGACCCGCAGGCCTTCGCCCGGGCGATCCCCGTTCCAGGTGCCGGGGACCGACCGGGACGTGTCCGTGGTCCGGCTCGACCCCGCAGCGGACCTTGCGGGAGTGCAGCGGACGGCAGTAGCTTCCGAGGAGTCATCAAGGGGTCTTGCGCGACGCATGATCGGGTCGCTCGCGGCGGCCTCGGTCGCTCCGGCCCGGATCGCTGAGAGGGGAGACCGTGGACACGTCGATCCGTCGGTTCCTGGTGCCGTTCATCGTGATGGTGCTGTCCGGGGCGACCCTGATCCTGCTGCTGCCCGGCGTCATCCACGAGCGCAGTGCAGTTCCGGTCTGGGTTCTCGTGCTCCTCGGCGGAATCGCGGTCGCCAGCGCACTCCGTGCGCGGCGGGTGACGCCGGAGACCACGTCCTGACGCGGACTGCCCCACCGATACCCACCACCGGATCCACGAGCGCTGCACGGTCCGGAAGGGCGAGCGCCCGACCGCCTCAGCGCTCGCCGCGCTCCGTTCCCCGGAGCACCGCCCCGCCGCCCGTGACCACACCTTCCGCCGTCGGCGCCGGGATCTCGGGGTCGAAGGGGATCATGGGCCGGGCGATCCGCTCGTGGCCCAGGCGCAGCAGGTCCTGGTCCACGCCGCCCGGGGTCAGGGCCAGCAGCCAGTCCGCGGCGGCCTCGTACTGCTCGGGCTCGAGGTAGCCCATCTTCACGGTGACCACGTCGAAGCCGGTCATGGACAGTCCGAGCCGCGAGAACATCGCGCGGGTCGCCCATTGGGAGCGGCGCGCGGTGACGACGACGGTGAGCCCGGTCGCGGGAGAGTCGGCGAGGGAGGCCGACGGGCCGGCCTCCGCCACCGGCCGGTCCAACACGCGCAGCGCGGCGGCGCGGCCCGTCGGCCCCGACTCGTCGAGGGCGGCGACCTCGACGGCGAGCGGCACCGGGCCCGGGTCGCGGGCGTCGATCCGACCGCCCACCGCCACCTCGAGCCGCCCGCCGACCCCGGCCTCCCAGGCGGCATCGGTCGTCGCCGGGTCGACGAGGGAGACCATCAGCGCGCTCACGTCGCCGGCGCGGATCTCCTCCCGTGCGGCGAGGCGGGCCAGGCAGCAGGTGGTGTCGTCGGCCCCGCCGGCGCCCGGGTTGTCCCCGGAGTCGGAGATCCAGAACGGCCGGGCCTCCGAGCGGATCGCGCGGTCGAGGCACTCGTCGAAGCTGCCGGTGGGGGCGACGAACTCGAACTCGTGCCGCACCTCCCACAGCGCGGTGGCGAGCTCGAGCGCTGCGGCCTCGACCGCGGCGGCGTCCGCGCCGTGGGCGACGATCGCGGCCTGGCAGCGGGGCTGGTCCGCCCAGGCGAAGCCGATCCAGCAGGACACGTCCGTGACCCCGGCGCGCGCCGTGAGCTCGGGGATCCGGGCGTAGAGGGACGCGGCCGGTTCGATGCGGGTGGAGGTCTTCTCCCCGGGCAGCAGGATCGGCACGTGCACGAGGGCCTTGTGGGGGAGCGGTCCGCCCTCGCGCACGGACCTCGCCGCCTCGACCAGGTCCCGCAGGCCGCGCTCACGGGTCTCCCAGGCGTCGATGTGCGGGGCGTGGCGATAGCAGGTCAGCAGGTCGCAGGCCGCGAACAGGGTGGGGGAGACGTTCCCGTGCAGGTCCATCGCGGTGCCCACCACGGTGTCCGGCCCGATCGCTGCACGGATCGCGGTGATCAGGTCGCCCTCGGCGTCCTCGAGCCCCACCACGCTCATGGCGCCGTGGATGTCGAAGAAGAAGCCGTCCAGCGGCGCGCTCTCCACGGCGGCGGCGAGGCCTGCGACGATCTCCGCCTTCCATCCCTCGTAGGCCTCGCGGTCCAGCTGCCCGCCGGGCAGGGCGCGGGCGTGGAGCACGCCCACGTACTCCGCCGCCGGCACCTCGAAGGGGTAGCGCTCCAGGATCTGCTCGGTGCCGCGGCGCACCTCGAAGTCCGCCTCCCCGGAGCGGTAGGGCGTGAAGGTGGAGGACTCGATCGCGATCCCGGCGATGCCGATGCGGGGGCGGTCGGAGGAGGGCCGCGCGATCGCAGGCGTGGTCGTCGCAGTCATGTGGGCTCCCGGAGCTTAAGCGGTTGATAGCGTGGTGGCCATCCTCGCACCGGGCCGACGTCGCCGCCAGGGGGGGGATCGCCGCGAAGGAGTGCCCGATGATCAGCTTCGACGACCGCCACGGACCGGCCGATGCCGCCCCCGCGAGCGCCTACCCGGACCTCGCCGTGCCGGACTGGTACCGCGACGCGAAGCTCGGCCTGTTCGTGCACTGGGGCCTGTACTCCGTGCCGGCCTGGGCCGACGTTCTGGATCGCCGCGACGTCACCGCCACGAACGCCTACGCCCGCCACCAGTACGCCGAGTGGTACGCGAACACCGTGCGCATCGAGGGCAGCCCCACCCGGCAGCGGCATGAGCGGCTGTACGGCGTGGGCAGTTCCTACGAGGACTTCGCCGACGAGTGGCACCCCGCTCCCGACGCCGCCGCCGGGATCGTCGACCTCGCCCGGCGCGCCGGTGCCCGCTACCTCGTGCCCACCGCCAAGCACCACGACGGCTTCTGCCTCTGGGACAGCGCCACCACACCCTTCACCGCCGCACGGCGCGGCCCGGGCCGCGACCTCCTCGCCGAGCTGGCCGAAGCCGCGCGCGGGGCCGGGCTGCGGCTGGGGCTGTACTACTCCGGCGCCCATGACTGGCATGTGAGCGAGTTCCCGCCCCTGACCTCGAACGACGAGCTGTTCGCTCTGCGCCGCAACGACCCCGCCTTCGCGAGCTTCGCCGCCGCGCAGCTGCGAGAGCTCATCGCCCGCTTCGCCCCGGACATCCTGTGGAACGACATCGACTGGCCCGACGCCGGCAAGTTCGACGGCCCCGACTCCCTCCAGCAGCTCTTCCGCGAGCACCTCGCCGCCACGCCCGACGGCATGGTCAACGACCGCTGGGGCGTGCCCGCCCACGGCGTGCTCACCCGCGAGTACCAGGACATCGACACCGTGCAGGACGAGGTCTTCGAGTCCACCCGCGGCCTGGGGCTCTCCTTCGGGTGCAACGCCGACGAATCCGCCGAGCACGCCCTGGACGGCGCGTCACTGATCCGCCTTCTGGTCGACGTGGTCTCGAAGAACGGGAACCTGCTGATCAACGTCGGCCCCCGCGCCGACGGCTCGATCCCCGCGCTGCAGTCCGCCGCGCTCGAGCAGCTGGGGGAGTGGCTCGCGGTGCACGGCGCAGCGATCCACGGGACGCGTCCCTGGTTCCACGAGGCGGTGCGCACCCCGCCGGCAGGGGTGCGGTTCACGCTCGGGACGGCGGCCGACGGCGGCGAGGTGCTCCACGCGCTGCTGCTCGACCCCTCCGCGGGGCCGGTGACGCTGGACGCGCGGGTCTCCGCCGCCGTGCGGAGAACCGCCGCCGTGAAGGAGGTCAGAGATGGGGGCGGGGCGCCGGGTCACAGTCTCATCGGTGATCACGTCGTCCTGCACCCCGGCGATGAGAGCCGTTCCGTCGCCGTGGTGACGTTGGAGCAGAGGTGACCCGTTCGGCGCTCACAGTGCTCCGGATCGGCCCTTGCCGTCGGAACGCACCGATGCTTCAATAAACCAACTGCCGGTTTGTTTATTGAAGGAGAGGCATGACTCGCACGGACGGGCCCGCAACTCCCTCCGCGCCTGTGCTGATCGTCGGCGCAGGTCCGACGGGCCTGACGGCGGCCCTCGTTCTCGCGCAATCCGGCGTGCCGTGCCGGATCCTCGACAAGCGATCCGAAGCCGGTCACAGCTCTCGCGCCCTCGGCCTCCAGGCCCGTTCGATGGAGGTGCTCGCCGGTCTGGGCGTCACCGACGAGATCGAACGGATGGCCTACCGCTTGCGGGGCTCGAGCATCATGAAAGGCCGTCGACGGGTGGTCACCTTGGACTGGGTGCCGCCCGAGAGCCGCTTCCCCTACACCTATGTCCTGCCACAGGCCGGGCTGGAGGAGATCCTGCGCACGAGGCTCGCAGCGCTCGGGGTGGAGGTCGAGCGCGAGATCGAGATCGTCGACGTCCGGGCCGACGGCGGCGGTGTCGTGGCCGAGCTCGCCGGCGGCGCCTCCCTCTCCGCCGACTGGCTGATCGGCGCCGACGGTGCTCGAAGCGCGGTGCGCACGGCCCTCGGGATCGGCTTCCCCGAGTACGCGACCGGCGAGGTCTACCACCTCGCCGACGCGGTCCTGGACCTGCCGATCGAGCTGGACGACGGAGCGATGTGGCTGGGTCCGGACGGGCCGCTGATGCTGATGCGGCTGCCGGGGGACGACAGGCTGTGGCGCGTCTTCGTCGACGTCACCGACGCCTCCCGGGGGGCGGACCTCCCGCCGCTGGAGGCCGCCGCGCTCACCCGATTGCTCGAGGCGCGCGGACCGGGCGGCATCACGGTGGACGAGCTGCAGTGGTCCTCCGTCTTCCGCACCCGGATGGGCCTGGCGGACTCCTATCGCAGCGGCCGCGTGCTGCTCGCGGGCGACGCGACGCACGTCTTCCCGCCGTTCGGAGGGCAGGGCATGAACCTCGGCATCCAGGACGCGGTCAACCTCGCGTGGAGGCTCACGGCCGTGCTCCGCGGCGCCGGCGCGAGCCTGCTGGATCGCTACGAGCGGGAACGCCGCCCGGTGGCGGATGCGGTGATCGACGATGTGGAGGGGCGCCGCCGGCTGTACGCGCTGCGCCATCCCGTCGCCCGTGCCGGCCGCGACGTGCTGCTGGGGCTCGGAGGTCGCAGCCGACGGCTCGAGCGGCGCAGCAGCCTCCAGAACTCGCAGCTGAACATCAGCTACCGCGACCGCACCCCGGGCGGCGATCATGGCCCGTCCCCGCGCCCCGGCGACCGCGCGCCGCACGCCCGGGTCGGTGACACCTCTCTCCACGAGCTGTTCGGGCCGGACCACGCCACGCTGCTGCTGTGCGGCCTGGAGGCCGGATCCAGCCTGCTCAGCGCCGGCGCTGAGGTCAGGATCGTGCATCTCTCCGGTGCGGACGGCTCCGATCGGGAGTCGTGCGAGAGGTACGGCTTCGGGCCTGCTGGCGAGGGATGGGTGCTCGTGAGACCCGACGGATACGTTGCCGCGCGCGGAGCGGAACTCGCGAAGCTCCAGGGGGCGCTCGAGGCGATGTCCATCGGCTGAGCTGCGACGGACCGTGAGCGGATCCGACCCGTTCGCCCCGATGGGGCGTCCGGTCCTCGAGCGTGGGGTCACCCGGCATCGCGCAGCGCCCTGGTGGGAGGTCATCGCGACGTTGCGCGGTCGCCGAGTGCGTGGTCCAATCAGCAGACTTTCGGTCTATCGATGGGAGTGCCCGTGGCCCGTACCGTCGACCCCGTCAAGCATGCGGAGCGACGTTCCGCCATCCTGGACGCCGCAGCACGCCTGATCGCGGCCCAGGGCTACGAAGCGTTGACGATCGCCGACGTGCTCGTCGAGGCCGAGGTGTCCAAGGGGGCGCTCTACCACTACTTCGCCGGCAAGGAGGAGCTGCTCGTCGGGGTGATCGAACGTCGCATCGATGCCTGGGGGACGGCGATCGATGCCGCCGTGGCCCGGGCGGACGATCCTGGGGAACGCCTCGTCGCCCTGGTCCGCGCCCTGGTGACCGCCAAGACGGAGGATCTCACGCTGCTGCTCGGAGCAATGCCGCAGCTCGACGCATCCGGTAATGCCGCGCTCTTCCTGCAGCTCCGCCGTGCCGCCTCCGAGCGCTTCCTCCCCCTGATCGTCACGGCCGTCGCGGAGGGCATCGAGAACGGAGAGTTCCGAGCAGAGTCCGCGCAGAGCGCCGCCAAGGTGGTGCTCTCCCTCCTGCACGAGATGTCCGTCTGCGCCACTCGGGGTCTGCTCGCGGTCGCTGCCGGCGAGGACGCCCGCGAGGAGCTCCGCACCGACATGCGCGCCTACGCCGCCGCGATCCCCATGGTGCTGGGGTCGAGGATCGATCCGACGCGCCTGCTCGAGACGGCGGAGATCGACGGATGGATCGACGCCGTGCTGGCACGCCTCTCGCAGGAGGGCTGAGCCGTCGACGAAGGCTTCGACCCTCACGCCACCAGCAGTCGCAGCCCGGTCCCGAGCGCGAGCAGGGCGCCGACGAAGCCCAGCGCCAGCACCAGGCGCCGGATGGCCTTCTCGGGGAGCCGCTTCTGCACCGCCTCGCCGAGGAAGATCGACACCACCACGGTCACCACGATCGCCAGCCACACCCACCACGGCATGTCCGGCAGCTGGCCGTCGTCCCACGCCCACTTCGAGGCGAAGGACACCGAGGAGATGAGGATCCACAGCGGCTGCAGGGTCGCGACCATCGGCAGCACCGGCCATCGCGACAGCACGGCGTAGACCGTCACCGCGGGCCCGCCCACCCCGCCCAGGACGGTGCCGAGACCGGAGCCGATCCCGGTGACCACCTGCGCGGTGCGCCCCTCGACCGTGGTGTGCACCCGCGCCAGGGCCAGCGAGACCACCAGGCTCAGCAGCACCAGCACGGCCACCACGATGTACAGCGGACCGGGCGGGGAGATCGAGGAGACCCATGCGGCCGCCGGCATCACCGCCACGGCGGGCAGTCCCAGCCACCAGACCTTCGACCACTCGATCTGCGACCAGATCCGCGGCAGCAGCAGGATCGGCATGAGGGTGCCCAGGAAGTTCGCGAGCATGATCCCCTCGTGCGCCCCGATGAGCACCACCGCGTACGGGGCGAAGAGCATGCCGAGCCCGAGTCCCGCCACCCGCTGGATGACGGCGGCGATCAGCACCAGCCCGATGAGCGAGAGGGCCAGGGCCGGGCTCATGGCTCGCCGGCGCCGGTCGCGGCGGGCGGAGGCGAAGGATGCACGGTGCGCTGCTCGTTCCTGGGCTCGGGATCGTCCCTGATCAGGGGACGGGGCATCCCGCGGGGATGCGCCCGCCACGGTATCGGGGAACGTCGCGGGTCGACGTGGCGCGCCGGTCGGTGGACGGGCGGCGGCCGTCGGCCGGGTCGGTGCCGCGTCGGCGCGCGGTCCGGCACCGCCTGCTGGACGGGAGAGCCTCCGGGCGGCGGACGCCCTTAGGGTGGTGGGCAACCGCATACCCAGGAGGCGCTCGCATGACCACCATCCCCGCTCTGCCCTTCCACGACGGCGCATCCGTCCCGCAGCTCGGCTATGGCGTGTGGCAGGTCGAGGACGACGTCGCCGCCGACGTCGTCGTCCAGGCCGTCCGCGCCGGGTACCGGCACATCGACACCGCGGCCGGCTACCGGAACGAGGGCGGCGTGGGCCGGGCCGTGAAGGACTCCGGGCTCCCGCGCGAGGACCTCTTCATCACCACCAAGCTCGCCAACGGCGACCAGGGCTTCGACTCGGCGAAGGCCGCGCTCGCGACCTCTCTCGAGAAGCTCGGCACGGACTACGTGGACCTCTACCTCATCCACTGGGCGAGCCCCCAGCGCGGGACGTACCTCGAGTCCTGGAAGGCCCTCATCGAGCTGCAGAAGGAGGGGAAGGCGAGGTCCATCGGCGTCTCCAACTTCCCGATCGAGCAGCTCGAGGAGATCATCGCCGAGACCGGGGTGGTGCCCGTGATGCACCAGATCGAGCTGCACCCCGAGTTCCAGCAGTCCGCGCTGCGCGCCTACCACGCCGACAAGGGGATCCTCACCGAGGCCTGGTCACCGCTGGGGCAGGGCGGCGACATCCTGCAGAACCCGGTGATCACCGAGATCGCCGCTGCGCACGGTGCCGACGCCGGTCAGGTGATCATCGCCTGGCACCTGGCCATCGGCAACGTGGTGATCCCCAAGACGGTCACCCCCGCGCGGATCGTCTCGAACTTCGCCGCCGCCGACCTCGAGCTCACGCCCGAGGAGATCGGACGGATCAACGGCCTGGACCGCGCCGACGGCCGCATCGGCGCGGACCCCGCGAACCCGGGGTTCTGACCAGCCCTCCCCGACGCACGACCCCCGACGGTCGACGCCCGACGGGCGATGCCCGACGGGGCGACGGGCTCACGCGATCGCGTCGCGCAGGGCGGTGCAGAGCGCTTCCGCCCGCCCGTCCTGCGGGTCCTCGCTGGGACGGGCCGTGTGATACGCGAAGGACACGTGGTGGGCGGGGTCCGCGAACGCCAGCTGACCTCCCATGCCGTCGTGGCCGAAGCCGCCCGGCCCGGCCATCGGGCGAGCGGGCGAGTCGAGCATGAAGCCGGTGCCCCACCGCGACCCCATGTCGGGGCCGACGAACGGCACGCCGCTCGACTGGACGCGGGTGGCGTCGCGAACCGTGTCCTCGGTGAGCAGACGGACGCCGTCGACCTCACCGACCGTCGCGGCGTAGAGGCGGGCCAGGTCCCGGGCGGTCGCCGTGAGGTTGGCGGCGGGGAGCTCCGCGGCGACGAGGTCGGGCGCGGTCAGCGCGGTGAACAGCTCGGCGCCCTCGAAGGCGCTGCCGAGCGTCATGGCCCGCTGGACCTGCGGATCGTTCAGCACCGCGAGGAGGTCGTCGTCGAACGAGCCGGCGTCGGCCGGCAGCGCGGGGAGCAGGGGGATCATGTCCGAGGCGTCCGCGGTGCTCCCGAAGCGGAGGCCGAGCCCCAGGGCGGGGTTGATGACCTGCTGCAGCCACTCGTTCGGTCGCAGTCCTGTCGCGCGCCGCAGCACCTCCCCGGCGAGATGCCCGAAGGTGAGGGCGTGGTACAGGTGCGCCTCACCGGGGGTCCATGACGGCGCCTGCTCGGCCAGCTGGTCGACGACCGGCGTCCACTGCCGCAGCATCTCCCGGGTGATGTCCTCGGTCGGTGCGGGCAGACCGGCGCGATGCGCCATCACCTGGCGCACCGTGACCTCCTCCTTCCCGTTCCGGGCGAACTCCGGCCAGTGCACGGCGACAGGTGCGTCGAGGTCGATCAGCCCCTGCTCCACGGCCATGAGGAGGCAGATCGTCGTCACTCCCTTACTGACGGAGAAGACGACGGTGCGCGTCGCCGGGTCCCACGGTCCGAGATCGGTGGACCCGGCCCAGATGTCGACCACCGGGGCCGCGTCGCGATAGATCGTGCAGGACGCGGCGACGTCGCCGCGGTGCGCGAAGTTCTCGAGGAAGGCGTCCGCGACCCCCTCGAATCCTGGGGAGATCGAGCCCTGGAGCTGAACGGTGGACATCGGTTCTTCCTCTCGGTCGGTGCGTCGGTGCGTCGGTGCGTGGGTCGGTGGGTGTGTGGGTCGGTGGGTGCGTTCACCGCGTCGGCGGCTCCGCGATCCCTCCCTCCCCGAGCAGCGCCGCGATCTGCGGATGCCCGGCGATGTAGCCCTCGAGCAGCTTCGCGCCGAGCTCCGGTGAGCTGACCAGCGGGTGGGTCGCGAAGCCGCGCCACGCGGCCTCCCGGGAGCCGGTTACGGCGGCCTCGAGGATCGCTCGCTCGGAGGCGCGCAGGGCGCTCATCATCCCCAGCCGGCCCAGCTCGACCGGGGCGACGGGCTGGGGGTGCACGCCCTCGCCGTCGACCACGCACAGCACCTCGAGCACGGCGTCGGCCGGCAGCTCGGGAACGATCCGCCGCGCCGGGGGAGCATCGGTCGCGGCGGTGACCGCGCCGGCCGGGGCGTTGCCCACGTCGAGGATCATCCGCTCGGGCCGGCCGGTCGCGAGCGCGGTCATCAGCCGCATCGCCACCTCCTGGTAGCCGCCGCCGGCGACGTCCTCCTCGCGCCGCTCCTCGTCCCGGGACTCGGCCATGTAGGTCGCCTCCCGCTCGTGGAGCGTCTCGCGCCAGAGGTCCAGCGGAGAGGTGCAGCAGGAATCGGCGGCCCCGAGGTAGAAGTCGCCCTGCTGCTTGGCGAGGAACTCGCCGCGGGTGGTGGCCGCGGCGGTGATGCGCTCGATCGCCTGCTCGGTGTGCAGGTAGTAGAAGAGGTACTCGTTGGGCAGCGCGCCGTCGGCCCGCACCCAGTCCCTGCCGATCAGCCGTGCCTCCTCGATCTCCTCGAGGGCGGCGTCGTCCGCCAGCAGGCCGGGCAGGCGGTCCTCGCCGTCGATCGTCACCGAGCGCAGCCAGCCCAGATGGTTCAGGCCCACGTAGTCGACGCTCGCGGTGCTGTCCGCGCCCACGAGGTTCGTGCCCAGCAGGCGACCGACGCGCCGCACCAGCCCGATCGGGGTGTCGCAGATGCCCACCACGCGGTCCCCGAGCACGGTGCGCATCGCCTCGGTGACGATCCCGGCGGGGTTGGTGAAGTTGATGACCCAGGCCCCGGGCGCGGCCTCGGCGATCACCCGCGCGGCCTCGAGGGCCACCGGGATCGTGCGCAGCGCGTAGGCGAGGCCGCCGGGGCCGATGGTCTCCTGGCCCAGCAGCCCCAGACCGAGCGCCACCCGCTCGTCGACCGTGCGGGCCTCGGCGCCGCCCACCCGGATCGCGGAGAACACGAAGTCCGCCCCGGCCACCGCCTCGTGCAGGTCCGTGGTGGAGGTCAGGCGGGGCAGGGCGGCGGCGCCCGAGGCGCTCAGCTGCGCGCCGAGCCCTTCGATCACCGCGGTGATGGTGCCCAGGCGCGAGGCGTCGACGTCGTACAGGGCGACCTCGTCCACGGTGAGGCCGGTGGCGGCGGTCGCGACCGCCTCGTAGACGAGCGGGACGCGGAACCCTCCGCCTCCCAGGATGGCGAGCTTCATGGCAGCAGTACCTCCACGTCCTCCCCGTCGGGGAGGGAGATCTGGGCGGGGCGGGGCGGGCGGTCGGTGACCAGGGCGGTGAAGCGGGACAGCCGCGCCACCTCGAGGAAGCCGGAGCCGGGCAGCTTCTCGTGATCGGCCAGCAGGTAGGAGGAGGCGGCGACGTCCAGCAGGCCCCGCTTGATCGGCACCTCGCTGGGGGTGGAGTCCAGCACCGCGCCGTCGGGGCGCACGCCGGCGGCGCCCAGGAACGCACGGTCGACCCGCACCTGGGCCAGTGCGGTCTCGGTGAGGGTGCCGACCATGGAGTCGTAGTTCGGGCGCAGCAGCCCGCCGAGCACCACGATGTCGATGTCGGGGGCGGCGGCGAGCGAGCGCACCACGGCCAGGGATGCGGTGACCACGGTGAGGGAGCGCTCGGCCAGCAGCGGGCACATCGCGGCGACCGTGGTGCCGATGTCGAGGGCGATCACCTCGCCGTCCTCCACCAGGGCGCAGGCGCGGGCCGCGATCGCCTGCTTCGCGGCGGTCGCGGTGCCGGCGACGTCCGCGAAGGAGCGCAGATCGGCCTCGGGGCGCACCGAGCCGCGCAGGGCGGTGGCACCGCCGCGCACCCGTCGCAGGGCGCCGGCCTCGGCGAGCACGTCGAGGTCGCGCCGCACGGTCGCCTCGGAGACGCCCAGGTCAGCGCTGAGCGCGGCGACGGTGACGGTGCCGCGTCGACGGACGAACGCGGCGATCGCCTGGTGGCGCTCCTCGCTCAGCATGGCGTCACCGTAGCACCGGGCGAGCAACTTCGCGCATGTCCGAGCAGAACCGTGCAGACCTGCGCAGTTCATGTCATCATGGTGTCGCGGACCACAACGGCTGGTGCGGGAGACGAGCGGCCGCGACGGCGCGGCTCCGCTGACCACCTCAGGAGGACATCATGCGACGACGGAACTTCCTCGGGACCACCGCTGCGCTCAGCGGCCTCGGGCTCCTGGCGGCCTGCGCCCCCGGCTCCGACAGCGGCGACGGCGGCGACGCCCCCGCTCCGGCGGCCGACGAGGTCGACACCGACATCGACGCCCTCGGCGACATCACCCTGGTGGTGTGGGACCAGGAGGTCCGCGGCGCGCAGAACGACGCCATCGAGGCGCTGATCGACGCGTTCCAGAGCGAGCACCCCACCATCACCGTCGACCGCAACTCGCAGTCCTTCGACGACCTCCAGCAGCAGACCGGCCTGGCGCTGTCCGGCAACGACGTCCCCGACGTGCTCCAGGTCAACAACGCGCGCGGCGACATGGGCTCCTTCGTGGCCGACGGCCTGCTCACCGACCTGTCCGGCTACGCCGAGGCGTACGGCTGGACGGATCGCTTCACCCCCGGCGTGCTGGGCAAGATGAGCTACTCGAACGACGCCGTCACCTTCGGCGAGGGCTCCCTCTACGGCCTGCCCCAGACCGGCGAGATCTGCGGGATCTACTACTCCCAGAAGAAGCTCGACGACCTCGGCATCGAGGCCCCGACGAGCTGGGACGAGGTGTTCGCCCTGGTCGAGGCCGCCGCGGAGGCCGACGAGCAGCCGATCGTGCTGGGCAACCTCGACCAGTGGCCCGCCCTGCACGTCTTCGGCCCGCTGCAGGCCCAGTTCGTGGACGCCGAGACCATCGTGACGCTCGGCATGGGCAATGCCGGCGCGGACTGGACCACCGAGGACAACGTCGCCGCGCTCGAGCAGCTCGCCCAGTGGGGCTCCAGCGGCGCGCTCGGCGACTCCCCGAACGGACTGGCCTACGACGACGCCTGGCCCGCCTTCACCGAGGGCACGGGCGTGCTGCTCATCGGCGGCTCCTGGCTGGGCCCCGACATGGAGGCCGTGATGGGCGAGGACCTGCGCTTCATGGCGCCCCCGCCCGGGGCCGACGGGTCCGTGGCCACCACCGGCGGCACCGGCATCCCCTTCTCGATCCCGTCGGCCGCCGCGAATCCCGCCGCGGCCGCCGCCTTCATCGACTTCATCACCAGCGACGACGCGATGGCGATGATCGCCGACAACGGCGGCATGCCCGTGAACCGCACTGCGGAGCTGGCCCCGGACTCGGGCGTGAACAAGGACATCTACGAGGCCTTCGACGCCGTCTCCACCGACGGCACGCTGCTGCCCTACCTCGACTACGCCACCCCCTCCTTCGCCGACACCGGCGGCGCGACCCTGCAGGAGGTCATCGGCGGGCAGGCCGACGCGGAGGCCGCCGCCGAGGCGCTGCAGGAGGACTACGGCGAGTTCACCGAAGGGTCCTGACCTCCATGACGTCCGGACAGGCCGGCGGGCCCCCGAACGGGACGGGACCTGTTCCCGGCGGGCCGATGGTGAGGCGAGCCGACGCATCTGCCGGCTCACCTCACCATCGGCCCGCGGAGGACACCACCTCTCCTGGATCGGCGCAGCACGGCCGCCCGCACCACCACCAGCACCGCCGCCCGCACGGCCGCCCCGGCAGGCCGTCGGCCGTGGCGCGCTCCGCGGCCGCCCCGTACCTGTTCATCCTCCCGGCCTTCCTCGTCTACGGCGCGTTCGCGCTGTACCCGCTGGGCCGGGCGGCACAGTTCTCCCTGTTCGAGTGGAAGGGCTTCGGCTCCTCCACCTTCGTGGGGCTCGCGAACTACGTCGACCTCGCCGGGGACGCGGCCTTCCGGGCGGCGATCGCCAACGCGCTCGTCCTGATCGTCTTCTACGCGGTGATCCCGCTGGTGGTGGGACTGGTGCTGGCCGCGATCCTGCGGCGCGGGCAGGTGCGGGGGATGGGCTTCTTCCGCACCGTGATCTTCCTGCCCCAGGTGATCGCCCTGGTGGTGGTCGCCGTCGCCTGGCGGCAGCTCTACTCCCCGAACGGCCTGTTCAACGACGTGCTGCGCGCCGTGGGGCTGGGATCCCTCACCCGCGGCTGGCTGGGCGACCCCGCCACGGCGCTCGCCGCCGTCGGCTTCATCGGCACCTGGGTGCAGATGGGCCTGGTGATGCTGCTGCTCCTGTCCGGCATGAGCCGGATCCCGCAGGAGCTGTTCGAGGCCGCGCGCCTGGACGGCTCCGGCCCCGTGCGCGAGTTCTTCGCGATCATCCTGCCCGCGGTGCGCGGTGAGATCACGGTCGCGCTGGTGCTGACCATCATCGCGGCGCTGAAGACCTTCGACCTGGTCTACATGACCACCTCCGGCGGCCCTGGCAACACCACCACCGTGCCCAGCTTCGAGGTCTACTTCCGCGCCTTCGAGCTGCGCACCGTCGGCTCCGCCTCGGCGGTCGCGATCGTGCTGACGCTGCTGATCTTCGCGATCAACGTGGCCGTCACCCGTATCGGGGAGCGCGAGTCATGAGGGTCTCCCGCACCGAGTCGACGCTGAACTACGTGATCCTGCTGGGCTTCGCGGCCTTCGCGCTGACGCCCGTGCTCACGATCCTGCTCACCTCGGTCTCCGCCCCGCTGGGCCAGAGCGGCGGGCTGCACCTGGAGAACTTCGTGCGGGCGTGGACCATCGGCGGCTTCGGCCGCTCGCTGGGGAACTCGCTGGTGGTCGCCGCGATCGTGGTGAGCCTCGCGACGGTGCTCGCGATCGGTTCCGGCTACGCCTTCGGGACCATGCGCTTCCGCGGTTCGACGGCGCTGTTCTACCTGTTCCTGCTGGGGCTCATGATCCCCGCCGAGGCGACGATCATCCCGCTGTTCTTCGACCTGCGCGCCCTGGGGCTCACCGACACCTACCTCGCGATCGCGATGCCGCAGGTGGCGCAGTCGATCGCCTTCGGCACCTTCTGGCTGCGGGCCCAGTTCCGGGCGATGCCCACGTCCCTTCTCGAGGCCGCCGCGCTGGACGGCGCCGGTCCCGTGCGCGCCCTGACCCGGGTGCTGGTCCCGGCGAGTCGGCCCGCGATCGTGACCATGCTGGTCCTGGTGTTCATGTGGACCTGGAACGAGTTCCTCATCGCCCTGATCATGGCGCCCGGCGGACGCCTGCGCACCGCCCCGCTGGGGCTGGCGAACTTCCAGGGCCAGTACACCGCCGAGACCTCCCTGCTCGCCGCGGGCGCCGTCATCGTCGCCCTGCCCACCGTGATCCTGTTCCTGTTCCTCCAACGCCACTTCATCCGCGGAATGCTCGAAGGAGTCGCCAAGTGATGACGGACGAGACCCCCACCCCCGAGACCCCCACCCCCGAGACCCCCACCCCCGAGACCGCCGCTCCCGACGTCCCTGCCCCCGAGACCCCAGCCCCCGAGACTCCAGCCCAGACCGCCGGGGCCGCCGTCGGTGCGTTCACCCCCGGCGGCTCCGTCCCCGCCCCGCCCGAGGCCGCCGAGGCCCAGGACTGGGACCCAATGGCGTCCCGACGCAGCCCCGAGGACCCGCCGCTGGACGTGCTGCTCTCCGGCACCGTCTTCTTCGACATCGTCTTCACCGGCATGGAGCGCCTGCCCCGTCCGGGCGAGGAGCTGTGGTCCAAGGGCATGGGCTCGAGCCCGGGCGGCATCGCCAACCTCGCCACCGCCGCGGCCCGCCTGGGACTGCGCACGGGGCTGGTGGCCGGCTTCGGGGACGACGCCTACGCCGACTGGATGTGGCACACCATGGCCGAGGAGGAGGGCATCGACCTCTCCGCCTCGCGCCGCTTCACCGACTTCCACTCGCCGCTGACCGTCTCGATCGCGGCCGAGGGGGACCGGGCCATGGCCACCCACGGACACGATCTGCCCGAGCCGCTCTCGGCCCTGATCGCCGGGGCGCCCGCCGCCCGCGCCGCCGTGGTGGACCTGGCGGGGGAGACCTCCTGGTGGGCCGAGCTGGCCCAGCGCGGCTCCCTCGTCTTCGCCGACATCGGCTTCGACGAGACCGGGCGCTGGGACGCCGCGGATCTCGCCCCGCTCGCCCACTGCCACGCCTTCACCCCCAACGCCCTGGAGGCCATGGCCTACACCCGCACCGACAGCCCCGACCGGGCCGTGCGGGAGCTGGCGGAGAAGGTGCCGCTGGCGGTGGTGACCGACGGCGCCACCGGCTCCTACGCGATCGACGGCTCCACCGGCGAGGAGGCCTACTGCCCCGCCGTCCCGGTCACCGCGATCGACACCACCGGGGCCGGGGACGTGTTCGCCGCCGCGATCGTGCTCGGCACGCTCGCGGACTGGCCGCTCGAGCAGCGGCTGAAGTTCGCCTCCCTGTGCTCGGCGCTGGCCGTGCAGCAGTTCGGCGGCTCCCTCGCCGCGCCCGGCTGGGGCGACATCGCCGACTGGTGGCACTCCCTCAGCCGCGCCTCCGACGACGGCGACCTGCGCGCCGCCTACACCCGCGGCCCCTACCGCTTCCTCGACGGCGTGGTCCCCGACCACCCCGTCCAGGGCCGTCGCCGGGCCCAGGGCACCTTCGCCCTGCGCTCCGACGCCGGTGACCACTGACCGCCCGCTCGTGTCATGCGCGTGTCGATGCCACGGTCACCATGCCCGGCCCCGGGGCCACGGTCACCATGCCCGGCCTCGGGGCCACGGTCATCGTGCCTGGCCTCGGGGCCACGGTCATCGTGCCCGGCCCGGACCCCGGCCGCCGTGCCTGCCCTCTCTCCGTCCCCCGTCGGCGGTGACCGATGGGTCTGGTGCGCCGGTGTTCCACGGAGGGAACACCAGCGCACCAGACCGGCGAGTAACCGCCCGTGACCCTCGATCGTCCCTCTCCTGATCACCTCAGCAACCCCTTCCCAAGCTCACCCCCATGCGACGACAGGAAGGAGGCGCCCTCGCCGCCGCAGCGCCTGCCCGAGCAGTTCCCCTTCAACGTGACCCCATGGACGCATCGACGCGTCCCACCACGAGAGAAGCCAGGACTCATGTCGCACTCCACGACCACTCCCTCCACCATCACCCCCACCCCGGACACCCTCACCCTCGACGCCACCCCCACCCGCGCCCGCTCCGTCTCCCGCCGCCGCCTGCTGCAGGGCTCGGCCGTGCTCGGCCTCGCCGCGGGCGCCACCGCCTTGGACCTCAGCGCCCTGACCCCCACCGAGCGGGCGCTCGCCGACGGCACCGTTGACCTCGACATCCTGTACATCGGCGCCCACCCCGACGACGAGGCCTGGACCCTCGCGGCGCTCGGCCAGTGGAACGAGTTCGAGGGCCAGCGCGCCGGGGTCATCACGGTCACCCGCGGCGAGGGCGGCGGCAACGCCGTCGGCCTCGAGGAGGGCCCGCCGCTGGGCCTGATCCGCGAGACCGAGGAGCGCACCGCCGTGGGCTACGCCGGCATCGAGCACGTCTTCAACCTCGACGCCGTGGACTTCTTCTACACCCTCTCCGCGCCGCTGAGCTACGAGGTGTGGGACGGGGCGGAGGTGCTCAGCCGCGTGATCCGCGTGGTCCGCGCGACCCGGCCGGACGTCATCGTCACCATGAACCCCTCGGCCGTGCAGGGCAACCACGGCAACCACCAGCAGGCCGCGATGTTCGCTGTCGAGGCGTACCTGCTCGCCGGCCGCGAGGACGTCTTCCCCGAGCACTTCGAGGAGGGGCTGGCCCCGTTCACCCCCTCCCGGCTGCTGCGCTCGGGCTCCGACGGCAGCGCCTCCACCGGCCCGGACGCCGTCTCCGAGGGCTTCGATCCGGTGCTGGCCAGCGACGTCGTCTTCGGCGCCTGGAACGGCACCCCCTCGGAGCGCCACGGCAAGCGCTGGAGCGCCCTGCGCGACGACTCCGTGCACGCCTACCGCACCCAGGGCTGGCACGTGAACCCGCCCTCGCCCACGGACCCGGAGCAGATCCCCGCCACCTGGTTCACGCTCATCGACTCCCGCGCTCCGCTCGCGGACCCCACCAGCGGCGACACCGCCGCCCTGCAGGGCGCGACCCTGCCGATCGACGGCGGTCTCCCGCTCGGGAGCACGATCGAGGTCACCGCCGACCGCTTCGAGGCGCTGCCCGGGACGCAGGTCGAGGTCGAGGTGGTCGTCGGCGCGACCGGCAAGGCCCTGCCCGGCGTGCAGGTCGAGCTCGAGGTGCCGGAGGGCTGGTCCGCCGGACGCCGCCAGGGGCTCGGCACCATCCCTGCGGAGCAGCAGGCCACCGCGACCTTCTCGGTACGCGTCGGAGAGGACGTGGCCCCCGGCGAGCACGTGCTGCTGCGCGCCCAGGTCACCTCCCGCCAGGGCACGGGCGAGAACGTGCTGCCGCTGCGCACCGCCGGACCGGTCGAGGCCGGTATCGCCGACCGCCCCGAGATCGCCGCGTTCCTGGAGTGGACGAAGGATCTGGGCATGGAGCGCCTGGACGCCCTGGTGCCCACCCGGCGCTCCGTCGGCCAGGGCGGCGGCGAGGAGTTCGAGGTGGTGGTGCGCAACCACGCCGACACCGAGCAGGACGCCGAGGTGGTGCTCGAGCTGCCCGAGGGCTTCTCCGCCGATCCTGCCGAGCTGCTGGTCGAGGCCGTGCCCGCGGGCGGCACGGCGAGCGCGACCGTGCGGGTCGAGAACACCGATCCCTCGCTGCCCACCGCGAACCGCGCCCCCGACGGCGGGGTCTACCCGGTGACCGTCACCGCCACCGCAGGAGGCATCGCGGCGCCCGTTGCCCAAGGCCTGCACCTGGTGCCGCGCCTGGTGGCCGAGCGCTCCCAGGGCGTCGAGGTCGACGCCCACCGCGGCGAGGGCGAGTATCCCGGGGACACGATCGACATCGGCACCCTGTGGGAGGGGGAGGAGGTCACCGAGGAGGACGCCTCGGGCACCACCTGGGTCACCTACGACGACACCGCGATCCACGTGTTCGTGCAGGTCAAGGATGACGTTCTGGGTGCGCTGCTGCCGGAGGAGGACAACAAGCAGCGCTTCCGCACCGACTCCATCGAGATCATGATCGACCCCCGCGGCACCTCGGACCACACCGCCACCACGTTCATCCTCGGGGTGCTGCCCGGCACCGACGACGGCAGCGGCGGCGTGGGCGGGCCGGTCGCCGGGCGCGACCACGACAACCGCCAGGGCCCGATCGACGAGACCGCCCCGGGGGTGCAGATCGCCGCCCTGATCTCGGATCCCTACGAGGGCTACGTCGTGGAGACGACGATCCCGCTGGAGGAGCTGCCCGACGGGATCGACCCCCGCCGGATCGGTTTCAACGTGGTGGTCTACGACTCCGACACCCAGGACCGCACCGGTCAGTCCCGCATCGGCTGGTCCACCTTCCCGGGCGTGCAGGCGGATCCGTTCCGCTGGGGCGTGCTCGAGCTGCCCGAGCTCGAGGCCGGGCCCGACGCCCCGGTCGAGCCGCGGATCCCCGACACCGCGGCCCGCTCGGTGGAGTCGCCCGCCTCGATCCTGCAGGCCGCGACCGACGGCGTCGGCCTCGGCGGAGCCCCGGCCCTGGCGGCCGGCACGGTGCGCCTGGACCGGGTGCTGCGCCGACGCGACGAGGTCTCGGTGCAGCTGCGCAGCACGGCGGCCGGTACCCGGCGCGCCTACGTCTGGGACGGCGAGCGGATCGTCGGCGAGGCGGAGGCGAAGGAGATCGGCGCCGTGCGGGAGACGCTGCGGATCCCGCTGGCCGACGGCGTCGACGCCGGCGCCGCGCTGTGGATCGCCGCCTCGCTCGAGAACGAGGAGGGTTCCGCCGCCGGGGCCGCCACGGTGGAGTGACCGCACCCGCTCGCCGGGTGCGCGGCGTGCGACGCGGCGTGGGGTGCGGGTCCTACGCTGTGCCGACCGCCCGCTCGAGCGCGGCGAGGGACTCCTCGAGGAAGGACGGCGGGAACGGGGGCAGCCCGAACTCCTCCCGCAGCCCCACCGGCACCGCGCTCCAGTCGTAGGTGAGGGTCACGCGGGTGCCTTCGCCCTCGGGGGCGAGGTCGTACCGCCAGGTCCAGCCGCCCGTGCCGAGCTCCCCGTCGGGCGCGTACTGCCCGGGCTCCCAGGCCACGGTGCGGTCGGTCTCGAACGCGATCACCCGGTTGTGCATGTCGTAGCGGCCGTGCGCGTTCTCGTGGAACATCTCGATGCCGAACACCTGCCCCACCTCGGTCAGCGGGGCGGGGTCCTCCTCGAGGGGGCCGCGCACCCAGTCGGTCGGCTCGGTCTCGTGATGCCGGGACGGGTCCGTGAGCAGGGCGAACACCGTCGCGGGCGAGGCGGCGACGGAGCGGGAGACGACGTAGCGGCTCGTCTCCTCCGGCGAGCCGCCGGCGCCGGGACTGCTCGCGCCGGGACTGCTCGTGCCGGGAGCGTCGGCGGTGCGACCGTCGGCGGGCGAAGATCGTCGTCGCCGCCGGCGGCGGCGGTCGGTCCGGTCCCGGTGCTCATGCGCGATCCTCCGTGTCGTCCTGCGGTGCGTCCTGCGGGGCCGCCTGCGGCCCGTACAGCGTCGCGACCTCCTCGGAGCTCAGCCACTTGTCGTAGGTGGCGGACTGCGGCCAGCCCTCGGGGGAGTCCTGCCAGTCCTCCTGGCGTCCGTAGGGCAGCACGTCCACGAAGGCGAAGGTGTGGCTGAGCTGCTCGGTGCCGCGCCCGTCGGTGTGCCAGGTGCGGTAGACGGTCTCGCCGTCGCGCAGGAACACGTTGACCGCGAAGCCGGCCCCGGGCGCGGCGCCGACGTCGGCCCCGAAGTCGCTGCCCGCGGTCGAGTACCAGTCCAGCTGGTTGCCCACCTTCTCGCGATAGGCGAGGGCCTCGTCGATCGGCCCCTGGGTGACCACCGCGAAGCGGGCGTCGTACTTGTGCAGGAACTCGGTGCGGGTGAACTGGGAGGTGTAGCCGGTGCAGCCGCCGCACTGCCACTCCGAGTCCGGGAACCACATGTGGTTGTAGGTGATCAGCTGGGAGGCGCCGTCGAACACGTCGACCAGGCGCACCGGCCCGTCCGGACCCTGCAGCGTGTACTCGGGCATCTCGACCATCGGCAGGCGTCGGCGCTGGGCGGCGATCGCGTCCAGCTCACGGGTGGCGGCCTTCTCGCGCACGCGCAGCGCGTCGAGCTCGCGCCGCCAGGTCTCGGGATCGGTGACGGGCGGGAGGGCAGAAGTGGTCATGACGGGTCCTTCCGGTGGGTCCAACGGGTGTACGTGACGCCGGAGGCGAAGGAGAGGTGCTCGAGCAGCGCGAGCTCCTCCCGATGGCCGTCGGGGAACAGCCCGCGGCCCCGCCCCTGCACGTGGGGGAACGTCCACAGGCGGTACTCGTCCGCGAGGCCCGCGGCGATCGCGGCGTGGCAGAGCGTGATGGAGCCGGTCAGGGAGATCTCCCCGCCCTCGGTGCGCTTGAGGTCCCCGATCGCGGCGATCGGGTCGCCGGCGAGGATCGTGGAGTGGACCCAGCCGGGCTCGGTCAGGGTGGAGCTGACCACGTACTTCTCGAGGGTGTTCAGCTCCTCGGTGATGCCGGTCGGGTCGTCGGTCTGCTCGGGCCAGAAGCTTCGGAAGTCCTCGAAGGTCTGCCGGCCCAGCAGGAGCGCGTCGCAGGCGGCGCTGTCGCGGTTCATGATCTCGAGCTGGTCGCCGTCCGCGGCGAGCGGATCGAACCAGTCGTCGAGCATCTCGATGCGTCCGTCCACGGTGATGTTCTGGGTGACGATCAGTGGTCGCACGGGACCTCCTCCGTTGGGGTTCCTCGGTGGGACCACGCTAGACCTCGCGGCGTCACGGGGATTGTCCGATCCTGCGCAGTTCGGGGGCGGATCCCCGGCGTGGTCGGGGGAGGGCGTGCGGGCGCGGGCCGCGCCGAGAGGGGCACAGCCGTCGCGGAGACGCCAGCGGCCGGCCGCCTCGCCCTGCCCCCGGCGCTCGGCACCACCGCTCGCCCGTCCTGCCGCCTCGACCATGGGGACTTCTCCCCGGGGAGTGCTCCCCGTGCACTCCACCCCATCGCGCTCCAGGTCACAGGCCCGTAGATTCCAGGCACTGGGTGCGGGCCCCGAGGGGACGCGAGGACAGGGCACGGGGTCGACCCGCTGCGTGAGCCGACCGGGACGGTGGGGGCCGTCCCCTCGGCGCAGAGCGCGGCCGGGCGGTCCCGTGCCGGTTCTCGGCCCCCGGAGCAGGGCGGCCGAGGCTCCGTGGGGGGCGGGATCGGCCGACGGCGCGCAGGCCAGGGGGAGGCGGGAGCCGGGCCGAGGGGGTCCGGGATCCCGCCTCCGTGCGGTGCGGTGCAGCGCGATCATGGCCGGCGTCGAGCGGCGCCTCGCCGTTCCCGGGCACCCACCGCATCACCACCGGATCCGGGTCTGTGATTCGCCCGACCCATGCCGCGCGGCCCTTTCCCGCGGCCCTGATCCGGCCCTAGTCTTGTCACGGACACAAAGACGCGAGAAAACAGCGTCTGATCAGGCGGTACTCACCCCTGGACAGTGAACCCCACACCGCGAGAAGGAGGGACCCAGGCATGGAGTCGCACCATGAGCTTCCCATCGGCCACGAGCTGCAGGCAGCGACGTCGACAGGACCGATTCCGGCGGTCCCTGCGACCTCGGACGCGGGCGAGCAGCAGACCAGCTGGCGCACCACGGTCGCCGTGATCCTCGCGCTCGTGCTCGCCCTCGCGGTGATCACGATCGTGGGTCTCTGAGCAGAGCGTGCACAGCGCGGCTGGAATCGACCACCCCAAGATCCCACCAGGACTCCAGGCGTGAGCGACCATGCTGGTCACGGTGTTTTCGTCGCGCCGATCTCGGAGTAGCCCGAAGACGTATCGTGTGCTTTCCGTCGAGAGTCCCACGGCGGAGTGAGCGAAGCTCGTGAAGGCCTGGGGTGGTTTCCCGGGACTGAGTGGATGGGGACTTCTCCCCATCGCCGTGGCCCACCCCCGTGGATACTCTGCGACACATGTCCAGTTTTCTCGGCGCCGACACCGATGCACTCCGCGACCTCGCCCAACTCTACGAGGCAGGGGCGTCGAGCCTGGAGGAGACGGCGGGCCCCTCGTTGCACCGCGCCCTCGGAGTGACATGGGTAGGTCCTGACGCGGACGAGTTCCGCAGCACGTGCCAACAGCTGCGCGCGAGACTCGATGAGGTGCACGAAGCGATCTTCGGCTGGGCGGACTGCTTCGTTGCACAGGCTGATCAGCAGGACAGCGCCTCCGAGGGAGAGTCAGGTGCGTCGGCTGGTGGGCACGTTGCACAGACCGACCTGACGGACATCCTCAAGGATTTCCCGTTCAGCTCCGGAGGCGGGAAGTCCTGGAAGCTGCCGGAATTCTTTCCCCGTTTCTCTCCGCACGATTGGGTTCCGCCTCTCCTCAAGGAGGGAGCCGATGCCGTCGCCGACAAGGTGGAGAAGAGTCTCCCCAAGGCTGAGCGGTTCCTCAAGAAGGTGACCCCGGTCATCCCCGACGCGTATGACGCAGGACGTCACTACTTGAACGGCGAGACGGCCGAAGGGAACTTCGCAGTGATGCGAGGGATGGTCAGCGCGATTCCTTATGTCGGCGTTGGAGTTGACCTCGCCGATCTAGCGAGTTCCGGGCATCCCGAAGGGTCGGGGCTTGAGCGCCTCGAGAAATGGTATGTCGACGGCATGAATGATCCTGACTCCGCCATGTCGAAGGGTGAGCGCGAGGGGCTTCGGAAGGCGGACGAGCAGGGTATCGAGAACAAGTATGCCCGGAACATCATCAAGGTCGCCGTGGGCAACGGTCGAGCTTGGGAGGAGAGCAACCTGCACCGTGATGAGAACGGTGATGTCAATCCGTGGATGACATGATCGTGCGGAGCCGACGTGCGCCGCTCAGAAGGTGACGGGCCCGGTGACCAGACCTGCTGTCCGGATGCTGAACCCCGTAGCAGATGACGCCCTGCGCCTTCGTTGCGGAGACTCATCCGCCGGCCCTACGGGTCTCACGTCACCCCGCACGCCGCCCGGGATGCATCCTCCCTCCCGCCGCGTTCCGGCCAGGACGCAGTAACCCAGGGAGGGGTCCACTCGAGATCGATCTGGATCTGGCCGGCAGGACGGCCTTACCACCTGGCGCACCATGCTCGCCGTGATCCTCGCGTTCGTGTTCGCCCTCGCGGTGATCGTCATCGTCGGTCTCTGGGGCCCGCGCGGACCGACGGACTTGGGCCGACAGGCTCGGGCTGACGGGCTCGCCCCGACAGGCTCGGCCCGACGGACTGGACCCGACGCACGGCCGTGTGATCCCGGCGACGTCGCACGAAATCCCCGACGGACACGGTCGTTGAAACGTAATCTTCGAGGGAGTCCCTTCCCGGGGCGAGGGGATGAGCGGCCGGTGCCGACGCCCCGGTCCACGCCGGCCGTGGACATCGGTGACCTTCCCGAAGGATGCGTATGTCCGCTCAGCGCCCCACCCCGCAGCACCCCACCCCACCGCGCCGCGGTGACGACGGCGGCTGGTTCTCCGCCCCCGTGCACCGCCGGCAGCGGCCGCTGCCGGTCCCCGCGAAGAGCTACCCGATCGCGTGGGCGCTGTCGCTGTTCCTCGGGGTGTGGGGTGCGGACCGCTTCTACCTGGGCCGATGGAAGACGGGACTGCTGAAGTTCGCCACCGTGGGAGGACTGTTCCTGTGGTGGATCATCGACCTCGTGCTGCTCACGGCGGGCGCGATGCGGGACGCGAAGGGACGCCCCCTGCGCCAGTTCGAGACCGTCAAGTGGCCCTCCCGCATCATCTCGGCCGCGGTGGTCATGGGCCTCGTGGGCATGATGGCGCTGGGCAGCACCGTCGAGCCGCCTCCGCAGCCCGCGGCGGCCGACGGGGGCGGCGGTGCCGCCGTCCTCATGGAGGAGGAGTCCGACCAGCTCTCGGAGCTCCCGGAGGAGGAGACGCCGACGGCGGAGGAGACCGAGTCCCCGTCGGCGTCCCCCACGACCCCGGAGTCGACGCCCTCCGAGACCCCGAGCCCCACCCCGAGCCCGACCCCGACACCGTCACCGTCCCCCGAGGTGGTCGAGCCCGCCACCGGCACCGCGGCCGCGATGCTGGCCGGTCTCGAGGAGAAGGGCCGTGCCCCGAAGACCGGCTACGACCGCGACTCCTTCGGGTGGCGCGATGACCTGGACCGCAACGGGTGCGACACCCGCAACGACATCCTGCGCCGTGACCTGCACACGATCACGCTCAAGCAGGGCACGAAGGGGTGCGTGGTGCTGCGCGGCACCCTCGAATCGCCCTTCAGCGGGGACACCGTCGCCTTCGACCGCACCGACAGCACGGTCGACATCGACCACGTGGTGGCGCTCTCGGACGCCTGGCAGACCGGCGCCGCGAGCTGGGACGTGGAGCTGCGCCGCGAGTTCGCGAACGATCCGCTGAACCTGCTCGCCGTCGAGTCGGGCCTGAACCGGCAGAAGGGCGACGGCGACGCCGCCACCTGGCTCCCGCCGAAGAAGGACTACCGCTGCGAGTACGTGGCGCGGCAGATCTCCGTGAAGGACAAGTACGATCTGTGGGTCAAGCCCGCGGAGGCCGACGCCATGGAGGGCGTGCTCGCGGACTGCGAGGGCTTCCTCGCGGTCGCCGACGACGACCAGTGGCCCGCCGCCGGGGAGGGGGACGTGGTCGCCACCGAGGCCCAGGAGACGGCCGCGCCGTCGCCGGATCCCGCACCGGCCCCGGCCCCCGCGCCCGCGGAGGACGACGGCAGCGGCTCCGGCGGTGGGGGCAGCGTCCACTACAAGAACTGCGACGCCGCTCGGGCCGCCGGCGCGGCGCCCGTGCACAGGGGCGATCCCGGCTACGCCAAGCACCTGGACCGTGACGGCGACGGGGTGGGCTGCGAGTAGGGCGTGCCTCCTCACGGAGGCGGAGAGCTGAGCTCAGTCCGGCCGGCGCATGTCGAAGCGCTGTTCCGCGCTGATCCCGAAGTACGTGGTCGGCCCGCCCCCGCGCAGCACCGGCTCGGCGGCGGCGGTGTCGACGATCCCGTCGACGAGCAGGGAGTCGTCCAGATGGACCGCCACCACCTCACCGACGGTGAACCACGAGCCGGAGCTCTCGCCGCTCGCCGTGCGCAGGTCGATGACCTGGGCGACTCGGCACTCGAAGCTCGCCGGTGAGGCCGCCACGCGCGGCGCGGAGATCTCCACGGACTCGGCCGCCTCCACTCCGGCGGCGTCGAACTCGTCGACCTCCGCGGTGGTGGACGAGGCGTTCATCGCCTCGGCGAGGGCGCGGGTGACCAGGTTCCAGGTGAACTCCCCGTTCGCTCGGCAGTTGGCGACGGTGTCCTTCCAGGAGTTGCTGGAGAAGCCCACGAGCGGTGGGGAGTAGTTCAGGGCGTTGAAGAACGAGTAGGGCGCGAGATTGCGGCGGCCGTCGGCGCCCACCGTGCCGATCCAGCCGATGGGGCGCGGCGAGACGATCGCGTTGAAGGGGTCGTGCGGCAGGCGGTGGCCCTCGGACGGGCGATAGAAGTGGGTCACCCGCCCATCCAAGCAGGTGTGCTGGGAGCGGGACCGGGACGTCGTCACCGTCCACGTCACCTCCGCACCCCGCCCGGGAAGGATCCGCCCTCCTTCGGCGTTCCTGCCAGGACTCACCGACCCAGGAGGGGACCTTCATGATCGATCTGGATCTGGCCGGCAGGACGGCCTTCGTCAGCGGCTCCACGCAGGGCATCGGGCTCGCGATCGCGCGCCGGCTCGCCGATGCCGGCGCCCGCGTGGCCGTCAACGGCCGCACCGCCGAGCGGGCGGAGGAGGCGCTCGCCGCCCTGACCGAGGGCGGGCTCTCCCGTGAGCAGCTGATCGCCGCGCCCGGCGACGTCACCGCCGACGAGGGGCTCGAGGCCGCCCTCGCCGCCGCCGGGGACGTGGACGTGCTGGTCAACAACCTCGGCATCTTCGGCGCCGCAGCGGCGCTCGAGATCAGCGACGCCGAGTGGCAGCGCTACTGGGACGTGAACGTCCTGGCGTCGGTGCGTCTGATCCGTGCGACGCTGCCGCGGATGAAGGAGGCCGGCTGGGGCCGGGTCCTGAACATCGCCAGCGACTCCGCGATCGTCACCCCGGCGGAGATGATCCACTACGGCGTCTCCAAGACGGCGCTGCTGGCCGTCTCCCGCGGCTTCGCGAAGGACGCCGCCGGCACCGGCGTGACGGTGAACTCCGTGATCGCGGGCCCCACCTACACCGAGGGAGTGCAGGACTTCGTGTACCAGCTGGTGGATCCCGCGCTGCCGTGGGAGGAGGCGGAGGCGGAGTTCATGCGTCTGCACCGCCCGCAGTCCCTTCTCGAGCGGCTCATCCGCCCCGAGGAGATCGCGAACATGGTCGTCTACCTCTCCTCCCCGCTCGCCTCGGCGACCACCGGTGGGGCGCTGCGCGTGGACGGCGGGTACACGGACGCGATCCTGCCCTGAGGGCCGGTCGCTTCTACGGCGCTCCGATGACGGCCGACGCGGTGATGATCCTGGTCTACGGCATGGTCCTGAATCGGGAGACCCTCGCCGCCTCCTTCGACGAGTCGCCCGCCTGGAGCGCCTTCGCCCTCGAGGACACCCACCTGGTGCCGACGGGGGAGGGCAGCGCCGCACCGGTCCACCGGGCGACCGCTACGCGTGACGGCGAGGACGAGCCCTTCGCCGCCCTGATGTTGAGCCACCACACCCTCGTGGACGGCCGGCCCGCGCCCACTCTGTACCAGCAGACGACGGTGATGCACTGACGGGCGGCCGCCCCGCACTCTCCCTGCCGTCGACGCAGCACGATGACCGCGTTGACACGCTCGCCGAGCGCGCTGTCAGGGCGGGTGGTGGTTGAGAGTCAGGAGTGCATGCGCGCCGTGGTCAGGCACGCATGCACTCCTGAGGTCACCTCGTTCGTATGGGCTTGCTCAGCGGTTCGTCTCTGCAAGGCTGCGCCGTTCAGCTTCGACCAGAGCGCCGACGCGCTGACGTTCGGCACGGCCCCAGGTCTCCTTGGTCATGAGGATGCCGATCAGGCCGATGGCAGCTGCAGCCATGTAGAGCATCGCTGCGCCCGGCCACCCGAAGACGCCCACCAGAGAGGCGGCGAGGAGAGGAGCCAGGCCGCCGAGAGCGGCCGCGAGCTGATACCCGAGGGAGGCGCCGGAGGTCCGAGTGCTGGTGCGGAACTGCTCGGTGAGGAGCGACCCTTGTGCGCCGGTGAGCGAAGCGTGGATCAGCCCGATGCCGACGATGAATACCATCGCTACCATGAGCGGTTGCCCGTCATTGGTGAGCAGGTACATCGGGAAGGCGAACAAGATCGCAGTGATGCATGCGGTGATGTAGATGGGACGCCGCCCGATACGGTCCGTCAGGCTCCCCGCCAGGAACGTCACGAAGATCGCGATGATGCTGGCCGCTGTGAGCGCGTTGAGGGCGACCGACCTGAGCTCGGGATCCCGGTCCGCGATGTAGTTGAGGAAGTACGTGGCCGTCGAGTAGTAGGCGAAGGACTCCACGATGCGCAGCGAGATGACCCGAAGGATGCCGCGCCAGTCGTTCTTGATGGTGGCGAGGAACGGGTTCTTCTCGATCGTGCCCGCGGCCTGCGCCTCCTGGAACTCAGGTGACTCGGACAACCGTGAGCGCACGATCAGGGCGGCGATGACGAGGACGGAGCTGAGCAGGAACGGTACCCGCCACTTCCAGTCGCCATCGAGGTTTGCCGACAGGGCGAACATGCCGCTGGCGAGGGCGATTCCTAGAGGGTTCCCCGACTGCGGGATAGCGGCGAACATGCCGCGGCGGTTCCACGGGGCGTGCTCGTACGCCATCGTGATCGCGCCGCCCCACTCTGCGCCGAAGGCCAGTCCCTGAATCATGCGAATGACCGTGAGGATGATCGGTGCCGCAACGCCGATCTGCGCATACGTGGGCATGAGGCCAATGGCAAAAGTGGCTGCGCCCATGACGATCATTGCGCCGACGAGCACGGGCTTGCGACCGTATTTGTCCGCGAGGTATCCGCCGACCGCGCCGCCTATAGGTCGCATGAAGAAGCCGACGGCGAGAGTCGTGAATGCGAGCAGGGTGCTCACCAGCGGGTCTTCCGAAGGGAAGAAGATCGGGCCGAAGTACAGGGCGGCGGCGGTGCCGTAGGCGATGAAATCGTAGTTCTCCACGCTCGTTCCGACGCCAGCGGCGATCGCTGTCTTCAGTCGGTCTTTCGATCCGAGGGCGCTGCGGGTCGGGGGTGCTGCGGTGGTGGTCATGGGATCTCCTTTGATCAGTGCTGGGAGCCCGGCGTGGTCTGCTGAATAGTGCAGCGAACCTGATTCAGGGCGTGAAGGGGTAGGGAACTGACGGAACCTCGATGGGATGCGGGGCACCGTCGATGGCGAAGTGTGTGGTTGGGGGCCGTTCTCAGGCAGTCGCGGGACGTTGGTCGAGGGCGTTGAGCTTGCTGACGCGACGGTTGGTGTCCTCGTCGTCGTCAAAGGTCGCTTCGAGGAACTCGTGGAGGATGCCTCGGACGAGGGCTCTGGGGACGAGCCAGGCGCCCATGGCGATCGCGTTGGCGTCGTCATGCTCGACGGCTTGGTGGGCGGAATACGGCTCGTGCGCAAGACCACAACGGATACCAGGCAGCTTGTTGGCTGCCATGATGGCGCCCTGACCGGTCCCGCAGACGAGCACTGCGCGGTCAGCGTCGCCACGCTGGACCACCTCGCAGGTCGCACGGGTGATGTCCGGGAAGTCCACGGCCTCCGTACTGTCGGTTCCGCAGTCGATGACTTGGTGTCCGAAGGTTTCGATGATGCTTCTGACTTCGGCCTTCAAGGGGTATCCCGCGTGATCGGCGCCGAGGGAGATGATCATTCAGTGGTCCTTTCCGTGTTTCGAGTTCGGGTGACCTCGCAGAGGGAGGGGATGGAGGCGGCGGCACCAGGGCGGGTGACTGCCAAGGAGCCTGCGAGCGAGGCAGCTCTGAGTTGCTCGGACAAGGGTGCGCGGCGTGCGAGGCCGGCGGCGAGATATCCGACGAAGGTGTCGCCCGCCGCAGTCGTATCCACGGCGCGGACGGCTCGCGCGGACTCCCTGCCCGAAGCCCCGCCGACCTTGTATGCAGCACCGTCGGCTCCGAGCGTGCAGACCACGTCAGTGTCCAGGTGTTCCGCGACGGCGTGGATCTGGGCTTCTACCGCCGAGGGAGGCATCGCAAGCACCGAAGCGATCGCGGCGAGCTCGTGCTCATTGACGATGAGCAGATCCACTTCGGTGATTAGTTCTTCAATGGACTCGGGCGCCGGGGCCGCGTTCCAGACCACGGTCGCCCCGGCGGTGCGGGCGGCCTGTGCGGCCAGACGCGATGTTGCCGTCGGGATCTCGTTCTGCAGCAGGATCACGTCCCCCGCGGTAAGCGTGGAGCAGGCTCCGTGCACGGTCTCGTCCGGGATCCGGTGGTTCGCGCCGGACACCACAATGATCGAGTTCTCCCCGCCGTCATCGACCAGGACGATGGCCTTGCCACTGGCGACGTCATCACGTTGGACTAGATGCTCGGTCTCGATGCCGTCGGCGTGCAGCGCTTCCAGGATCCACGGTGCACTGTCTCTTCCGAACGCACCGACGAACCGGACTGTTGCGCTGGCACGGGCGCTCGCCACGGCCTGGTTGGCACCCTTCCCTCCCAGCGCGGTCACCAGGGAATGAGCGCTGACGGTTTCTCCAGGAACGGGATGACGAGTCACTCGAACGGAATCGTCGACGTTGACGCTGCCGATGACGGTGATGGAAGACGCGCTCACCTGGGGGCTCCCGCTCGGTCGACGAAGGTCGTGGGGACGCGGGTGGAGGAAGCCTTGTTGCCTCTGATCAGCTCGACGAGCCCGGCGACGCCCAGACGACCGATCGAATGCGCGTCGTTGCGGACGGCGCTGATCGGCGGATCCGAGAACTCGAACCATTCGAGGTCGTCGAAGGAGACCAGTTCGATTCTCGAGGCGGCGTCGACACCGAGCCGATCGCGCAGCGCGCGGAAGGCGCCGACGGTGGTCGGGCCGTTCGCGCCGAAGACGGCGGTGGGGCGCACCCCTCGGTCCAGGATCCTCAGCATTGCAACTGCAGCACCTTCGGCAAGGAAGTCGCCGGAGTCGACGAGTGCGTCATCTGTGCTGATCCCGTGGGTCTCTCGACCGGCCAGATACGCCTTCATCCGTTCTGCACCAGTGGAGATCGTGGAGGGGCCGCCGACGAAGGCGACGTCACGGTGTTGCCTCCTCTGCAGCCAGTCCAGGACCGAGGCAACGCCTTCGACGTCGTCGGTGCCGATCATCGGCGCGTCGAGTCCCTCGAGAGTTCGATTCAAGAGGACCAACGGCAGACCGGTCGCCGAGAGTCTGGAAACTTCAGCTGACAGTTCCCCCTGGGGAGCGAGGAGAAGCCCGTCGATGCGCTGAGAGGCGAAGATGCGCAGGTACTCGTCGACCTGGTTCTGGTCCTCGTTAGCGTTCGCCAAGAGCACGGTAAATCCAAGGCGACGGGCTTCTTGCTCCGCAGCGTGCGCGAGCTTCGCGAAGAACTCATTACGGATGTCCGAGACGACCAGCCCCAGCACGTCGGTTCGCGAGCGGCGCAGGGATCGTGCGGGGCCGTTGGTGATGTAGTTCAACGCGGAGGCGGCAGCGAGCACCCGGGTGCGGGAGTCCTGCGATGTCTGCGGACTGCCACTGAGGACGCGCGATGCCGTCCCCAGGGAGACACCAGCCTTCGCTGCGACTTCCTTGATCGTTGCCATGCTCTCACTCCCTCGTGGAAACGTTTCCATAATGGAAACGATTCCAGGCTAGGTCAGGGAGAGGTGGGGCGCAAGGTGACTGCAGCAGGGCGGCGCGAGCAGTGCGGGCATAGCGGGACGTCGTCGCAGGTGACGGGCTCAGGCGAGTCCGAAGATTTTTCGCACCGCGGGCTGCAGCGGAGCCGAGGTCAGCGCCGCCGCACCACCACCACCGCGTCCAGGTGCTCCCCGGGCGTGCCATCCGGACCGAGGGCCGTGCGCGGGCGATCCTCCGCGATCAGCACCTCCCACGCGTCCCCGGGCAGCGCCAGCTGCTGGACCTCCTCACGCGCACCGAGCATGTCCGCGCGGTGATGGTCCGCCCAGGACGGCGGGGCGGCGTGGGAGACACTCACCAGGTGCCCGCCGGGGCGCAACGCCGCGGCGGCGCGACGCAGGATGTCGGTGCGCTCGAGCGCAACGTCGGACTGGAAGAACGAGGCGGTGACCAGGTCTGCCGAGTCGGGAACCGGCTGCCAGACCTCGAGGTCGGCGGCCTCGAAGCATGCCCCGTCGAGTCCGCGCGCGCTCGCCTCCTCCCGGGCGCGGCCGACGGCGGTGGCGGAGATGTCGAGGCCGTGGGCCCGCCAGCCCTGCTCTGCCAGCCACAGCACGTCCCCACCCTCACCGCAGCCCAGGTCGATCGCGTCCCCGGGGGCGAGGTCCGCGAGGACGGCGGCGAGGGTGGCGTTGACCTTGCCGGACCACATCGCGTCCGCTTCGGCGTAGCGCTGCTCCCAGTGCTCGGCGGAGGAGAGGTGCTCGGAGGGGACGGACGGGTGCGGAGCGTGTCGGTGCGCGGTCATGGCAGGAGCCTGGCAGACCCCTCGCCCCGAGGGAGGGCGCATGCCGAGCACGCCGCTGCGGGGGCCGAGGAGTTGCGCGGGGAGCACGGGCGCGAGACGCCCGCCACGCCGGAGCGGCGACGGGGCAGGCCCGCCCTTGACCCTGACGCGTTGTCAGGGTCTTGACTCCGAGGCATGACCCGCATCGTCCTCCCGTACCTCGCCTCCTACGGCGCCTCGCTGCTCGGCAACTCGGTCACCGCGATCGCGCTGCCGCTGCTGGTGCTGTTTACCACCGGCAGCCCGCTCGGCGCCGGAGCAGTGGCGATCGCCGCCGCCGTCCCCTCCGCTCTCGCCGGGCTGCTGATGGGCTCCCTGGTGGACCGCATCAACCGCCGCACTGCCGCGATCCTCGCCGACGTCATCTCCGCCCTCGCCCTGGTGATGCTGCCGATCATCGACCACACGACCGGCCTGTCGCTGGGCTGGTTCATCGCCATCGCGGTGCTGAACTCGTTCGGGGACGTCCCCGGGATCACCGCCCGCGAGGCGATGCTTCCATCCCTCGCCCGCGCCGCCGGCATCGAGGCATCCCGCCTGATCGGGCTGCGCGAGTCGCTCGGCGGGGTGGCGCTGCTGCTCGGCCCTGCAGCGGCCGGGCTGCTGGTCGCCACCCTCGAGCCCGTCTCGGTGATGTGGGCGACCGCCGGGATCGCGGCGCTCGCCGCTCTGCTCACCCTGCTCGTGCCGGCCCGCGCTGCCGCCCACGACCGCACCGTGGAGGGTGGGGCGGCCGACGGCCCGGCCGACACCTCGCGCGGGGTCCGCGCGAGCACCGGCGCGATGCTCCACGGCCTCGGCCTCATCGCCCGCACCCCACTGCTGCGCGCCCTGGTGCTGCTGATGCTCGCCCTCGCGGTGGTGCTCGCCGCGTTCCAGGGCATGGTGATCCCGGTGCACTTCGCGTTCCGCGGCGAGGGGGCGTCGGTCGGCTTCGTGCTCAGCGCCCTGGCCGCCGGGATGCTGGTAGGCGGCGGAGCGTTCGCCGTGGCCGGTGCCCGACTGCCGCGGAGGGTCTGGCTGATCGCCGGGATCCTGGTGATCGCGGTGGGACTGGTGGTGCTCGCTACGCTGGGCTCCACGGGGATCGTCCTCACCGGTGCGGCGATCGTGGGCCTGGGCAGCGGGGCCATGAACGCGGTGGTGGGGCTGACCTTCGTGGAGGCCGTCGACGAGGGCCGACGGGGCACCGTGCTCGGCGCCCAGAACGCGATCATGACCCTGGTGCCCGCCGCGGGCATCGGCCTGGCCTCCGTGCTCATCGAGCTGGGCAGCGTGGAGCGCACCGCGGCGGTGCTCGCCGGGCTGTGGCTGCTCACCGTCCTCGCCGCCCTGTTCACCCCGCGCCTGCGCCGACTCGGAACGGAGGGACCCTGATGCGCATCGCCGAACTCGCCGACCTCGCGGGCGTCAGCGTCCGCACCCTCCGCTACTACCACCAGACCGGCGCCCTGCCGGAGCCGCCGCGACGCGCCAACGGCTACCGCGACTACTCGGCCGATCACCTCGTCACGGTGCTGCGGATCCGCCAGCTGACCGGGTCCGGGCTCTCCCTCGCTGCGGCCGGGGAGCTCGCCGCCGACCCCGCCCCGACTGCGGACGACGAGGTGCTGGAGGCGGCCGACCGCGCCCTCGCCGCCCAGATCGCGGTGCTCACCGAACGCCGCGCACGCCTGGCTCGCGCGCGCGAGGGCGGGCACGTGGGATTGTCCCGCGAGGCGGCGGCACTGAGCCTCGCGGCGACGGACCTCTCCCCGGCGATCCTGCTGGCCCATCTGTACCGCGACCACGAACCGTTCCATCGCCTGGTCGAGGCGCTGCACGATCCCGAGCGGCGCGGGGCGCTGACCGCGCTTCAGCAGCGCTTCGACGCGATCGACGCGGACACCCCCGAGGCGGAGCTCGCGGAGATCACGGCTCAGGTGCAAGATCTGTTCGCCGGGATCAGCGAGGAGCTCCCGCCGCTGACCCCCACCCAGATGCGTCTGCTGCTCGAGCTCTCCGAGCGGGACCTCACCGCGCCGCAGCGGGACTTCCTGCGACGCCAGGGGTGAGAGGCTCCTGCTCCGGTACAGTGCGGCCACCACCAGCGGACCTCGTGGCCCGGCTTCCCGGCCTGCGGCGGCGGACGACGAAGGGAGACGCCCCGTGACCACCACCGGCCAGGGCCGCGCCGAGAAGGTCGATGCCGCGACCCCCGCGAGCCGCAACCGCGTCGTCGACTTCCTGCGCGCCGCCGCGATCACCGTGGTGGTGCTCGGGCACTGGACGATCATCGCGGTCGACGCCGACGGCGGCATCCAGCCCCACGGCGTGCTCGACGGTGCGGCCTGGACCCATCCGCTCACCTGGGTGTTCCAGGTGATGCCGATCTTCTTCCTGGTGGGCGGGTACTCCAATGCCCTGTCCTGGCGCTCCGCGAGGCGCAAGGACGTCGGCTACGCCGAATGGCTGCGCACGAGACTGCGACGCCTCGGCATCCCGCTTGTCCCGCTGCTGCTGGCCTGGTTGGTAATCGGGGTGGTCGCCTCCCTGGCCGGCGCCGACCTCGCCGCCGTGCAGCTCGCCTCGCAGATGGCGCTCATCCCCACCTGGTTCCTCGCCGCGTACCTGATGGTGATCGTGGTGGCACCGCCCTGCCTGCTGCTCTGGGAGCGATTCGGCTGGTTCTCCATCGTGGGCGGGATCCTGCTGGCCGGAGCAGTGGACGCGATCAGCATCGCCGCGGACCAGCCGCTGCTCGGCTACCCGAACTACCTGCTGGTGTGGGCGGCGTTCCACCAGGTCGGCTATGCCTGGCTCGACGGCCGCCTCGCCGGGAACAGCAAGCGCCTGCTGCTGGCCGCGATCGGCCTGGTGGGCCTGCTGGCACTGGTGACGCTGGGCCCCTACCCGGTCTCCATGATCACCGCCGGCACCGACGAGATCTCCAACTCGAGCCCCACCCGGATCACGATGGCGTTCCTGGGCATGTTGCAGGCCGGGCTGGTGCTCTCCCTCGAGAAGCCGCTCACCGTGCTGCTGGCCCGGCCCCGGCTGTGGTTCGTCACCGTGCTGGTGAACCAACGGATCATGACCTGGTTCCTATGGCACCTCACCGTCATGGTGGGACTCGCCCACCTGCTGCTGGCCTTCGATGTCCGAGCACTGCTGCCCGAGCCGCTGAGCGGCGTGTGGTGGGCGACCCGCCCGCTGTGGGCCCTGGTGCTGCTGGTGCTGACCGGAGTGGTGGTGCTGGTGATGGGGCGGTTCGAGACGCCCCGGCCCGACGAACGCCCGGCGCCGCCGGTGTGGAAGCCGCTCGCTGCCGTGGTGTGCGTCGTCGCAGGACTTGCCGTGATGGCGTCTGTGGGCGTGGTGGGGGAGAGCGGCGTCTACTGGTGGTGGCCGCTGCTGCCGGTCGTGGGGATGTGGGGGTTCGGGGTGGTGCGGTTAACGGGTCGAGAAGCGGCCAACGGGCTGGTCTAACGCGTTCGTTTACGCCACGGCCCGCGCTTCCATGAAGAGCTCTGCCGGCATCGACCGGTCCAACTTCCACACGATTTGCATCGGCCGTGACCCCGTCGCGTGCTGGAAGTGCACCGTCCCCAGGCAGGTGTACGGCTCGGTCCCGATGTCGCCCGTCTTCGCACGCCGCACGAAGAGGACCACGCTTGATCCGCGCGAGGCATGGTTGATGTACCGCTGGCCTGTGCGGCTCTCCACGCTCGTGGTGCTCTGCGACTCCCAGTGGAAGAGGTCCTGGTTGATTGCAAAGTCGCGATACATGGTGGTGGGGGAGTAGTCCGCTTCGGACTTTTTCAGCGTCACGAGCAGTGCGTCGACGCTCATGCTCGGCAGCCACTTCACTCCTTCGCGGATCGACCCAGGTGCGCCCGTGTCCAGGGTGCCGAGCCCCAGGCCAGCAAGCAGCTCCTCGCGCGAATATCGAGCGTGCGAACGTAGCGGCGACGCCGCGACGGAGCCTGTCAGTGCTTTCGGACGGACCCGGGACGATTGGTCCTGGTAGTCCAGCAGGTGAAGTAGCTCCTCCACCACGAGAGAATGAGCCCGGAGCTGCTCAAGCCCGGCGCGAATGGATCGCTCCCCGGAAGGCCAGAACGAGTACACGAGCATCGCGGCGTACAGATCGGACTCGACACCAGCCGGAAGTGTGAGAGACGAGAGAAGGCGTCGGTAAGCCTGGATCCGCTCGGGATCGTCAACGTGAGTGAGAGTGCCGACTCGGCGCAGGAGGGAGTCGGCTGACTCCGACCGGGCATCTCCTCGGTCGGCAGGGAAGGCCCAGTCCACGAGCGTCGACCAGCTCGCCGAACGCTTCTCCCCGCTCAGGCTGCGCGTACCCGGCCCGTAGATGTCCGCGACGGAACGCTCCGCCGCGTGGATGTAGGAGCCCAGAGCGTAGTCGCCAGGGGTGGCATCCTCTGGCTTGTGCTGGCGGACGTCCGCCACCAGGTCCCTGGTCGACAGCTTGAGCTGCCTCTTCACGTTCGAGAGCACGATCTCCTGCGCCACGCGATCGAAGACGATCTGCGTCCCCGGAGGGAGGAACGGGAAGCCGTCACGGATGCTGCGCTCGAGCTTGTTCCGGGAGAGCCCGGTGAGAGCGCGGTACTTCAGATCGAAGCGGAAGTTCGTGTGCTGGAGTCCGACGAAGTCGAGCACGGTCAGCACGGCCTTGTGCTCCGCTCGACGGAGGCCGCGCCCGAGCTGCTGAAGGAAGATCGTCGCCGACTGTGTGGGCCGCAGCATCAAGACGGTGTCGATCATGGGGATGTCGAGCCCTTCGTTGAAGAGGTCGACAGCGAATAAGCAGACGATCTCGCCGCGGCGTAGCTTCGCGAGGCCCTCCTGTCGTTCATCGGAGCCGGATGCGCCCGTGAGCGCCAGCGACGGGAGCCCAGCGCGGCGGAACACTTCCGCCATGTAATGCGCGTGCTCGACGCTGACGCAGAACCCGAGCGCCCGCATGCGGCTCGGGTCGGTGACCTTGTCGTGCAGTGCCTGGAGCACCTTGCCCGCTCGGGCGTCGTTGCCCGTGTAGAGGGAGTTCAGCTGGTCGATGTTGTATGCGCCTCGCGTGAACCGCACACCGCTGAGGTCCACGCCATCGGCCATGCCGAAGTAGTGGAAGGGGACGAGGAGGTCGGCGCTGAGCGCATCCCAGAGCCGCAGTTCGCTCGCCACGCGACCGTCGAAGAAGGCCTGCGCGACGTCCACCCCGTCGGCCCGTTCCGGCGTCGCCGTGAGTCCGAGCAGCTCGCGTGGGGTGAAGTAGTCGAGCACCTTGCGGTACGTCGCAGCTTCCGCGTGATGGAACTCGTCGATCACGATGATGTCGAAGTGGTCGCGGTCCCATCGCTCGAGCTCACCCGACTGCTGAAGCGACTGGATCGAGGCGAAGACGTGCCGTCGTCGGACGGGCTTGTGGCCCCCGACGAAGAGCTCACCGAACGCGCCGTCCTTGAGCACGTCGCGGTAGGTGCGCAGGGACTGCTCGAGGATCTCTTTGCGGTGCGCCACGAAGAGGATCGTCGGCTGGTCGGCGTCCGAAGCGCGCAGTCGCTTGTAGTCCAACGCGGCGACGACCGTCTTCCCAGTGCCGGTGGCGGCGACCAAGAGGTTTCTATGCCGTTCATGCACTTCGCGCTCGGCGGTGAGGTCGTCCAGCATCTCGATCTGGTGCGGGTATGGGCGCACATCGAGATGGCTGATCGACAGGCTCGCGGACGAGGCGCGGCCGCTGTTCTTCGCGAGGAGAGCATCGAGGTATTCGGCATCCTCGTCAGGGTCGTAGGGGGCGAACGCGGCATCGTCCCAGTACGTCTCGAAGGTGGATTCGAACTTGTCCACGAGGCTGGGCGTCGCCAAATGGGAGAGGCGCACGTTCCACTCCAGACCATCGACGAGTGCGGCGCGGCTCATGTTCGAGCTGCCCACGTACGCGGTGGTGTAGCCGCTGGACCGGTGGAACATCCACGCCTTGGCATGGAGGTGCGTGGACTGCGCGTCATAGTTCACCCGCACCTCGGCGTTCAGCGACCGCACGAAGTGGTCCAGGGCCTTGCGATCGGTCGCGCCGATATACGTCGTGGTGAGCACCCGAATCGGCACGCCGCGCTCGGCGGCCTCCCGCAGGGCGGACTCCAGCACACGGATCCCGCTCCACTGCACGAACGCGCACAGCAGATCGATGCGATCGGCGCTCGCCATCTCGAGGCGCAGCTCCGAGCCAAGCTGCGGATCCATGCGCGAGTTCGTGAAGAGCGCGACGTCGCTGAGCGGTGTCGAGGGGCGCGGCACCAGCGGCGTTTCCGGGGGTGTCACGGAAGTGAGGAGACACGGACCGGGGGAGACCGACGGATCCAGCGGAGCCTCCGGCAACGCCTGCAGCAACCGGTTCGCGAGAGCGAGGCGGGCGTCGCGAGGTGCCGCGATCAGCGCCTGCTCGACGGTCCGTGCGACGTGCTGCGTGAGGACGTGCGCAACGTCTGCGTCGTCCACGTCCTCCGTCGGCGTGAGGAATCCTTGCTCTTCCGTGCTCCGCACGGACTCCGCGAGCCCGGTGGTGAGGAGCAGTTCGTAGAGGCCGGGATCGAGCCTCTGCTTGCCCTCCATCACGCCCCCTCGACCTGGCGACGGAGAGCTGCGAGACGCTCCGGCAGGACCTCGATGAGGGGGACATCCCCGGGCGCCCATTCCAGCGAGGCGAGTTCACTGATCGGGATCCACTGCATCGCATCGTGGTCGCTGCTGGAGACGGGGTCGTCGCTCTCGAACTCTGCCGTATAGCAGGACAGTTCGATCTGCACACTGCCCACGTCACTCAGGCTGCGGTCGACGAACGAGCCGACAGCGACGTCAACGTTGAGCTCTTCCTGGATCTCTCTCCGCAGTGCGGCCTCGGGTGTCTCGCCCGCCTCAACCTTCCCGCCGGGGAACTCCCACAGGCCACCGGCACTGCGGTCGGCGTTGCGGCGGGCGGCGAACACCGTACCGTTGCGCTCGACGATGGCGCCCACGACTCGGATGACTGGACTCTTCACCGTGAACTTCCCTTCGCGCTGAGCCAACTTCGTTGATCGTACGGAGCGGCAGCGACGCGCGCAGGGAAAGCCGAAGGACGGGCCGGTTGAGGCTTACGCGGAGGTGGCCGCCTCGCGTTTGGCCTTCACCCCCAACCCCCACGCCCCCACCAGCGCCACCACGATCCCGTTCAGCGGCGCGATGCCTATCCCGAGCTCGTTCGACACCCACGCCACCAGGCACCCGAGCACGTACGGCACCAGCGCCTGCCAGCGCACCTTCTCGGTGAGTGTCGACAGGGCGGGCTGCCCGGAGCGCCAGCGGGCGATCCAGTCGCCGATGAGCACACCGCCGAGCGGCGGGATGAGCACGCCGAGCAGGCTCAGGTAGCCCACGATGTGCCCTTCCACGCCGGCCAGCGCCAGGACGGTGCCGATCGCGACACCGCCGATGATGAAGGGGCCCTTGCGGGTGGAGTTCGCGATCTCGGCCCCGGCGACGCCGAAGGCGTAGGCGGCGTCGGCATTGGACTTCCACAGGTTCCCGAACAGGAAGAACAGACCCCAGACGATCATGCCCATGCTCAGCAGCAGGGTCGTGAAGTCGCCCTCCCCGAAGGCGAGCGCGGAGACGGCGCCGAAGAACACCATCAGTCCATTGCCGATCACGAAGCCCATCGCGCAGGCGATCACGGCGTCGCGCCCCCGCTTCGCGAAGCGGGTCCAGTTCGCGGCCTGCGTGCCGGCGGAGGCGAAGGTGCCCACCACCGTCGTCACCGCCGCAGCCCAGGTCATCGACGTGGTGGGGGCGATGTCGAACAGGCCGCGCACCCCGCCCACCTCGGTGAGCGCGAGTCCGGTGATCCAGAAGGCGAGGATCAGGATCAGCGGGGTGGAGATCAGCGAGACCCAGTACATGCCCTCGTAGCCGTACAGGGCGGTGAGCATCATCAGCGCGGACACGCCGATCATCACCAGTCCCGGTGCCCAGGCGCTCTCCCAGCCGAAGGCGAGCGCGGTCATCTTCCCGATGGAGCCGACGGCGACCCCGTACCAACCGATCTGCGTGCCGCCCAGCAGCACGGAGACGACCTTGGAGCCTGCGGTGCCGAAGGTGTACCGCGACATGACCACGGTGGTCAGCCCCGTGCGGGCGCCGAGGAAGCCGATCGCGGCGACGTACGCGCCGAGCACCAGCGAGCCCACCAGCAGCACGGCCAGGAACTCGGAGAAGCGGAAGGCCGCGCCGATGCTCGCCCCGGCCATGAGGGTCGGCGCGAAGACGGTGAACCCGATCAGCACCACCGAGATCGAGACCACGCCCCGCCGCGCGGAGCGGGGGACGGGCGTGACGGGATAGTCGGGATCGACGGGCTCGGTGCCCGTCTCCTCGCGCAGCTCGGCCGCGGTCACCGGTCCGCGCCCTCGAGGTCGGCAGCGTCCGCGCCGTCGGCCTCCCCGCCCAGCTCGTCCGCCTCGACCCCGATGTCCTCGCTCCAGATCTCGGGCCGCTCGGCGATCATCCGCTCCATCAGCGCCACGCACTCGGGATCATCGAGCACGTCGACCACGACGCCCCGCTCGCGCAGCAGGTCCTCGGCCATCTCGAAGGTGCGGTTCTCGCCCACCACGATCCGTGGGATCTCGTAGAGCAGCGCGGTGCCGGAGCACATGATGCACGGGGACAGGGTCGTGTACAGCACGGACTCGCGGTACACGCTCGCGCGCAGCCGGCCGGCCTTTTCGATCGCGTCGGTCTCGCCGTGCAGGATCGCGGAGTCCTTCTGCACGCGCTGGTTGTGGCCGGCGGCGAGCACCTCCCCGTCGTGCACGAGCACGGCGCCGATCGGCACCCCGCCCTCGTCCCAGCTCGTCCTCGCCTGCTCGATCGCGAGGGCGAGGAAGCGGCGATCGTCCTCGGCGGTGGGGGTCCAGGTCATGGGGATGCTCCTGCTCTCGAGATGGGTCGCACGGCATCGTACGGCGCGCGGCGCGCAACGGCGCTCGACGGGCCCGTCGTGACCGAGCCGCGACACGCAGGGTGACCCTGCCCGGTCCGGGCCCCCAGGATTCGCCGCCCCGACGGCGCCGTGCTACGTATGGAGCATGGCCATCACCCGTCCCGTCCGCACCGCCACCGCCCTCGCCGCGCTCGTCCTCTCCCTCGCCGCCTGCACCGGCGCCGAGCAGGACCCGACGCCGAGCAGCGACGGCGGAGGCGCCGAGGCGAGCGACTCCGCGCCGGAGGCACCGCAGGGACCGTCCGACGAGGGCGGCGCGTAGCCGGGCCATGAGACCGGCACCCTGACGATCACCCACGACGGCGAGGAGACCGCCTTCACCCCCGAGGTCGTGCGCTGCACGGGGGAGCCCGGCACGATCCGCCACGTCACCCTCACCATGAAGGGCGACGAGCTCCCGCTCGTCGAGGTCACGCCCGGGGAGTTCGCGATGGTGAAGCTCGAGCGGGAGGGCGCGCCCGAGAAGAGCACCTCGGCCGCGGGCATCACCGCCCAGGACGGCGCGGTCGCCTTCGACGCCGCGGAGATCGGGGACGTCGTGGTCCACGGCACCGTCAACTGCGCGGAGGACGCGCAGGGCTGATCGCCCGGGCGGGACGCCGCCGCCATCGGCCGCGCGGTCTCCCGAGATCGCGCGAGCCCGGCCCCGCCGCTCCTGAGACCCCACATCACGAGAAGGTCACGGCCCCCTCTCGCACTTCGCCTCAGCTCGACGAGAGCCCAGGATGGCCATCACCCCGCTGCAGGCGCACGGGACATGCCCACTCCCCCTCCCTCTCAGGAGCAGCCATGTCCTACGTCCAGCCCGCTGATCTGGTGGACCGGCTCACCGCCGCCGGTGCCGCCAAGGTCTCCTACTCCGCGCCGGTCACGCTGCTGCGCGCCACGATGGCCGGGGCGATCCTCACCCTCGGCGCCGCCTTCGCCGTCACCGTCTCCACCCAGACCGGCCAGCCGCTGCTGGGGGCGATGCTGTTCCCGGTCGGCTTCATCATGCTGTACCTGATGGGCTTCGACCTGCTCACGGGCGTGTTCACGCTGGTGCCGATCGCGTGGATCGCCCGTCGGCCGGGGGTGTCGCTGCGACCGATGCTGCGCACCTGGGGCCTGGTGTTCGTGGGCAACTTCCTGGGCGCCTTCACGGTCGCGGTGCTGATGGCCATCTACTTCACCTACGGCTTCTCCACCGCGCCCAGCGCCGTGGGCGAGGCGATCTCCGAGATCGGCCACGGCCGCACCGTCGGCTACGCGGACCACGGCGCGGCCGGGATGCTCACCCTCTTCGTGCGCGCGGTGCTGTGCAACTGGATGGTCTCCACGGGCGTGATCGGCGCGTTCATGACGGACAACGTGATCGGCAAGATCGCCTGCATGTGGATGCCCGTGATGCTCTTCTTCTACATGGGCTTCGAGCACTCCATCGTGAACATGTTCCTGTTCCCCTCCGGGCTGCTGCTCGGCGCGGAGTTCACGATCATGGACTACCTGATCTGGAACGAGATCCCCACCGTGCTCGGCAACCTGGTGGGCGGTCTGGCCTTCGTGGGCCTCCCGCTCTACTACGCCCACCGTCGCAAGCAGGCCGCGACCGTCGCCACGGCCCTCGAGGGCGACGCCGGCACGGACTCCACCGGCACGGACTCCACCGGCACGGGCTCCGCCGTCGCGGATCCCGAGGGCACGGGCTCCGACGTCACCGCCCCTGCCGCCCCGTCGGCCGAGGGCCCCACGGAGACCCCCGAGCTGGTGGGGGCCGGCCGATGAGCCCCCGCATCATCGTGATCGGCGCCGGGATGGCGGCGCACCGCCTGGTCGACTCGCTCGTCACCCGCGCCGAGGACCGCCTGAGCATCACCGTCCTCGGGGACGAGTCCCGCCGCCCCTACGACCGGGTGGGCCTGACCCGCTTCTTCGACGGGGAGAGCCCCGAGGACCTCACCCTCCCGTCCACGATCTTCGCCGACCCCCGCGTCACCCTCCTCGAGGGCGACCGGGCCGCCTCGATCGATCGCGAGGCCCGCACCGTCACGACCGCCTCCGGTGCCGTCCACTCCTACGACCACCTGGTCCTCGCCACCGGCTCGAGCGCCGCCCGGCCCCCGGTCGAGGGCGCCGAGCTGCCCGGCTGCTTCGTCTACCGCACCCTCGAGGACGTCGAGTCCCTGCGCGAGCACGTCGTCACCCGGGCCGCCGAGCTCGACCGGCCCGTGCGCGGGATCGTCGTCGGCGGCGGACTGCTGGGCCTCGAGGCGGCCGGCGCCCTGCAGGGCATGGACGCCGAGGCCACCGTCATCCAGTCCAGCGACCGGCTGATGTCCGCCCAGCTGGACCTGCCCGCCGGCGCCTCGCTGCGCCGCCTCATCGAGGCCCGCGGCATCGCCGTGCGCACCGAGGCCCGCACCACCGCCGTCCACGCCGGGGCCGACGGGCAGGCCGGCTCCGTCACCTTCCGCGACGGCTCCGAGCTGCCGGCGGACCTCGTCGTCTTCACCGTCGGCGTGCGCCCCCGCGACGAGCTCGCCCGTGCCGCGGACCTCGTCTGCGACGAGCGCGGCGGGGTGCGGATCGACGAGGCCTGCCGCACCTCCGACCCGGCCGTGTGGGCGATCGGCGAGGTCGCCTCCTTCGACGACCAGTGCGTGGGCCTGGTCGCCCCCGGCTACGCCATGGCCGAGGTGGTGTGCGACCGGATCCTCGGCGGGGCGGCGACCTTCGACGGCTACGACCTCTCCACCAAGCTCAAGCTCTCCGGGGTGGACGTCGCCAGCTTCGGCGACGCCTTCGCCACCACCCCCGGCGCGCTCGACGTGGTCTACACCGACCCCGTGGGCGGGGTGCACAAGAAGCTCGTGCTCTCCGACGACGCCAAGACCCTGCTGGGTGGGATGCTGGTCGGCGACGCCTCCGCCTACGGCTCCCTGCGTCCGCTGGTCGGCGGCCCCCTCGGCGGCGATCCCGCCGCCTACCTCCTGCCCGCCGGCGGCGTCGAGGCGCCCACCGCCGAGCTGCCCGACGAGGCGGTGGTCTGCTCCTGCTCCTCGGTGAGCGCCGGCACCATCCGCCACGCCGTGCGCGAGGAGGGCTGCACCGACGCGGAGGAGGTCACCGCCTGCACCAAGGCGGGTGCCACCTGCGGCTCCTGCACCGTCATGGTGAAGTCCCTGGTCACCGGCGAGCTCGCGAAGCTCGGGAAGGCAGTCTCCACCGGGCTGTGCGAGCATTTCGAGCTCTCCCGCCGCCAGCTGTTCGACGCCGTGCACGTCTCGGGCCTGACCACCTTCAGCGCCGTCATCGAACGGTTCGGCCGCGGCCGCGGCTGTGACACCTGCAAGCCCGTGCTCGCCAGCATCCTCGCCGTGCTCGGCGGGGAGCACGTGCTCGAGGGCGAGAACGCCACGCTGCAGGACACCAACGACCACGTGATGGCGAACATGCAGAAGGACGGCACCTACTCGGTGGTGCCGCGCATGCCCGGCGGGGAGGTCACCCCCGAGGGTCTGATCACGGTGGGGGAGGTGGCCCGCGACTTCGGGCTGTACACCAAGATCACCGGCGGACAGCGGGTGGACATGTTCGGCGCCCGCCTCGAGCAGCTGCCGCTGATCTGGCAGCGCCTGGTCGACGCCGGCTTCGAGTCCGGCCACGCCTACGGCAAGTCCCTGCGCACCGTGAAGTCCTGCGTGGGCTCCACCTGGTGCCGCTACGGCGTGCTCGACTCCACCTCCATGGCCGTGCGGCTCGAGCTGCGCTACCGGGGCCTGCGCGCCCCGCACAAGTTCAAGCTCGGCGTCTCCGGCTGCGCCCGCGAATGCGCCGAGGCCCGCTCCAAGGACGCCGGCATCATCGCCACCGCCCAGGGCTGGAACCTGTACGTCGGCGGCAACGGCGGCGCCACCCCGCGCCACGCCCAGCTGCTCGCCGAGGGGCTGGACGACGACACGCTCATCCGCACCCTGGACCGGTACTTCATGTACTACCTCCGCACCGCGGACAAGCTCCAGCGCACCGCCCCCTGGCTCGAGGCGCTCGACGGCGGGATCGATTCCCTGCGCGAGGTGATCATGGAGGACTCCCTGGGCCTGGCCGCGGATCTCGACGCCGCGATGGCCCGCCACGTGGCGACCTACCGCGACGAATGGGCCCAGACCCTCGCCGACCCCGCGAAGCTCGCGCGCTTCCGCTCCTTCGTGAACGCCCCCACCACCCCCGATCCCGACCTCGCCTACGTCCCCGAGCGCGGGCAGGTGCGCCCCGCCCGCCCCGAGGAGCGCGAGGACGGCGGGATCCTGATCGCCGGCACGACCCTGGAGGTACGACGATGACCACGACCCTTCCCAGCACGCTCCCCACCCGCGCTGTCCCCACCAGCGCTGTCCCCACCCGCGCCGTCCCCACCAGCGCGGCCCTCGCCCCGCAGCTCGCGGCGAACTGGGAGCGGCTGTGCCCGCTGGCGGACCTCGAGGTCGAGCGGGGCCGCGCCGCCCTGGTCGGCGACGAGCAGGTCGCCCTGTTCCTGCTGCCGGGCGGGGACGTCCGCGCGGTCGACAACCACGACCCCTATTCCGGGGCGAACGTCATCTCCCGCGGCATCGTCGGCTCCCGCGGCGGCCGCCCCACCGTCGCCTCCCCGATGTACAAGCAGATCTTCGACCTGCGCTCGGGCACCTGCGTGGACACCCGCGGCAAGGAGTTCCGACGACTGCGCATCTGGCCCGTGCGCACCCTCGACGGGGACCTGTACCTGCTGCGCGGCGGTGCGCGGTGAGCACCGTGATCGGGCACGTGGCCCTGGTCGGCGGCGGCCCCGGACCGCTGGACCTGCTCACCGTGCGGGCGCTGCGGCTGCTGCGCACGGCCGACGTGGTGATCGCCGACCGGCTCGGGCCCGGCGCCGAGATCCGCGCCGAGCTGCGCCCCGACGTGCTCGTGATAGACGTCGGCAAGCACCCCGGCCAACACCCCGTCCCGCAGCAGAGGATCAACGCCCTGCTGATCGAGCACGCCCGCGCCGGGCACCGGGTGGTGCGCCTCAAGGGCGGGGACCCCTTCGTGCTGGGCCGCGGCGGGGAGGAGCAGCTGGCGTGCCTGGCCGCCGGGGTCGAGGTCGAGGTGGTCCCCGGGATCAGCAGCGCCCTGGCCGTGCCGCAGGCCGCCGGGGTGCCCGTCACCCATCGCGGGATCGCCGCGAGCGTGCACGTGCTCAGCGGCCATGACGTCGACGGGCCCCGCGGGCCCTCCGCCGCGACCCTCGCCGCGCTCGCCGACGACCAGGTCACCACCGTGGTGCTGATGGGGGTGCGGGCCCTGCCGGGCCTGGTCGCCGCGGCGCTCGCCCACGGCGTGCCGGAGCGGCGGCCGGTCGCGATCATCGAGAACGGCCACACCCCGCGCCAGCGCACCACCCGCACCACCCTCGGCCGCGCCGTCCGCGCGGCGCAGGAGGCCGACGTGCGCAGCCCCGCCGTGATCGTCATCGGCGAGGTCGCCCGGCCCGGGCTGCTGCGGCCGGAGCCGCCGGCCGTTCCCGCCCTCACCACGGACACCGCGCTCGCCACGGACACTGCGCTCACCAAGGACACTGCGCTCACCCCGGACACTGCGCTCGCCCCGGACACCGCGCTCGCCCCGGAGGCCGCGCTCGCCGGCGCGGCCGCCCTGTCCCCGGTCGGCGCGCCGCGGCCGGGGCCCGCCACGTGAGCGCCCCCGCCCGCCTCTCCGCCGCGCTCGAGGGGAGGCGCCTGGTGCTGGCCCTGGATCGCCGCGCCGACGAGCTCGCCGCGGCGCTGGCCCGCCACGGCGCCGAGATCCAGCACGCCCCGGCGATGAGCATGATCCCGCACGTCGACGACCCCGAGCTGCTGGCCCGCACCGCCGAGCTGATCGCCCGCCCGCCTCAGCTGCTGATCGCCACCACCGGGGTGGGGGTGCGCGGCTGGTTCGAGGCCGCCGACGCCGCGGGGATCGGGGACGGGCTGCGCACGGCGCTCGCCGGCACCCGGGTGCTCGCCCGCGGCCCCAAGGCCCGCGGCGCCGTCCAGCAGGCCGGCCTCACGGTGGACTGGGTGGCCGCGGACGGCACCTCCGCCGAGATGATCACCTACCTCGCAGGCCATGACCTGGGCGGCCTGCGCGCCGCCGTGCAGCACCACGGCTCGGGGGCCGACGGGCTCGACGAGGCGCTCCTGGCGGCCGGCGCCGAGGTGGTGGCCCTGACCGTCTACCGCTGGGGCCCGCCCCGCGATCCCGAGGCGGTGCACCGATCCGTGCTCGACACCGCCGGCGGCCGCTGCGACGCCGTGCTGTTCACCGCCGCGCCGGGCACGGAGAACTGGCTGGTCGCCGCCGAGCGCGCCGGTGCCCTGCCCGGCATCACCGACCGGGTCCTTTCGGGAGAGCTGCTCATGGCCGCCGTCGGCCCCCTCACCGCCGCCCCGCTCGAGGCACGCGGCCTGGCCGCGCTGCTCCCCGCCCGCAGCCGGATGGGCGCGCTGGTGCGCGCCGTGGTCCAGCACTTCGACCCCGCCCCGGCGGAGTCCGTCCCGTCGGATCTCGCCCCGTCAGATCCGGTCCTGTCGGATCCCGCCCCGTCGGATCCCGCCCCGTCGGACCGTGCCCCCAGGGATCTCGTCCCGACGGGCCTCGCCCAGGAGGACACGCCATGACCACCCTCGTCGCCTGCTCGCACGGCACCCGCTCCCCGGCCGGCCGCACCGTCATCGCCCGGATCCGCGAGGCGATCGCCCGCGCCGTGCCCGAGACGACCGTGCGCGAGGCCTACGTCGACGTCCAGCAGCCCGAGGTCGCGGACGTCGTCACCCTCACCGCCGCCCAGGGGCCCGTCGTGGTGGTGCCGCTGCTGCTCTCGACCGGGTTCCACACCGGCGTGGACATCGCCGCCGCCGTCGCTCCGCATCCTGCAGCCGTCGCCGCGCCGGCGCTCGGTCCCCACCCGGCCCTGGTGGAGGCGCTGCGCGATAGGCTCGCCGCGCTCTCCGCGGGAGATGCCGGGCACCGCCCCGGGGACCACCTGGTGCTCGCCGCGGCCGGCTCCACCGATCCCGCCGCGGCCCGCGCCGTGGAGCAGATGCGCGACCTGCTCGCCGCCCGCGTGCCCTGCCCGGTCACCATCGGCTACGGAGCCGGCTGCGACCCCTCGATCCCGCAGGCCGTCGCCGCCGCCCGCGCCGCCGGGGCGCGCAGGGTGATCGCGGCGAGCTACGTGCTGGCCCCGGGCCACTTCGCGGGCCTGGTCCGCACCGCCGGGGCGGACCTCGTCTCCACGCCGCTCGGTGACCACCCCGCCGTGGTCGAGGTGGCCGCCGAACGGTACCGGGACGCGGCCGCCGAGCTGCTTCCCACCCCCGCGACCGCGTCTCATCGCCCACCCACACCCCGGACATAGCAACCCCACAGGTCCCGTTCCTACGTTCGGTGCACAGGCAGAACGCATCGAGAGGAACGCTCATGAGCAGCACCGCATCCCGTCCCGTCGACCGCCCCTTCCCGGAGGCCCGCGAGCACGACCCCGCCGCGGCGGGCCCCGTCGAGCACGCCCGGGTCGGCGACGCGACCTGGGAGGGCCGCACTCTGGACCGGCCCGAGGAGGACGTCGAGGACCAGGGCCTCCACTTCGACATCTCCACCCTCGTCTCCCGCCGCGGGGCGCTCGGCGTGCTCGGCGCGGGCAGCGTCGCGGCGGTGCTGGCCGCGTGCTCCTCGGGCGGCGCGAGCGGGGAGTCCGCGGGCGCGAGCGACGGCGGCGGCAGCGCCGCGAGCGACGGCGGAGGGGCCGCGGACGCCTCGTCCTCCCAGCTCACCGAGATGCCGGGCGAGACCGTCGGCCCCTATCCGGGCGACGGCTCCAACGGCGCCGACGTGCTCGAGACCAGCGGTGTGGAGCGCAGCGACCTGACCTCCAGCATCGACTCCGACACCACCGCCGAGGGAGTTCCCCTGACGCTGACCATGTCGATCATCGACATGGCCGGCGGCGACGTGCCCCTGGAGGGCGCGGCCGTGTACCTGTGGCACTGCGACGCCGCAGGCCGGTACTCCCTGTACAGCGAAGGGCTGGAGAACGAGACCTACCTGCGCGGCGTGCAGGTCGCCGACAGCAGCGGCCAGGTCACCTTCACCACCATCGTCCCCGGCTGCTACGCCGGGCGCTGGCCCCACCTCCACTTCGAGGTGTTCCCCGACGCCGAATCCATCGTCGACGCCGGCAACGCGATCCTCACCTCCCAGATCGCGCTGCCCGAGGCGGAGTGCCGCGAGGTGTACGAGCTCGAGGGCTACGACGGCTCCACGGCGAACCTCGATCAGATCACCCTCGAGAGCGACAACGTGTTCTCCGACGGCTGGGACCAGCAGCTGGTCACTTTCAGTGGCTCCGTGGACGGCGGCTGCTCCTTCAGCATCGACGTCCCCATCGACACCACCACCGAGCCCGAGGCGGGCGGGATGCCCGGCGGCGGTGAGGGCGGCACCCCGCCCGAGGGCGCACCGGAGGGCGGGGGTCCGGGCGGAGAGCCGCCCGCGGACGGCGAGGGCGCACCGCAGGGCGGCGGCCCCGGAAGCGGGGCGGGAGCGTCCGACGGGGGCGGCGAGGAGGAGTGACCGTGCGGCGCCCTGCCCGTCGGCCACGCAGGACCGCCAGGCGGGGCGCTCGTCGCGGAGGACGGGCACGTGCATCGGTCCCAGCGCCAGTGCGTCCACCACGACGCCCGGCCGCCGTCTGCCAGACTGCCGGTGAGCGGCGCCCGCACCGGGAGAGCCCCTGAGAACGCGAGGTCGACGATGTCCATGCAGTACCGCACCCCTGCCCGCCTGGGCCGCCCGCTGTCCGTGATCGGCCAGGGCTGCTGGCAGATCGGCGCCGACTGGGGCGAGGTCACCGACGACTCCGCGAACGCGGTGCTCCAGGCGGCGCTGGACGCGGGCGTCACCTTCTTCGACACGGCCGACGTCTACGGCGACGGCCGCAGCGAGCAGCTGGTGGGCGCGATGCGCGAGCGCATGGCCAGCCACGTCGCCGCGGGAGCGGGTGCCGGAGGGGAGAGTGCGCCGGCCCTGCCGTTCATCGCCACCAAGGCCTCCCGCCGCGCCGATCCCTTCGCCGCGGAGTCCTTCACCGAGGAGAACCTGCGCGCCTGGGTGGAGCGCTCCCGGCAGAACCTCGGCATGGACACCCTGGACCTGGTGCAGCTGCACTGCCCGCCGCCCGCGATCTACCGCGACGACCGCACCTTCGGCGTGCTCGACACCCTCGTCGAGGAGCAGAAGATCGCCGCCTGGGGCGTGAGCGTGGAGACCTGCGAGGAGGCGCTGATCAGCCTCACCCGCGAGCACCTCGCCTCGATCCAGATCATCCTCAACCCCTTCCGCCTCAAGCCCCTGGACGAGGTGCTGCCCCTCGCCGAGCAGAAGGGCGTGGCGATCATCGCCCGCGTGCCGCTCGCCTCCGGCCTGCTCACCGGCAAGTTCTCCCCGAGCAGCAGCTTCGCCGAGAACGACCACCGCCGCTTCAACCGCCACGGCGAGGCCTTCGACCAGGGCGAGACCTTCTCCGGCGTCGAGTACGGGACCGGTCTGGAGGCCGTGGCCCGCCTCGAGCAGGCCCTCGACGGGCAGATGCCGCTCGCGGAGGCGAGCCTGCGCTGGATCCTCGGCTGCCCCGGCGTCACCGCGGCCATCCCTGGTGCCAGCAGCGCCGAGCAGGCCCGTCGGAACGCCGCCGCAGGCAGTCCCGCGAGCCCCGCGCAGCAGACGACGCTCGACCGCTTCGACGCCGCCGTGCGCGAGACCTACGACGAGCTGCTGCGCGAGAGCATCCACCCGCGCTGGTGACGCCGCCGGCCCGACGCCGCTGCGCACCCTCCGACATCGCTGATCGCCCCCGACCAGGAGCACCTCATGTCCCGCCCCAACATCGTGTTCATCATGTCCGACGACCACGCGGCCCACTCGATCTCCGCCTACGGCAGCCGGGTCAACACCACCCCGCACATGGACCGGCTCGCCCACGAGGGCGCACGGATGGACGCCCTGTACTGCACCAACTCGATCTGCACGCCCTCGCGGGCCTCGATCCTGACCGGCACCTACAGCCACATCAACCGCGCCCCGTCGATCTACTCCGAGTTCGACCACCGGGTGCGCACCTTCCCCGAGGTGCTCCAGGAGCACGGCTACCAGACGGCGCTGTACGGCAAGTGGCACCTGGGCCGCTCCGCACGCTCCCGCCCCCGCGGCGTCGACGACTGGCGGATCTTCCCCGACCAGGGCGACTACGTCGACCCCGTCATGATCGGCCCGGACGGGCAGGAGCAGATCACCGGCTACGCGACCGACATCGTCACCCAGCAGAGCATCGGCTTCCTCGAGGAGCGCGACCCGGAGAGGCCCTTCTGCCTGCTCGTGCACCACAAGGCCCCGCACCGCCCATGGATCCCGCACCCGCGCTACGGCGACCTCTACGAGCCCGGCACCATCCCCGAGCCCGAGACGATGGACGACGACCACGCCACCCGTGCCGAGGTGGTGCGGGAGGTGGCCATGCAGCTCGACGACCTGCGGCCCACGGACTACAAGGACGAGCTGCCGCCCGAGCTCGAGGGCGAGAGCGAGGACGCGCGGCGCGCCAGATCGTCGTGGAAGTACCAGCGCTACATGCGCGACTACCTGCGCTGCGTGCAGGCGGTCGACGACTCCGTGGGCGAGATCCTCAGCTGGCTCGAGGTGAACGAGCTCGACGAGAACACCCTCGTCGTCTACACCTCCGACCAGGGGTTCTTCCTCGGCGACCACGGCTGGTTCGACAAGCGCCTGATGCTCGACGAGTCGTTGACCATGCCGATGCTGGCCCGCTGGCCCGCGCAGATCCCGGCCGGCACCCGCCTCACCGACACCCTCTCCAACGTGGACATCGCCGCGACCCTGCTCGAGGTGGCCGGCCGCGGCGTCGAGGACCTCCCGGACCAGCAGGGACGCAGCTTCCTGCCCCAGCTGCGCGGGGAGAGCGTCGAGGACTGGCGGCAGGCGGTGTACTACCGCTACTGGGAGCACGACGACCCCGAGCACCACGCGCCCGCCCACTACGGCGTGCGCACCCCCGAGCACAAGTACATCCGCTACTACAACGACGGGCTGGGCAGCCCCGGCTCCTCGGACCGGATCATGCCGGTCGAGGACGAGCTCTACGACCTCGTGGCCGATCCGCGCGAGATGACCAACGTGGCGGACGATCCGGCGTACGCGCAGGTGCTCGCGGAGATGCAGGCGCTGACCGCGCAGCTCCAGGCCGAGTACGGCGACGCCCCCTACGAGGGACCGGACACGCCGCGGCTGGAGTGGCCGACGGCGTGATCGCCGGACCGATCGGGGTCCTCATCGCCCGGAGCATCTGCCCAGCGTGGGGGCAGGAGCGTGGTGCGCGGGCCGGCCCCGGGCTCGCGGAGCAGGCGCACCAGCTCGCGCAGCGCGACCGCGCTGACATCTCTCTGGCGCGGAGTGAGCCGAAGCAGGGGGCGGACGGCCGCGCTCATCGCCCCGAGGTCGTGGTCCGAGAGGGCGATGAACACCCGGTCCTCCCGCTCCAGCCGGTCGCCGATCGCCAGCGCGAAGAGCATCTCGAGCTCCTGGGACAGCCCGAAGTACGCAGTGCGCCCGCCCACCTCGTCGAGGGTGAGGTCGAGGGCCACCACCTCCGCGGGTGACCCCGGTGCGATGACCACCTCCAGCTCAGCGGGAGCAGCGCCGCGCAGTCCCCGCAGGAAGCGGGAGACGTCGTTGCGCCCTTCCTTCTCGTCGATGCGGCCGAACAGGAGCAGGCGCGTGCAGCGTTCGGCCAGGGCTCCCTCGACGACCATCCTCCCCAGCATCTCGAAGTCCAGGTCCACCACGGACGCCCCGGGCACGATGTCAGGCTTCCCGAGGGAGACGCACGGAAGGCCGGAGTCGGTCACCGCATCCAGGCGCTCGTCCTGGCGGCTGATCTCCATCAGGATCAACGCATCGCACAGGCCGGTTCCGACCAGGCGACGGACTCCCGCGGCGCCCTCGTCGGCCGTCACGACGAGCACGTCGAGGTCGAAGCGGCGCGCTTCCTGCGAGATCGCGACGATGAAGGGCATCGGTCCGCTGTCGCGCGTCTGCCGTGCCGGAACCATCAGGCCGATCACCCCGCTGCGGCGCGAGCGCAGGGTGCGGGCGCCGGAGTTCGGGTGGTATCCGAGCTCCTGGACGGCCGCCTCGACGCGACGGCGGGTCTCCTCGGAGATGGAGCGCGTCCCGGTGAGCACGTAGCTGACGGTGCTCTGGGAGACACCGGCCAGTCGGGCCACGTCCTGGCTGGTCGGTGCCTTCATCTTCGCCACAGCGTCTCCTCGGACTGGTCGTCGATCACCCGGCGCGCAGGCCGTCCGCGCCATCCTCCCACCGAGAGAGGGCCTCCTGGACGGATTCCGGCCCCGGCAGCTCGCGCGCTCGCGCGAGAGCCTCGTCGAGAACCTCGGCGAGCGTGACCGTGCGGTCCTCGTCGGCCGACCGCACCGCGGCCTCGACGATCGCCTGCGTCCACACGTTCCGACGCACCTCGCCGTCCGGGACGGGCCCTCCGCGCAGAGCATGGCAGAAGTCCGCGAGCGACCCCGCGAGCTCCCAGCGCGCGTCGGCCTGCGGCGGGGCCCCGTCGACGGCGGTGCCGTCCGCGCTCACGGCACGAGGAGGCGTCTCCCCGTCCCAGCTGACGGTGCCTCCGTCACAGCTGAGGAACCAGTCGCCGTTCCAGCTGGTCTCCTGGCCCGGGGAGCACCAGGAGCCGGTGAAGACGTGCACGGCACCGGTCGAGTACGTGATGTGCACCGTCGCCGCGGCGTCCCCCGCGTACCAGCTCCAGGAGGGGTTGTGGGAGATCGCGCGCACCGTGCTCGGCGTCCCCTCGAGGAGGACGCGGGCCGCATCGAAGGCATGGATGGCCATGTCGACGATCAGGGGGTGGCGCATCGCATCGCGGAAGCCGCCGAAGCGCGGCGCCTTGGAGAAGCGCGTGCTGACGATGCCCGCTCCGCCGAGCTCGTCGGCGAGCCTGCGGGCCTCGTGCAGGTGCGGGTTGTACCGCCGGGACTGCGAGACCATGAACAGTCGCCCGCTCGCCTCGGCGTGTCCGGCGAGGGACACCGCCTCGGCGAGGGTCGCCGCGCAGGGCTTCTCCCCGAGCACCGCGAGACCCGCCCCGAGCGCGGCGGCGGTGACGGCGTGGTGCGCCTCGGGGATGGTGACGTCGATGATCGCCTCCGCGCCCGAGGCCAGGGCGACGTCCGTGCCCTCGGTGCCGACCACGATGCCGCCGCGCCGTCGCGGATCCTCGACCGCTTCTGCGAGGGCTCGCTCGGCGGCACCGGGGAGGACGTCGGCGACGCCCACCAGGCGAGCGCAGTCCGAGTCGAGCACCACGTGCATCCAGGAACGACCCATGCCCCCTGCGCCGACCACCACGACAGGCACCGGGGGGCTCGCGGGCGCACCGTTCACGCGTGCTTCCCCGCGGCCTCCGCGTCGCCCACGCCCTGGCCGCCCTCACCGGTGAGGAACCAGTCGGTCGGATAGCGGTCCAGGAACGGGACCCGACGATCCGTCACGGCGGGACGTGCCCACGAGACGCCGTTGGCGATCACGCGCCGCACGTCCCGATGGTGGTAGACGGGGTAGTCCTGGTCCCCGGGGCTGAAGAAGAAGATCTTCCCCTTGCCGCGGCGGAAGGTGCAGCCCGAACGGAACACCTCGCCCCCGCTGAACGAGGAGACGAAGACCAGTTCGTCCGGGGCGGGGATGTCGAAGTGCTCTCCGTACATCTCCTGCTCCGGGATCACGATCGGGTGCGGCACGCCCTCCGCGATCGGATGGGTGGGATCCACGGTCCACACCAGCTCTCGGTCGGACTCGTTGCGCCAGCGCAGGGTGCAGGTCGTGCCCATGAGGCTGGTGAAGATCTTGCTCCAGTGACCCGAGTGCAGCACCACCAGACCCATCCCGGAGAGGACATGGCGCTTGACCCTCTCGACGACCTCGTCGGAGACCTCGTCGTGCGCCATGTGCCCCCACCAGGTGAGGACGTCGGTCTCGGCGAGGACGTCCTCGCTCAGGCCGTGCTCGGGATCGTCGAGCAGGGCGAAGCGCGCGGTGACGGCGTCGCCGAGGGTCTCGACGATGCCGTCGCGGATCGCCGAGTGCATGCCGTCGGGGTAGTGGGAGCGCACGCGCTCGTCGCGCTGCTCGTGGCGGTTCTCGCCCCAGACGGTGACCCGGAGCGGGCCGGTGGAGGTGGTGGTCATGATGGAGAGGGTCCTTCCGGTCATTTCACGGCACCGCCGGTGGCCCCGGCGGCGATGTACTTCTGCGCGGCGATGATGAGGATCACCGCGGGGACGGAGGCGATGACGGCGGTGGCCATCACCGAGCTCCAGTCCGTGTCGTTGGTCCCGATGTAGTTGTACAGACCGAGGGTGACGGGACGAATCGTCTGTCCCGTCGTGAGGGTCAGGGCCATCAGGAAGTCGCTCCAGGCGAACAGGAACGAGAAGATCCCGGCCGTGATCAGCGAGTTGACGCTCACCGGCAGCACGATCGACCAGAACGCGCGCACGTGCCCGCAGCCGTCGATCTGGGCCGCTTCGACGATCTCCTTGGGGAACGCCTCCATGAAGGCGCGGATGATGAGGATGGAGAACGGGACCCCCATCGTCGCGTCCGCCAGGACGAGGCCCGGGATCGTGTTCAGCAGCCCCAGCTGGTTGTAGGCGGTGTACAGGGCGTTGGCGATGACGATCCCGGGGATCATCTGCGAGATGAGCACGACGAACAGCAGCACCCCGCTCCCGCGCACCGGGAACTGGGCCAGCGCGTACGCGCACGGGGTCGCCACGACCAGGGAGAGGATCGCGGCGCCGAGGGCGACGATGAGCGAGGTGATCAGGTTCTGTCCCTGATCGGCGATGGCCCGCACGTATCCGCCGAAGTCCGGGTCCAGGGGCAGGATCTGGGTGTTCAGGCTGTTCCCGCCCGGTGCGAGCGAGGCGTTCACCATCCAGTAGACCGGGAACAGCATGATCGCCACGAAGAGGACGCCGAGCGCGGTGCGGGCGCCGCGTCGGAGCGAGGAGTTGGGCGACAGCGCCGGGCGCCGACGCTGCGGGGTCTCGAGAACGGTCGTCACGGTGCTCATCCCTTCGTGGCCGAGCGGGCGGTGGCGCGCAGGTAGACCACGGCGAAGGCCAGCGCGATCAGGATCAGGACGTTCCCCAGCGCCGCCCCCTGCCCGAAGTCGAACTCGATGAAGCTCATCTCGTAGCTGCGGGTGGCGATCGTCTGGGTGGCGTTCGCCGGCCCGCCTCCGGTGAGGCCGATGATGAGATCCAGGACCTTGATCGTGTAGATCACGCCGAGCAGCAGGACGACGCCGACCACGGGGCGCAGCAGCGGGAGCGTGACGTAGCGGAAGGACTTCCACCCCGTCGCGCCGTCGATCTCCGCCGCTTCGTACAGCTCGGACGGGATGGCCTGCAGCCCGCTGTAGAGCAGCACCACGTTGAAGGGGATGCCCAGCCAGATGTTCACCATGATCACCGCGATCAGCGCGGTGTCCGAGCTGGTCAGCCAGGGGATCGGCGCCGAGATCAGTCCGGTCGCGTCGAGGAAGCGGTTGAGTATCCCGCTGTCCTGCTCGAGGATCCAGCGCCATACCGCCGCGGAGACGATCATCGGCAGGAGCCACGGCAGCAGCAGGACCGAGCGGAGGACGCCGGAGAGCGGGAAGCTCCGGCGGAAGAAGAGCGCCAGTGCCATGCCGATCACGAACTGGCCCACGATCGAGCCGATCGTGAACAGCGCGGTGTTGGCGAGCGCTCGCGCGAAGATCGGATCCGCGAGGACCGCGGCGTAGTTGTCCAGCCCGATGAAGGGTGCCTCGCCGGAGAAGAACGTCGCCGAGGTGTACTCCTGGAAGCTCATCGCGAAGTTCTTCACGATCGGATATCCGAAGAACAGCAGGATGTACACCGCCGCGGGAGCGATGAAGCCGTAGCGCACGAGCCGTGAGCCGCCGGTGCGGCTCCGACGTCGGATGGCCGTCGGCGGCGCTTCCTGTGCAGTGATGGTCATGGGTGCCTCCCGAGTCGTCGGGCTCAGCCGAGCGACGCCGCCGCGTCGGAGAACGCCTCGGCCGGGTCCGCGCCGTCCACGAGCACCTGCTGGTTCGCGGTGTAGATCGCCTTGGCGGTGGTGGGCCAGTCGGGGCCGAGCTTGCCCGTGCGCGATCGCGCGGTGGAGACCTGCTCGACGAAGGTCGCGAGCTCGGGGTGCTCGTGCGCGAAGGTCTCGGCGGCCTCGATGTCCGCCGGGATGGTGTTGCGCGCGGAGCCCATGGTCAGCTGGTTCTCGGCGCTGACGAACCTCTGCAGGACCTCCGCCGCCTTCTTCTGCTTCTCGGCGTCGCCCGTCTGCGGGATCGTCCAGACCTCGCCGCCCAGCGGCGCCACGGACTCCGAGCCCTCGTTCGGCACGGGGATGATCACGACGTCCCAGTCCAGGTCCGGTGCGTCGGTCTGCAGTCCCACGATGTTCCAGGGCCCGTTCACGACCATCGCGGCCTTTCCCGCCTTGAACTGGTCCATCGCATCGCCCTGGCCCCAGTTGATCACCGACTTGGACGCGGAGCCCGCGGTGACCAGATCCGCCCAGAGCCGGCTCGCGCCCGCGACCTCGGGGGAGCCGAGATCGGTCTCGTCACCGCCGTTGGTCCACATGAACGGCAGGAACTGCCAGGTGCCCTCGTAGGTCGCGATCGCGGAGAAGGCGATGCCGTAGACATCGCCGGACGTGAGCTCAGCGGCCGTCTCCTTGAGGTCGTCCCAAGTGACGGGTGGTTCAGCGCCGGCATCGGCCAGCAGCGCCCTGTTGTAGAACAGCGCGATCGTGTTGACCGTCGGGGCCAGGCCGTAGACCTTCCCCTCGAACGTGCCCGCCTCGAGGATGTCCTCCGTGAATCCCGAGGTGTCGATGCCGAAGTCCTCGAGCGGCGCGAGCGCCCCCGAGCTCGCGATCTCCTGGAGGTCCGGGTTGTCGAGCATGAGGAGGTCGGGGAGGGTCTTCGAGGAGCTCATCTGGAGGACCTTCTGGATGAGCTGCTCGCCGGGGACCTTCTCGCGATCGATCGTCACGCCGACCTCGGCGCCCACGGCCTCGAGCGTCTCCTGGATGACTTCGTCGTCCGCCGGGGTGTTGTAGTAGTCCACCACTCGCAGGGTGGAGTCGTCCCCGGCGGACGAGCCCTCGCCGCCGGAGCCGCCGCAGGCGGCCATGGCCAGCAGACCGGGAACGGCGACGGCACCCGTGCTGACCGCTCGTCGGGTGGGTCGGAAGGTGGAGGTGGGGCGCTTCTGAGGGGACATCATCGTCTCTTTCTCGCGGGCCGATCGCGGTCGTGTCGATACGAATCGATAGTGCTGAGGCGACTCAACGGTGTCGATACGAATCGACGGTGGGGTGCGGAGCGGCGGATCCTTCGCTGGTGGGGTGGTGCGCCGGCGTCGATGCCGTTGCGCGGTGGTCCGACTCGGATGTCGGTCGAGCGGGATCATGGCATGGGCCCGATCGCCGGCGCAACCCCGCCGGCGCGGCGCCCGCCCGGGGCGCTGGTGCGGGGCTCGGGCCGCAGCGCCGCCATGAACAGGGCGGATGTCCCTCCCGGGAGCACTGACGGATCGGGCCCCGACCCCGTCCTGCGAGGTCGGGGCAGTCGCTCAGACCGCGGCGTCGGCGTTCTGGTCCGCGGTGACGTCGTGCTCGGCCCCGCGCAGCAGATGCTCCCCGCCGATCGGGGTGCTGATCCAGTCCTCGAGCGTCCAGCCCTCGTCGGGGTGGCCGGTGAGGGTGACCATGCCGGTGTTGTACAGCGGCCGCTCCTCGAGGGAGGCGGCGGCGATCCCGCCGGCCACGGAGGCGAACACGCGGATCGCGGCGCCATGGCTGATGGCCGCGACGGTCGCATCGTCCTCGTGGAGCCGCGCGATGTGCCGCAGCGCGCCGGTGTACCGCGCCCAGAACTCCTCGCCGCTCTCGCCGCCCGGCACCCCGCCGGTGAGCTCGCCGGTGCTCCAGCGGGCGTGGTTGGCCTGGTACGCCTCGACGGCGGCGGCATCCCGCCGCATCTCGAGATCTCCGGCGCTGATCTCCTCGAGCCCCTCCGTCAGGCGCGGGCTGGTGCCCAGCGCGGCGGCCAGCGGCGCGGCGGTCTCGTGCGTGCGCAGAAGTCGGGAGACGTGCAGCCCGGCGATGTCCTCGCCGCGCAGCGCCTCCGGGATCGCGCGCGCCTGCCGGTGCCCGAGCGAGGTCAGCCCGGGGCCGGGGTAGCCGGCGTCGAGGATCCCCTCGACGTTGCTGGGGGTCTGGCCGTGCCGGATCAGCAGAAGTCGCATGGTCGGCACCGTACGTGACCGGCCTCCGAGCACGGGCCCGCGGGTCGAGGAGCGATCAGTCCCGTCGGCGACCGTGCAGCGCCAGCACGGCCGCGAGCGCCGTGGCCCGGACCGCGATCGCGAGCGCGACGGCGCCCGCTCCGACGGCGACGGCGACCCCCGACCAGGGGCGCTGCAGGGACTCGGGCTCGAGCGGGACGGGCTGGTCGGTGAGATCGGCGGGCTCTCCGAGCAGCTCGGTGAGGCGTTCGCGGTCGTCGGGCCCGCCGTCGACGGGCAGCGCGCACCAGGTGGTCGAGTAGCTGCCGTCGCCGCCGAAGGCCCAGACCAGCAGCTCGGTGCCGTCCGGGATCCGGCCCAGACCGCAGGCCGTGACCTCCTCGCTGGTGGTGAAGCGGAGGGTGCGGGACTCCTCGCCCTTCCACACGGTGTCGACCACGGCGCGATAGGTGACGTCTCCGGCCTCCTCCGAGATCGCGTGCTCGATCCGGAGATCGGCGATGAGGTCGGCGCTCTCGGCCGCTTCCTCGAAGTCGGTCTCGCCGCAGCTGCACGCGTGGGCGGCGGGCGCGCTCGCCAGGACCAGCACCAGCAGGCCGACGAGCAGCGTCAGCAGGAGTCCGCCGCGGTGGGCGGGAGTGGCGCGCATCACCTCAGGATAGTGTCGAGGCGTAGCGTCGGGAGCACCCACCATCGGAGCACCCCGCCGCCCGGAACGCCTCATCGCCAGGAAGGAGCGCGCCATGCGTCGAAGCATCGTCAACGATCCCGAGGACCTCGTCCCCCAAGCCCTCGAGGGATTCGTGCTCAGCCACCCGCAGCAGCTGGCACTGGAGGCGGAGCACCGCTACGTGACCCGCAGGGATCCGGCGCAGGACAAGGTCGGGCTGGTCTCCGGCGGCGGCTCGGGCCACGAACCCCTGCACGCGGGCTTCGTCGGCCCCGGGATGCTCGACGTCGCGGTCGCCGGGGCCGTGTTCGCCAGTCCCACCGCGCTGCAGGTCCTCGAGGCCACGAAGGCGGCCGACGCGGGCCGCGGCGTGGTCCAGATCGTCAAGAACTACACCGGGGACGTGCTGAACTTCCGCATCGCCGGGGAGATCAGCGGCGACGACGCGATCGAGACCGAGATCGTGCTGGTCGACGACGACCTCGCCACCGACACCGGGGACGACGGGAGCGGACCGGGCCGGCGCGGCACCGCCGCCACCGTCATCGTCGAGAAGGTGTGCGGGGCCGCGGCCGAGGAGGGCGCGGACCTCGCCGCGGTCGCCGCCGTCGGCCGCCGGGTCGCCGCCTCCGCCCGCACCATGAGCCTCGCGCTCTCGGCCGGCACCCATCCCGGCGACGAGGAGCCCCAGTTCACCCTCGAGGACGACGAGGTCGAGCTCGGCGTCGGCATCCACGGCGAGCGCGCCGCCCGCCGCGTCCCCTTCACCGACGCCGACGGACTCACCGACCTGCTGCTGGACCCGCTGCTCGAGGAGCTCGACCTCTCCGACGGGGACGAGGTGCTCGCGATCGTCAACGGCCTCGGCGCCACCTACCCGCTCGAGCTGAACCTCGTCGCCCGCCGCCTGCACCACCGCCTCGCGGACGCCGGGATCACGATCGGACGCAGCCTGGTGGGCCCCTACGTGACCAGCCTCGACATGCACGGCGTCTCGATCACCCTGTTGGCGCTGGACGACGAGCTGCGCCGGCTGTGGGACGCCCCCGTCCGCACCCCTGCCCTGACCTGGTGAGGAGACCTGAGATGACCAGCCCTGAAGAGACCAGCCCCCTGCCCGACGACTTCGGCCGCACCTTCGTGGACGCGACCGCACGGACCCTCGGCGGAAGCGCCGACGCCCTCGGCGACCTCGACCGACGCGCGGGCGACGGCGACTTCGGCGCCAACGTCCGCACCGCCATGAAGAACCTCGCCGCGGCCCTGGAGACCGACGAACCGGCCGGCTACCGTGAATGGGTCACCGCGATGTCCCGCGCCTGGCTCGGCGTGGGGGGAACCTCCGGACCGCTGTTCGGCATGTTCTTCCGCGACCTCGCCAAGGCCGGGTACCAGGACACGGAGGGGCAGCAGGACACCGCGCCCACACCGGCGAGCTTCGCCGAGGCGCTCGCCGCCGGTCAGGCCGTCATCCAGAAGTACGGCGAGGCGGAGGTCGGCGACAAGACGATGGTCGACGCCCTGGCCCCGGCCGTCACGGCGCTGCGCGAGGCGGTCGCGGCGGGGCAGGACCCGGTCGCGGCTCTCACCGCCGCCGAGCAGGCCGCCGTCACCGCCGCACAGGAGACCGCCGGCACCACCGCCCGCCGCGGCCGCGCGAGCTACGTGGGCGAGGCCGCCCAGGGAGTGATCGACCCCGGCGCCGCTGCGATGGCCCTGGTGCTCGGCGCCGCCCGTGCCGCCGCGGAGGGCGGGGGAGCGGTCGAGACCGACTGGATCGGGTGAGGCCCGCCCCCTCGAGCCGCCACCCCGCGCCCACCTCCCCGGCCCCCACGCCCACCTCCCCGACCCCCCTCCGCGCCGCCGACGTCACGAAGTCGGGGGATTAGCGAGCGGATCACCCCATCTTTGCCCCGCTCGCGGCGGGCAGAGGATTCTAGCGGGGAGAGGCTGGGGGCGGGGAGGGCCCGGGGTGCGCCGGGACGTGGACGGCCGTGCCGGGTGGAGGGTCGGAGGGCACGGCATCGGCCCCGTGGACCGCAGCGCCCGACCCCGGCGGGCGCTGATAGCTTCGCTCACCATGTCCGACCTCGCTGCGCTGATCCCCTCCCTCGGCGCGACCTCCTGGCTCCTGGTCACCCTCGGCGCGCTCGTCGTCGGCTTCTCCAAGACGGCCCTGCCCGGCGCCGGGACCATCGCGGTGGGCATCTTCGCCCTGGCCATGCCCGCGAAGGAGTCCACCGCCGCGCTGCTGATCCTGCTGATCGTCGGCGACATGACCGCGCTGTGGGTCTACCGGCGCGAGCCCGACGTGCGCACCCTGCTGCGCCTGCTGCCCAGCGCCATGATCGGCGTGGTGATCGGCGCGTTCTACTTCGCGCACGTGGACGGCGACGCGGTGCGGATCACCATCGGCGCGATCCTTCTGGCCCTCGTGACCGTCACCGTGTGGCGCCGCCGCGTCTCCCAGCGCACGGAGCGAGCTGCCGCCGCGCAAGGAGCGACCTCGACCGGGTCCGCGACCTCGGCGCGGCCTGCCACCGGCGGGTACCGGCCCGGGGCCGCGGCCGCCGCCCAGGGCATCGGCTACGGCCTGCTGGGCGGTTTCACCACGATGGTCGCCAACGCCGCCGGTCCCGTGATGTCGATGTACTTCTACGCGATGCGGATGCCGGTGCTGACCTTCCTGGGCACCTCCGCCTGGTACTTCGCGATCATCAACCTGTTCAAGCTGCCCTTCTCCGCGGGACTGGGACTCATCACCCGCGACACCCTGGTGATGGACGCGATGCTGGTCCCCGTCGTGCTGATCGGCGCGTATCTGGGGGCGAAGGTCGCCCGGCGCATCCCGCAGAAGGTGTTCGAGAACCTGATCCTGGCGCTCACCGTCGCCGCCGCGGTCGGCCTGCTGGTCCTCTGACCCGCTGATCCTCTGATCGGGAGGGCCGACGGGGCGCGGCCCGCTACCGTCCGGGGGCGTCGTCCGCACGCCGCACCGTGCTCGCCCAGATGCGCAGGTCCTCGATCGCCTCCAGCAGCTCCGGCGGCTCGATCACCTCGATCGGCGCGCCGATCCACGCCAGGTGCATCGCGGTCCAGTGCAGCTCGTAGGCGCCCGCCCGCAGGATGCATGCCTCCGGCCCGTCGGCCATGAGGGTCCCGGCCCGTGCCGGGACCTGCGGCGAGACCTCCTCGAGCGGGGCGAGGATCCGCACCGTGGTGGTGGTCGGATAGGCGCCGACGGTGATCGACTCCCGCACCGAGGCCTCGATGTCGGGGACCTCCCGCGGCGAGATCGCGAAGGTCGAGGCGTGGACCGCCTGCATCCGGTCCAGCCGGAAGGTGCGCCAGTCCTCGCGGTCCAGGTCCCAGGAGAACAGGTACCAGCGCCCCTCCATCGACAGCACCCGGTAGGGCTCCAGCCGGCGCTCGGACCGCTCGCCGTCGGCCCGCTCGTAGTCCACCCGCACCCGCACGCCGTCCCGCACCGCGGTCGCGAGGGTCATCAGCACCTCGGAGCGCGTGCCGGGGGAGGGGCGGGTGATGACGCCCATCGCGTCGGTGACGGCGCCGACCTCCGCCCGCACCGGGGCCGGCAGGATCCGGTCGAGGGCGGCCAGGGCGCGCAGCGCCTCCTCGTCCAGGCCGTCCACGCCCGAGGAGGCCGCGAGCCGCAGCCCGACCGCGACGGCGACCGCCTCCGCCGAGCTCAGCAGCAGCGGTGGCAGCGCTCGGCCCGCCCCGAGCTGGTAGCCGCCGCCGTGCCCGGCCGAGGTCAGCACCGGGTAGCCCATCTGTCGCAGTCGGTCCACGTCCCGCCGCACCGTCCGCGTGGTCACGCTCATCTCGTCGGCCAGCTCCGGTCCGGTCCACACCGACCGGGACTGCAGCAGGGCCAGCAGGCGCAGCGCCCGCGTCGTCACATCACTCATGGGAGCAGTCTCCCCGACTCTGCGGACAGAAGCTGTCCGCTCACGGAGAGAGAGTCGGTTCCGTTCGAAGGACGGGCCCGTCCGGCACCACCACGACGGCCACCACCCCGAATGCCACCACCCGACGAGCACCATCCCGACGAGCACGACCCAGAGGAGCCCGAGATGCCCTTCCTGACCCCGGAGACCACCGAGGAGCGCGACACGCTCGCGACCTTCGCCGCCCAGCAGATCCGCCAGGTCGCGACCGCCCTGCACGGCCTCACCGACGAGCAGCTGCGGCAGACCCCGACCGCGTCGGCCATGAGCCTCGGCGCTCTCGCACGGCACGTCCTCCTCATCGCGGAGGGCGGCACCGCCGCCATCGCCGCCGCCCCGGAGGCGGGCCCGACGCCCGACCGTGCCCCCGAGCAGCTCCAGGCCGAGGGCATGGTCGCGCCCGACGCCCTGCGCGCCGAGGACACCCCGGAGTCCCTCGTCGAGGAGCTGCACGGCGCGGCCGACCGGCTCGCTATCGCGATCCGCGAGGCCGATCCCGACGGTGACGGTCCTTTCGACGGCGCTCCCTGGTGGGACGGACGCAGCCGGTGGACGACGCGCTGGTACGCCCTGCACCAGGTCGAGGAGTTCGCCCGCCACGCCGGGCACGCGGACATCCTGCGCGAGAGCATCGACGGCCGGGGCACCTATGAGCTCAACGCCCTGGCTGACGGGCAGGAGTGGCCGCCCGCCGGATGGTGAGCGAGGGCGACGGGCCGAGCCCGATGTCGCCGCCCCCGCCGTTCACCATCCCTCCGTTCGCCACCCCTCCGTTCGCCGACCCTTCTCCGAGGAGCCCCTCATGCCCTTCCTGACCACCGACGTCACCGGCGAGCACGACGGCCTGGCCGTCTTCGCCCAGCAGCAGACGCACCAGGTCGCGACCACCCTGCAGGGGCTGAGCCGTGAGCAGCTCGCGACGCGCCCCACCGTCTCCGAGTTCTCCCTCGGCACCCTCGCTCGGCACGTCCTGGCCGTGACGGTCGGCTTCGCGGCCGAGATCCGGCAGGCGGCGGGGTCCGGCGACGCGGAGGACGGCGCTGAGTCCGAGGGCGAGGGCGAGGGCGGAGACGAGGCCGAGGGCGATGCGTCTCGCGCCGACGCCTCCGCGGCACTGACCGGGGACGACTCCGGGGAGCTCCGGCCCACGGACACTGCCGGGACGCTGATCGAGGAGCTCGAGGCCGCGGGTGCGGAGCTCGGCGCTGCGATCCGCGCCGCCGACCTCGACGCCCCGGTCCCCGTGCCCGAGGCGCCGTGGTTCAGCGGCGAGGAGCGCTGGACGGTGCGCTGGGTGGCGCTGCACTGCCTCGAGGAGGTGGCCCGCCACGCCGGGCACGCCGACCTCCTGCGCGAGACCCTCGACGGCCAGTTCGCCTACGCCCTGAACGCCCTCGCCGACGGCGAGCCGTGGCCTCCGCAGAACTGGTGACCTGACCGCCCCGCCCCCGATGTTCCACCACCGAAGGAGAGTCATGACCGACGAGACCACCGCCGCCACCCCTGCCGACACCGCTGACGACCCCACCGCTGCGACCACTCGCGGCCGGGACGGCGACCTGCCCACCGTCCTGCTCGACCAGATCGAGTACCACGTGCGGGAGTTCATGCGACCCCGCCTCGACGGGCTCACCGACGAGGAGTACTTCTTCGACCCCGGCGGCAGCGGGAGGGCATGGACCGTCCACCCCCGCACGGCTGACGGCGAGCAGCCGCCCACGTCGATCCAGGGAGGCTCAGGGGCGATGGTCATCGACTTCGAGCACCCCGAGCCGGAGCCCGCCCCGCTGACCACCATCGCCTGGCGCTTCGGCCACCTCATCGTGGGCGTGCTCGCCGCGCGCTCCCACTCCCACCTGGGCGGCCCGCCGGCGGACTACATGAGCTGGGACTACGCCGCCACCGCCGAGGAGGCGCTCGCCCAGTTCGACGCCGAGTACGAGCGATGGATCCAGGGCGTGCGCTCGTGGGACGCCGAGGACCTGCAGGTGGCTGTCGGCGAGGCGGAAGGGCCCTGGGCCGAGCACTCCCGCGCCACCCTCGTCGCCCACATCCACCGCGAGCTCATCCACCACCTCGCCGAGATCGCGCTGCTGCGCGACCTGTGGGCGCATCAGGGCTGAAGCGGTGCGGATGGTTCGGACGGAGCGCGGACGGTTCGGGAGGGGCGCCGAGGCGTCAGGATCGGATCGCCGGGCTCGGGTCCATGAAGGTCTGGAGGGCGAGCACGGCAGCGCCGACGGAGCCCGGATGCGGCTGCACCTGCGAGACCCGCACATCGATGGCATGGCCGGTGGCGGCGGATCGGCTGGCGAAGTGCTCGGCGAGAGCCTCGCGCACGAGCCCTGCCGCGGCCTGCAGGGCGGCACCGGAGAAGACGACCGTGTCGACGGCCAGCGCCGAGGCGAGGCCCCAGGAGGCCTGAGCGAGCGCGGTCAGAGCCGGCTCGAGAGCCTCCTGGGCGAGCTCGTCGCCCTGTGCCGCCGCCACGGCGACCAGCACGGCGTCGCTCTCGGTCGACGCCTCCGTCAGGGCCAGGCCGAGCCGCTCGGCGAGACCCTCACGCAGCTCGGCCGCACGGGCGATGGCCCGTGAGGAGGAGTACTGGTGCAGGCAGCCTCTCCCTCCGCAGCGACACGGGGGACCCGCCGGGTCCACGCACAGGTGATCCATGGTGCTCCGCGCCACCGTTCCTGCGCGCAGCAACGGTGCCCCGTCCCGCAGGAGTGCGAGACCGATCCCTTCCTCCACGTGCACCGTGGCCGTCAGCCCCGCCTCCGGCTGCTCGCCGCTCCAGAAGCTGCCCAGCGCGGCGCACAGCGGTGAGGCGGCGCTGACCGTGGGGTGGGGCAGCGACTCGGAGAGCGCGCTGTAGAGACGCGCGGTGCTCCCGGCCCCGCCCTGCGGGAGGGCGAAGCCGATCCCGGTGGTCGTCGGCAGCTCCCGGTCCTGCTCCATCATGGACAGCGCGCGGTCGAGCACGTGGGCGACGTCGCCGGCCTCCGCCCCCGCGCCGAGGGGGACCACGGCGCGGGAGCGCAGCGCCCCGGTCATGTCCACCGCGACCACGGAGACGCGGTCCGACCCGATGGTGCAGCCGATCGCCCAGCGCGCCCGGTCGTTGAGCCGCAGCAGCGAGGCGCGCTTGCCGCCGTTGGAGCGGGCGTGACCGGCCTCGACCACGAGGCCCGCCGCCAGCAGCCGCTTCACGGCGTAGGTGACCGTCGCGGGAGTGACCCCGAGCTCGCGGGAGATCTCCACGCGGGTCGTCACCGTGCGCCGACGCACCATCTCGAGGATCGCGGCATCGGTCGATGAGGAGCGACGCTCGCCGGTCATCGTCATCGCCGTCTCCTCTCCGCTTTGCTCCCGTCCACCGTCGTCCTCCCGACCATCGTCCGCGAGATCGCCGGGGGGAGGGAGCGCCGTGATCATCCTGTGCCCTCCCGGCGTCGCTCGGGCCCTTGACGAAGTGTGATCTGCTCCGCACACTACTCGTACTTCATTAAGCGAATGAAGGAAGTTCTGGTGAGAACGACCCAGCACGCGATGCGGCGTGACCAAGGAGAGCAATGATGCACCTCAGTCGTCGAGACCTGTACAGACTGGCGGCGGTGGCCGGGACCGGCACCCTCGCGCTGTCCGCGTGCGGGCAGCAGTCCAACCTCGAGGAGGGCGGCGAGGGCGGCGGCTCGAGCGCGCCGATCGTCAACTCCTTCAGCGGCTCCGGGGAGTTCACCCGGAACTTCAACCCGCACTCGCCTTCGGTGATGTCCATGGTCCAGGGCGTCGTCTTCGAGCCGCTGTTCTACTTCGACCCCCTCAAGGCGCTCGACCAGGAGGCAGTGGCGCTCCTGGGGGAGTCCTACGAGTGGAACGAGGACGGCACCGAGCTGACCGTGACGGTCCGGGAAGGGGTGACCTGGCACGATGGAGAACCTTTCACCGCCCACGACGTGGCCTTCACCTTCACGAAGATCAAGGACACCCCGGCGCTCAACGGGGCCGGCACCGCCCCCAGCGCCGAGGCCACCGACGACACCACCGTCGTGATCACCTACGACAAGCCCTCCTTCACCGAGGGGCCCAACGCCCTCAGCCGCACCTGGATCATCCCGGAGCACCTCTTCGCCGACGTCGAGGATCTCGCGACCTACGCCAACGAGGAGCCCGTGGGCACCGGTGCCTTCCGCTTCGGGGACTACACCTCCGAGGCCTACCTGATGCGGGCCAACCCCGACTACTGGGAGGAGGGCGTCCCGGCGATCGGCGGCGTCCGCTGTCTCGCACTGTCCGGCAACCAGGCCGCGACCGACATGTGGCGCGCCGGCGACATCGACTACATGTCGGTGGCGATCCCCGACCTCGAGAAGCACGTCGAGGCGGACCCGAACCTCTCCTACACCAACACCGGGCTCTCGCAGGCGGCGCTGATGGCTGCCTCCAACCCGGACCTCGGCTGCGAAGGTCCGCAGACCGATCCGGCCGTGCGCCGCGCCCTGTACCTCGGGATGGACCGGGAGCAGCTCTCCGCGCTCGCGTTCTTCGGCCTCGGCACCGATATCTCGCCCTCCTTCGCGCTGCCCGACCGGGACGCGGACTTCATCGACCCCTCGATCGAGGTCGCGCCGTGGACCGCGCAGGTCGACGAGGCGAAGGAGGTCCTCGAGGACGCCGGCTACGAGCTCGGCTCCGACGGGGTCTATGCGAAGGACGGCGAGCGGCTCTCGATGACCGCCAGCTGCCCCACCGGGTGGTCGGACTTCGTCACCGCGCTGGACACCCTCGCCCAGCAGTACAAGGAGGTCGGCATCGAACTGGTCCCCCAGCAGGTGTCCGTCAACGAGTGGAACGACGCCAAGGCCCAGGGCACCTTCCAGCTCACCCTCGACTCCGTCGGTCAGGGCCCGGCTCCGGACCCGTACTACCCCTACCGGAACCAATTCTCCACCGAGAACACGGTGCCGGTGGGGGAGAACGGCAACCCGTACCAGAACGTCACCCGCTTCTCCGATCCCGAGGTCGACGACGCCCTCGACGCCGCCTCGGCGACCGATGACGTCGAGGTCAAGAAGGAGCACTACCACCTGGTCCAGCGCAAGCTCTCCGAGGCGCTGCCCGCGATCCCCGTGCTCATCGGATCGAGCCTCACCGAGTACAGCAGCGAGCGCTTCACCGGCTGGCCCAGCGAGGACGACCTGTACGTCTACCCGATGTCGTGGTCCGCCCCGGACAACGCGCAGGTGCTCAAGACCGTCACCCCCGTGGAGTGAGGAGGGGCGCCGCCCGGCGCAGGCCCCGCGCTGCGCGGGCGCCGCCCCTCCTTCGGCCACCTCCGGCGACGTCGAAAGGCACCGCAGTGCACATCCTCCGCAAGCTCGGCTTCTACCTCGTGGCGCTCTGGGCCGCGGTCACGCTGAACTTCTTCATCCCCCGTGCTCTCCCGGGGAGCCCCGTCGACGCAGTGCTCGCCAAGCTGGCGCTGCGCGGACCCGTCTCCCCCGGGACCCGTGAGGCCATCGAGGTCATGCTCGGGGCCTCCGACGACCGCAGCATCGTCGTGCAGTACGTGGAGTACCTCCGCGGGCTGGTCGTCGGCGACCTCGGGGTCTCCGTGACGTACTTCCCGACCCCGGTGACCACCGTCATCGGCGAGGCGCTGCCGTGGACCCTCGTGCTGGTGGGCCTGTCCACGACGATCACCTTCCTGCTGGGCATGACGCTCGGCACGATGGCGGGGTGGCGGCGGGGCACCTGGCTCGACTCGCTGATCCCCGCGACCACGATCCTGCAGGCGGTGCCCTACTTCTGGCTCGCCCTGCTGTTCGTCTACGTCCTGTCGGTCAACCTGGGCATGTTCCCGGTCTCGGGCGGCTACGACGTCTCCCTCGTGCGGCCCGCCTTCGACTACCCGTTCCTGTCCAACGCCGTCTACTACGGGACGCTGCCCGCGCTCACGATCGTGCTGTCCTCGCTGGGCGGCTGGCTGCTGGGCATGCGCAACATGATGGTGTCGACGCTCAGCGAGGACTACATCCTCACGGCCGAAGCGAAGGGGCTCTCCCCGCGTCGGGTGATGCTCATGTACGCGGCGCGCAACGCCATGCTGCCGAGCGTCTCCGGCTTCGCGATCTCCCTGGGATTCGTCGTCTCCGGGTCGATCGTCGTCGAGACGGTGTTCTCCTATCCGGGCATCGGCTTCGCGATGCTCCAGGCCGTGAACAACAACGACTACTCGCTCATGCAGGGACTGTTCCTCGTCATCACGGTCTCCGTCCTCGCGGCGAACCTCGTCGTGGACCTGCTCTACGGCGTGATCGACCCTCGCACCAGGGCGCGAGGCTGAGGAGGAGAGATGACCACCCAGAGCCCCCGCGGCGACGCACTGCGCCGCCTGCTGACCCCGACCTTCATCACCGGCGCCGGACTGGTCCTCGCGATCACCGCCTTCGGACTGATCGCGCCGTTCTTCGTCGCCGATCCGCTGGCGATCGACAGCAGAGGGATGCAGCCACCGACGGCATCGAACGTGCTGGGCACCACCCAGACGGGGCAGGACGTCCTCGCACAGCTCGCGCACGCCACACGCGGATCGCTGCTCGTGGGCATCATCGTCGCCTCGCTCGCCCTGTTCCTCTCCGCGTTCTTCGGGATCCTCGGCGGGTACCTGGGCGGCTGGCTCGACGAGCTGTTCTCGCTGTTCACCAACGTCGTCCTGATCCTGCCCGGCCTCCCGCTGATGATCGTCATCGGCTCCTACGTCGAGCGGCGCGGACTGCTGCTGATCGCCTTCATCCTCGCCATCACGTCGTGGGCGGCCGCCGCTCGCGTGCTGCGCTCGCAGACCCTCTCCATCCGGCAGCGCGACTACGTGCAGGCGGCGAAGATCGCCGGGGAGCGCGCTCCCCGGATCATCGCCGTGGAGATCCTGCCGAACCTCCTGCCGGTGATGTCCAGCGGATTCGTGTTCGCACTGATCACCGCGATCCTCGGCGAGGCGGGGCTGAGCTTCATCGGCCTCGGGGTGGTGGGCACCCAGACCTGGGGCTCGATGCTCTACTACGCGCAGAACGCCCAGGCGCTCACGCTCGGCGCCTGGTGGTGGTTCGTCCCGCCGGGCCTGATGATCGCCGTGCTGGGCTGCGGGCTGTCCCTCATCAACTTCTCGATCGACAGCATCATCAACCCGCGGCTGCGCACCGCGCCGAAGGCCGCCCGCCGGGTCCGCAAGGCAGATGCCGCGCAGCAGAAGATGGAGGCCGGCGCATGAGCACCCCCCTCACCGGGCCTGTCCCTCCGGACCGTTCGGCGCATGATCCCGATCCGGGCGTCGAGGCCGCGACGCTCGCCGCGACGGGCGGCGTCCCCGTCCCCGTGCTGGACGACTCGCTCGAGACCGAACGGGTCGAGCACGGATCGCCGGTGCTCGAGGAGCCGGTCCTCACCGTCCGCGACCTCGACATCGTCTACGAGGTCGAGAACCCGGTCCACGCGGTCAAGGGTGCCTCGTTCACCCTGCGTCGGGGGGAGATCCTCGGGCTGGCCGGCGAGTCCGGCTGCGGGAAGACCACCCTGGCCTACGGGCTGAACCAGCTGCACCGGCCGCCCGCCCGGATCGTCTCCGGCACCGTCACCTTCCACGACGCGAGCTCGGGGGAGGACATCGACGTCCTCGGCCTCGAGGGCGAGGACCTCCGGTCCTTCCGCTGGTCCCAGGTCGCGATGGTGTTCCAGGGAGCGATGAACTCGCTCAACCCCGTGCTGAACATCGCCGCCCAGCTCGGTGACGTGTTCTCCACGCACCGTCCCCAGATGTCGGTGAAGGAGCGACGGCAGCGCGGCGAGGAGCTCCTCGAGCTCGTCGGGGTGGAGCGCTCCCGCCTCGCGGCGTACCCCCACGAGCTGTCCGGCGGGATGCGGCAGCGGGTGATGATCGCGATGGCGCTCGCCCTGGACCCGAAGCTCATGATCATGGACGAACCCACCACCGCGCTCGACGTGGTGGTGCAGCGGGAGATCCTCCAGGAGATCCTGCGCCTGCGCCGCGAGCTCGGCTTCGCGGTCGTGTTCATCACCCACGATCTCCCGATGCTGCTGGAGATCTCCGATCGCGTCGCCGTGATGAGGAGCGGCGAGATCGTCGAGCTCGGGACCGCGGAGGATCTGTACTTCACCCCGCAGAGCCCCTACACCCGGCGGCTGCTGGGATCCTTCCCGTCCCTGACGGGCGAGGCCGGGGACTTCGTACGGGCCGGCTTCGACCAGGAGGAGGGCCGATGACCACTCTCGCCGTGTCCGGACTCGACAAGACCTACATCCTGCGCGACGGCGTCCGCTTCTCCCGGCTCCGTGCCGTCCGGGGCGTCGACTTCGAGCTCAGCCCCGGGCGCACCGTCGCCCTCGTGGGCCAGTCCGGCTCGGGCAAGTCGACGATCGCGAAGCTCATCGCGCAGCTGGAACGGCCCAGTGCCGGCTCGATCACCCTGGACGGGACACCGATCGGCACCCGCGGCAGAGCGCTCCGGCGCTACCGCGACGAGGTCCAGATGGTCTTCCAGGACCCGTTCGCCTCGCTCAACCCGTTCCACAGCATCGGCCATCACATCGAGCGGCCCCTGCTTCTGCACGGGAAGGCCACCGGCCGGACCGTGCGCGCGGCGGTGATCGAACTGCTGGAGCGCGTGAACCTCTCCCCGGCGGAGGACTACATCGACCGCCGACCTCACGAGCTCTCCGGCGGACAGCGCCAGCGCGTCGCGATCGCCAGGGCCCTGGCCCCGGAGCCGAGCGTGCTCATCGCCGACGAGCCCGTCTCGATGCTCGACGTCTCCATCCGCCTGGGAGTGCTGAACCTGCTCGCCCGCCTGCAGCGCGAGGAGAACCTCGCGATGCTCTACATCACCCACGACCTGGCCACGGCCCGGCACTTCTCCGACGAGATCCTCGTGATGTACCGCGGAGAGGTCGTCGAGCGCGGGCCGGCCGACGAGGTCATCCTGCGCCCCCAGGCGGAGTTCACCAAGCAGCTGCTGGTGGCAGCGCCCGAGCCGGGCAGCAGCCCGCGCTTCCTCGCCGAGGCCCGCCGCCGGGGCGTCCCCATGCCCGACCACCTCGCCCACGCGGAGGAGACCCCGTGAACGATCGCCTCGACCCTGCCGGCCTGCGCCGCAGGGAGCTCCACGACGGCTGGACCATGACCGTCACCGACGGGCCGGCCCCGTTCCCGGTGCACGAGGTGCCGGCCACCGTGCCCGGCACCTTCCTCACCGACCTGCTCGCCGCCGGTCTCATCGAGGACCCCTACCTCGACCGCAATGAGCACGGCCTGGCCTGGACCGGAGAGTGCGACGTCCTCTACCGCACGGTCTTCGACGGCACGGCGGGCGGCGCCGCGGGCGGCCGGTCTCCCGGCACGAGGGTCGACCTGGTCGCGGCGAGCCTCGACACCGCCGCGACCATCGTGCTGAACGGCCGGCGCGTGGCCCGCGTGCAGAACCAGCACCGCTCCTGGCGCTTCGACGTCACCGAGCAGCTGCGGGCGGGGGAGAACATGCTCGAGATCCTCTTCGCCTCCCCGCTGCGCACGGCCCGGGAGAACGCCGAGGTGCTCGGCGAGCTGCCCGCGATCGGCAACGACCTGCCGTACAACGCCCTGCGCAAGATGGCGTGCAACTTCGGCTGGGACTGGGGCCCGGTCCTGGTCACGAGCGGGATCGCGGGTCCCCTCGCGCTCGAGGAATGGGACACCGCGCGCCTCGCCGAGGTGAGTCCCCGCGTCACCGTCGAGGACGGCAGAGGCACCGTGGCGCTCCGGGCCGGCATCGAGCGCAGCAGCTCCCGCGACGCAGGTCCGCTCGAGGTCCGCGCGAGCCTCCTGGACCCGACCGGCCAGGAGGTCGACCGGGCCGTGTCGTGCGCTGCTGCGGACGGACGGGACGTGCTCGCCCTCGAGCTCGCGGCGGAGGAGCCCCGGCTGTGGTGGCCGCGCGGCTACGGCGAGCAGCCTCGGTACGCGGTGCACATCGAGCTGCGTGACGACGCGGGGACGCTCCTCGAGAGCCGACAGCACCGCATCGCCTTCCGGACCGCCGGGGTGCTCGAGGAGAGCGACGCGATCGGCACCTCCTTCACCGTCACGGTCAACGAGCGCCCCGTCCTGGTCAAGGGAGCGAACTGGATCCCTGACGACTGCTTCCCGAGCCGGCTCACCGCCGAGGACTACCGGGCGGGTGTCGCCGATGCCGTCGAGGCCGGGATGAACACGCTGCGCATCTGGGGCGGAGGGCTCTACGAGTCGGAGCTTCTCTACGACCTGTGCGACGAGCTGGGAATCCTCGTGTGGCAGGACTTCGCCACCGCCTGCGCCGCGTACTCAGAGCTCGAGCCGCTGCGCAGCGAGTTCGAGGCCGAGGCGCGCGAGCACATCGTCCGCCTCGCCTGGCACCCGTCCCTCGTGCACTGGAACGGCAGCAACGAGAACATCGAGGGGTATCACCACTGGGGATGGAAGCAGTCGCTCCCCGAGGGGACCGGATGGGGTCTGGCCTACTACACCGAGCTGTTCCCCGCGCTGCTCGCGGAGCTCGATCCCACCCGCAGCTACACGCCCAGCAGCCCGTACTCGCGCCCGGTCCCCGACGAACCGCGCAACCCCGACCACGGCACCGTCCACAACTGGGTGGCCTGGGCCTCGGAGGAGGACAACGACTACCTCCGCTACCGGGACACGGTGCCGCGCTTCTCCGCCGAGTTCGGGTACCAGGGCCCCGCCAACCACGCCACCATCGCGCGGGCGATCACCGAGCGTCCCCTGCGCGAGGACTCCCCAGCCATGCTCTCCCACCAGAAGGCCGCGGACGGCCAGGACAAGCTCGAGCGCGGCATGCGTCCGCACCTGCCGTCGGTCGAGGGCTTCGACGACTTCCACTTCGCCACCCAGCTGAACCAGGCCAGGGCGCTGATCTGCGGGATCGGGCACTACCGCTCCCACTGGCCGCGCTGCGGCGGGACCATCGTGTGGCAGCTCAACGACTGCTGGCCCGTGACCTCCTGGGCGGCCGTCGACGGCGACCGTCGCCGCAAGCTGCTGTGGTACGCGCTGCGTGAGCTGTACGCTCCCCTGCTGGTGACGGTCCAGCCCCGCGCCGATCACCTGGTGGTCAGCCTCGGCAACGACGCGGAGGAGCGCCTGACCGCCCCACTCCGGCTGCGACGCCAAGATCTCGAGGGGGCCGTGCTCGCCCAGTGGGAGACCGCCGTCGACATCGCCGCACGCTCCTCCGGCACGGTGCCGGTCCCCGAGAGCCTCGCCGTCCCCGCCGACGCCGCCCGGGAGGTGCTCGTGGTCGAGGTGGGCGAGGGCGCGGCGCGCACGGTGCACTTCTTCGCCGAGGACCGCGACTCCGCGCTCGCCGACGGCGGGCTCATCGCCACCGCCCGCCGCGCGGAGGGCGGGGTGGAGCTCTCGCTCACCGCGACGACCACGGTCCGCGACCTGTGCGTGCTGGCCGACAAGGTCGATCCCGAGGCGGTCGCCGAGCGGCAGCTGCTCACCCTGCTGCCGGGGGAGTCGGCCACGCTGCGGGTCCGGACCGCGACCGCGGCGCCCCCGGAGGCGTTCCTGGAGCAGAATGTCCTGATGACCGCCAATGCCCTCGTGGCCCGGGCACGATCCCGTGCGCTGCCGGACGCGGTCTGATCACGGACCGGGCGGGGGAGGAGCTGCTGTGGGCACGATCTGCATCGCCATCCCCGACTCGGTGTGGTCCGCACACTCCGAGCAGTTCTACACCCAGGTCCTGCACGGCCTCGAGGACACCGCCGTGCCTCGGGGCCACGGGGTCCTCAGCCGGGTCGCGCGCGATGTCGAGCAGGAGCTGGACGCCCTGCGGCACTGGGCGGAGCAGCTCCCCGGGGCGGTGGCGGTGCTCAAGGACCTGCGCGAGGACGATGCGCGACCACGTCTCGCCGACGAGCTCGGGCTGCCGTACGTCGTGATCTGCGACGAGCGCGAGCGCCGCCTCTCCTCGCGCGTGACGGTCGACAACGACGGCACCATGCGCAGACTGCTGGAGGACCTCCGCGGCCTGGGGCACGAGGCGATCGGCCACGTCGGCGGGCCTCCGGACCTGCTGCACAGCAGATGGCGCCGCGAGGCGTACGAGGCGTTCGTGGGCGAGCCCGCGCGTCCCTCGCTCACGGCGGTGGGCGACTACGGCCGGCTGAGCGGCGCGGAGTGCACGCAGAGGCTCCTCGGCGCGGCGGTGCCTCCCTCGGTCATCGTGTACGACAACGATGCCATGGCGATCGGCGGCTGCGAGCGCGCCCTCGAGCTCGGGCTGATGGTCCCGGAGGAGCTGTCCGTGGTGGCCTGGGACGACTCCCCGGCGTGCCGGACCCATATCCCGGAGCTCGCCGTCATCGACCGCTCGCCGCACCAGCTCGGCGTCGTGCTCGGGCAGGTGGCCTCGGCCCTGCTCCGCGCTCCGCAGGACGTGCACTGCGTCGTGCAGGACCCGCCGCGGCTCCTCCGCCGCGACACCCTGTCTCGGCGCCGCGCCCTGCCGTCCGCGCGCTGATCCTCGCCGTCGGCACGCAGACTCCTGCCGTCGGTGCTCCACCGGCGGCGCGCCGTCCACCCCGCGTCCGACCACCCCGCGTCCGTCTATCCCGCGTCCCCCGCACGCCGCGCCGACCGTGCGACCAGCAGGTGCAGCAGGATCGTCGGCACGAGCACCGCGGCGGCCACCAGCGGGAGCCGCGCCGGGGACAGGCCGGCGGTCAGCGCAAGACCGCCGAGCCCGCCGCCGAGGGCGCTGCCCAGCGAGATCGCGCTCGCGTTCAGCGCCATCACCACGGGCACCGACGCCGGAGCCATGGCCGCCAGCCGCGCCTGCTGCGGCACCGCGTGACCGCCGTTGCCGACGCCCGCGACCAGGAACCAGACCACGCTCAGCACGGCCAGCGCCGCCGGCGCCGCGGCGGCCAGCGCGAGCGCCCCGAACAGGGCGTCGGCCAGCAGCAGGGCGAGCACCGCGGAGAGCACCCGCACCGGGGAGAAGCGGTCTGCGAGCCGCCCGGTCACGGCGTTGCCCGCCATGCTGGCCACCCCGTAGGCGCACATGATCACGATGATCATCCAGCTCGCCGGGTGCGAGGGCCGCAGGATCAGCACCGCATAGGTGAAGCAGGTGTAGCTCGCGCAGAGCACCCCGGTGGACACCAGCAGACCGCCCACCAGGCGCGGCCGCGCGAGGGGGCGGAGCCTGTCCGCGAGCGAGGAGGAGGGGTAGCGCAGGTGCGGCAGGCGCAGACCGATCCCCAGCAGTGCCGCGAGCCCCACTGCGGAGACCATCAGCAGCGGCAGGCGCCAGCTGGACTGCCCCAGGATCAGGCCGACGGGGACGCCGAGCGCGGTCGCCGTCATCCACCCGCCCAGCACGAAGGACAGCGCCCGGCCCCGGTGGTGCGGGGGCACCAGGTGCACCACGTACCCGGTCACGGCCGCGCCCAGCAGGCAGCCGCCGAGCGCCGCGATCACCCGGCCGCCCAGTGCGACGGAGTACGTCGGGGCGAGCGCGTTGACGAGGTTCCCCAGCACGAAGGCGGCCAGCGCCGTCATGATCGTGCGGCGCTGCTCCCAGCCGCTGGTCGTCGCGCCGAGGATCGGGCCGGCCAGGGCGGAGGTGAGCGCGAAGACGGCCACCAGCTGCCCGGCGGCGGCTGCGGTCACCTCGAGGTCCTCGGCGATGTCCGGCAGCAGCCCGGCGAGCACGTAGCCGTCGATCCCCGTGGTGAACGTCGCGACGGCGAGCCAGATCAGCGTGCGGTAGGGGACGCCGCGACTCGCCCCGTCCTCGGGACGAAGGGCGCCGGGGCGGTCGTCGGCCGCGGGCGAGGAGGTCACAGGTCGATCTCGTGTTCCATGAGCACCCTTCGGTCGGTCCGACCCGGATCAGGAAAGCGCTACTAGACTGCCATGGTGACACGCGCCGCGGCGGGGAGACCCGCCTTGCCCCCGTCCCGCCGACCCCGCACCGCCGGTGCCCGCATCACCCTCACGCTCGCCGCCCTGGGCATGCTGGGGCCGTTCACGATCAACACCGTCTTCCCCGCGTTCACGCAGATCGGGGACGAGTTCGGCGCCTCGGACGTGGTGCTGCAGCAGCTGATCAGCGTCTACCTCGCCTCCTTCGCGGTGATGAGCGTGTTCCACGGACCGCTCTCCGACGCGCTGGGCCGCAAGACGGTCATGCTCAGCGGATTGGCGATCTACATCCTGGCCATGGTCGGCGCCGCGTTCGCCGGCGGGATGGGCATGCTCATCGCCCTGCGCGTGCTGCAGGGGATGAGTGCCGGGGCCGCCACCATCGTCTCGCGCGTGGTGATCCGCGACCTCTTCGCCGGGGCCGAGGCGCAGCGATTGATGGCGCAGGTCATGATGATCTTCGCGCTCGCCCCTGTGGTCGCTCCGATGCTCGGCGGCTGGTTGCTGCTGCTCGGCGACTGGCGCTGGGTGTTCGCGGGCGTGGGCCTCTACGGCGTGGTGGTGATGGTGCTGACCGCCCTGATGCCCGAGTCCCTGCCGAAGGAGGCGCGGATCCCGCTGCGGGTCGGCTCGGTGGTCGGGGCGCTGTGGAGCGTGGGCCGCTCGCTGACGATGGTGCGGATCGCGCTCGCGACCGCCTTCGGCTTCGCCGCCCATTTCGTGTTCGTCGCGGCCGCCCCGATCATCGTGGTGCGGCTGTTCGGGCTCGGCGAACAGGACTTCTGGGTGCTGTTCGGACCGCTGATCCTGGGCATGATGGCCGGGTCCTTCGTCGTCGGCCGCGCGGCCGACGCGCTGGACCGCACCCGGCTGATCACGCTCGGCTACGTGGGCACGCTCGCCGCCAGCACCCTGAACCTGGTGCTGGTGATGGTGTTCCCCGATCCCTCCGGGAGCCTCGACGCCACGCTGATCCCGGTGCTCGTCGGTCCGATGCTGATGTCCTTCACCGCCTCGCTGTTCTTCGCCCCGATCCAGCTCGAGATCCTCGACCTGTTCCCCCACCACCGCGGCGCCGCGGCCTCGCTGGGCACCTTCTTCACCCTGGTCATGAACGCGCTGCTCTCCGGGGTGATCGCCCCGCTGATCACGGGGAGCCTCACCGTGGTGGCCCTCGCCGCGCTCGGCTACGTGGTGGTCGGATCGCTGCTGTGGGCCTGGCACCTCGCCGACCGCCGCGCGCAGCCGCGCCGGACCGTCCCCGCCTGACGCGCGCCGCCTCGTGCAGCGTCTCGATTCGAGCAACAGCTCGCCATCGCGGCGCCGGACGGGAGACCATGGAGCATGTCCTTCGATCTCGAGCCCACCGAGCTCCTCGCCTGTGCGCTGACCGCCGTGATGCTGGCGATCCCGATCGCGTTCCCCCTCGCCGCCGCGGCGATCGCCGGTCCGCGGCGCACCTGGAACAGCGCCGGTCTCGCGATGGGCATCGGGCTGCTGCTCGGGGTCGTCCTCGCCGGCGCCGGTGCCGTGGCCCTGCCGCGGGAGGCGGTCGCCACTCCCTCCTCGCTCGCCCTGCTGCTGGGGCTGGTGGGCGCGATCGTCTCCGCGGTGCTCGTGGTGGCGCTCGAGGACGGCACCCGCCTCACGGCCGCGATCGGCATCGTCGCCTGTGCCCTCATCGGCTTCGGCGAGCCCGGTCAGGCCCTGCCCGCCCTGTTCGGCCTCAGCACCTCGCTGCTGGTGGTGCTCGCCGCCGTGGTCATCGAAGCGGTGGCGCTGGTGGTGATCGTGGGCGCCCTGGTCGCGGCCGCCGGCCGGGCGCGGGCGCTGCAGATCGGGATCGCCGTCGCCGGGGCCGTCGCCGCGGTGCTGATGGGCCTGGGGATCCTCTTCCGCGTGCTCCACGAGACCGCCGGCGTCGCCGCACCGCACGTCTCGCTGGGCGTCCTGCTGGTCTCGGTGCTGGTCGCCCTCGCGCTCGGCAGCATCACCGGGGGCGTGCTCGAGACGGTGCGCGCCCGCCGCAGGGCCCCGGCCGCCACCACGGCGAGCTGACTCCCGCCCCCGCAGCGCCCTCGGCGGGCACCTCAGACGCGCGGGGCCACCTCGAAGCCGGTGGGCGCGAGGGCGCCGAGCTCGGCGCGCAGCAGCTCGCCCACCTCCGTGCGGCGCCGGGCGTCCATCCGCTCGATCGGACCGGTCACGCTCACCGAGACCGAGCGCCCGCCCGGACGCACCAGCGCGACGCCCACGCAGGCGATGCCCGGCTCGTTCTCCTCGATCTCCGCGGCCCAGCCGCGTGACTCCGCCTCGGCGACCACCTCCGCCAGGTGCTCCGGGGTGATCACCCGGCCCGGATCCGCCTCCTGGCGCTGGGTCGCCCGGGCGTAGGCGGCGAGCGCCGGTCCGCGCACCCCGTCGGCCGTGAGCATCGCGCGCCCCATCGCGGTGCGCGCCGCCGGGGCCCGGCTGCCCACCCGCGACCACACCCGCAGCGCCCGCTCGGGCTCGACCTTGTCGAGGTAGAGCACGTGCGGCCCGTCCAGCCTCCCCAGGTGCACCAGCTCCTGCACCTCCTGCGAGATGGCCGCGAGCGCGGGCGCCATCAGCACCGGGAGGTTCTCGCCCTGCTCGAACCGTCCAGCCAGCAGCGGCAGCGCGCTGCCCAGGCGGTAGGTCTGATCCGCCTCGACCTGCTCGGCGAAGCCCCGGTGCATCAGCGCCCGCAGCAGGCGGTGGACCGAGGCCTTGTTGAACCCGCTCGCGGCGGCGATGTCGCGCAGGGTCGTGCCGTCGGGCCCCGCCTCGGCGAGGAGCTCGAGCAGGATCAGCGCCTTGTCGACGCTGCCCACGGGGGAGGCGCCGACGGGGGAGTCGGCGGACGGGCGCGGAGTCGTCAGGGGATCCGTCATGGGCTCATTGTCTCCGGGATCGGCGCGGTCGAGGGTCGGCGCGTGCGGCATCCCGCTCCCGGGACGCGGAGGACGTTGCCGCCGTTCCCGATCGAGGTCTATGCTCGTCGCGCATGACAAAACTAGCGTTCCACGATATGGAACGTCAAGGGATCGGGGCGACGCCCGTCGGCCGATCGAGGACCCGGCGGTCCGCAGCCGCGCAAAGGAGCACGATGAACACCTCGCCGACCCACGTCGCGTCGATGGACCGACCCCAGGAGCCCGCGCCCGTCGCGACCCAGCCCACCCGCTCCGTCGCGGACCTGGTGCGCGCCGCCGTCTCCGGATGGCTCGGCACGGCGCTGGAGTTCATGGACTTCCAGCTCTACTCCCTGGCCGCCGCACTCGTGTTCAGTCAGCTGTTCTTCGCCTCCGACGACCCCGGCATGGCGGTCATCGGCGCGATGGCCACCTACGGCGTGGGCTACGTCGCCCGGCCCGTCGGCGCCTGGTACTTCGGGCGCATGGGCGATCGGATCGGCCGGAAGAAGGTCCTCTTCTACACGATCGTGCTGATGGGTCTGGCGACCACCTTCATCGGCGTGCTGCCCACCTACGAGACCGTCGGCCTGCTCGCTCCGGCTCTGCTCGTGCTGCTGCGCCTGCTGCAGGGCTTCGGCGCGGGTGCCGAGATCTCCGGTGCCGGCGTGATGCTCGCCGAGTACGCGCCGACGCGCCGACGCGGCCTGGTCGCCTCGCTGGTGGCGCTCGGCACCAACTGCGGGACCCTGTTCGCCTCCGGCATCTGGGCGATCCTGCTCTTCGCCGTCACCGAGCAGCAGCTGCTCGACTGGGCATGGCGCATCCCCTTCGTCGCCAGCGCCCTCGTCATGGTCTTCGCCGTGTGGGTGCGCTTCAACCTCAAGGAGAGCCCCGTCTTCGAGGCTCGGGACGACGTGGTGGACGGCGAGGCCGTCGCGACCGCCGAGGTGCGGGCCGGGGAGGCCCCCGCCGAGGCGGCCCAGTTCCGCCGCGCCCGCTCGCTCACCGTGAAGTCCGTGGCCGTCGCCTTCCTGCTGCGGTTCGGCCAGGCGGGCAACTCCGGCATGATCCAGACCTACCTGATCTCCTTCATGACCGTGTTCCTGCTGCTGGACAAGAAGCTCAGCACCGAGGTCGTCATCATCTCCTCGCTGGTCGCCTTCGTGACCGTGCCCGGCATCGGCCTGCTCGGCGACCGTTTCGGCCGCAAGACGATGTACACGGTCATGAGCGCCATCGGGGTGCTGGTCGCGATCCCCTGCCTGCTGCTCATCGTCTCCGGGGTGACCTGGCAGGTGGTCCTCGGCTACGTGGTGCTGCACAACATCGGCGTGATGTCGCTGGCCTCGATGGAGAACCTGGCCCTGCCCGAGATCTTCGGGGCGAGGAACCGCTACCAGGCCACCGGCGTGGTCCGCGAGGTCGCGGCCATCGTCGCCACCGGCGCGACCCCCGTCATCGCGGCCGCGATCGTCGCCGCGACCGGCTCCTGGATCCCGGTCGCCGTGATCATCATGTTCTTCAGCGGCTGCGCCCTGTTCGCCGCGCTCTGGATGAAGGAGGTCGCCGGCCGCGATCTCACCGATCCGAACCCGGCCATGTGACGGCCCGGTCCGTGCCACCCTCGCAGGAGCACGGATTGCCGATCCCTCTCGTCTTCTCGCCTGCTCCGTCGGCCACCGCCCCGCAGGCACCGCCGCTCTCGCCCACCACCCCTCCTGGAGGACCATCCCATGGCCATCGACCGCATCGACGTCGACGTCACCAGCCCCGGCCGCAACTTCGTCACCGCCGTGGTGACCACGAGCGACGGCATCGTCGGCCTGGGCGACGGCACCCTCAACGGCCGCGAGCTCGCCGTCGTCTCCTACCTGCGCGACCACGTGGCCCCCACCCTCATCGGCCGCGACGAGTCGCAGATCGAGTCGATCTGGCAGTACCTCTACCGCGGCCCGTACTGGCGCCGCGGCCCGGTGACCATGGCCGCCGTCGCCGCGATCGACATGGCGCTGTGGGACATCGCCGCGAAGAAGGCCGGGGTGCCGCTGTACAAGCTGCTCGGCGGGGCCTCCCGCACCGGCCTGCTCAGCTACGCCCACGCCTCCGGCACCACGATCGAGAAGCTCAACGAGGCCATCCACGGCTACCTCGAGCAGGGCTTCCGGGCGGTGCGGATCCAGGCCGGGGTCCCCGGGCTCGACCAGATCTACGGCGTGCACGACTCCGCCCCCGGCGGGAAGTACGAGTACGAACCGGCCGGGCGCACGGCGGCCGGCTCCGCCATGCGGCCGACGGAGGAGACCTGGGACACCCGCGCCTACCTGCGCCACCTGCCGTCGGTGTTCGAGGGCGTGCGCGAGGAGTTCGGCGGCGAGCTGCGGCTCCTGCACGACGGCCACCACCGCATGAGCCCCATCGAGGCCGCACGCCTGGCGACGTCGCTCGAGCCCTACGACCCGTTCTGGCTCGAGGACTGCACCCCCGGCGAGGACCAGACCGCCCTGCGCCTGGTGCGCCAGCACTCGACCACGCCGCTCGCCATCGGCGAGGTGTTCAACTCCGTCCACGACTACCAGACCCTGATCACCGAGCGGCTCATCGACTACGTGCGCTCCTCCGCCACCCATGCCGGCGGCATCACCGGGCTGCGCCAGATCATGACCTTCGCCGGGATCTACGGCATCCGCTCGGGCTTCCACGGCCCCACGGACGTCTCCCCGGTGGGCATGGCCGCGAACCTGCACCTGGGCCTCGCGATCCACAACTTCGGGATCCAGGAGTACATGCCGCATTCGGAGACCACGCTGTCCGTGTTCCGCACCGGCTACCGCTTCGAGGGCGGTCTGCTCCACCCGGGGGAGACCCCGGGCCTGGGCGTCGACCTGGACCGCGAGGCGGCCGCCGCGCACGAGTACGTGCCCGCCTACCTGCCGGTGAACCGCCTGCGCGACGGATCCGTGCACGACTGGTGAGGTGGCGCTGCTGATCCGGCATCCCCTGCGAGACTGTTCCCTGCGAGGACTGCGCGCCGTCCAGGGCGGAGGTCCCCGCAGAGAACCGACCCCTCGCCGGCCGGGCCGGGCCCTCGGGCCCGGGGCCGCCCGGCCGACGCCCTCCGACGGGAGACCCCGGTGACCCCAGCCCAGCCCGACGACCCAGCCCCGCTCGACGATCCAGCCCCGCTCGAGGATCCAGCCCCGCAGGCCGGTCCCACCTTCCGTGTCCCTCCAGGGCCGACCACTCGGCCCACTCTCGAGGGCACCTTCGGGATGACCGCCTCGACCCACTGGATCGCGACCGCCACCATGCAGAGCGTGCTCGAGCGGGGCGGGAACGCCTTCGACGCGGCGACCGCCGGCGCCTTCGTGCTGCACGTGGTCGAGCCGCACCTGAACGGGCCCGGCGGCGACATGACGGCGCTCCTCGCCACCGCCGAGGACCCGACGCCCGTGGTCATCGCGGGGCAGGGCCCTGCGCCCGCGGGAGCGACCATCGAGCACTATCTCTCCGAGGGCCTCACCGCGGTGCCGGGCACCGGGGCGCTCGCCGCCGCCGTGCCGTACGCGGTCGACGCCTGGCTGATGGTCCTCGCCGAGCACGGCACCTGGGAGCTCGGCGACGTCCTCGCCCACGCGATCGACTGCGCGGAGAACGGGCACCCCGTGCTCGAGCGGGTCTGCGCGCAGATCGGGGCCGTCTCCGGGACTTTCACCGAGCACTGGCCCAGCTCCGCCGAGCGCTGGATGCCGCAGGGTCGGCCGCCTCGGCCCGGCGACCTGGTGCGCAACCCCGAGTACGCGGCGGTGCTGCGGGACCTCGTCGCGGCGGGCGAGGGCGTCGGAGCGGAGAGCGCCGACGGGACCTCGGATGCCGAGGTCGGCCGGGTGGCCCGGATCGAGGCGGCCCGTGAGCGGTGGCGCACCGGTCCGGTCGCCCATGCGATCGTCGAGTTCCTGCGCACCCCGCACCGCCACTCCGACGGCGCCGATCACGCCGGCGTGATCACCCTCGAGGACCTCGCCGCCGCCCGCGCCACCGTCGAGCCGGCCGCGACCACGACCTTCCGCGGCTGGACCGTCGCCAAGACCGGGGCGTGGGGGCAGGGACCCGCCCTGCTGCAGGCCCTCGGGATCCTCGACGACCTCGACGACGAGCGCCTGGACCCCTCCACCGAGCTCGGGGCGCACACGATCCTGGAGACCCTCAAGCTGGTCCTCGCCGACCGCGACGCCCACTTCGGCGACCGCGACCTGGACCTCGGCGCCCTGCTCGCCCCCGAGTACCTCGCCGCCCGTCGGGCCCTGATCGGTGCGGAGGCCTCCCGGGAGTTCCGCCCGGGCGCCCTCGGGGGCCGGGACGCCCCGGCCCCGCCGCTGCTCACCGTGGAGGACCACGCCCGGGAGACCGGCGGGGCGATCGCGCACGGCTCCGGGGAGCCGACGGTGCGGGCGAACGGCGAGGCGCGCGGGGACACCTGCCACCTGGACGTCGTGGACCGCTGGGGCAACATGATCAGCGCGACCCCGTCGGGCGGGTGGCTGCAGTCCTCGCCCACCGTCCCCGGCCTCGGGTTCTGTCTGGGCACCCGGCTGCAGATGATGTGGCTGGACGCGGCGGTGCCGTCGGCACTGCGCCCCGGGAAGCGCCCGCGCACCACGCTCACCCCGACGCTCGTGCTGCGTGACGGCGCCCCGGTGCTGGCCTGCGGATCGCCCGGCGGCGACCAGCAGGATCAGTGGCAGCTGCTGTTCCTGCTGCGGGTGCTCGTGGGCGGGCTCGAGCTGCAGCAGGCGATCGACGCCCCGGCCCTGCACACCCTCTCGGCGCCGGGCTCGTTCTGGCCCCGCACCTGGTCCCCGGGCGTTGCGGTGGTCGAGGACCGGCTCGGCGAGGAGGTTCTCTCCGCGCTCGCGGCCCGCGGTCACGAGGTGGTGCGGGCGGGGGACTGGTCCCTCGGCCGGCTCTCCTGCGTGATGCGGGACCCGGGCACCGGGATCCTCCGCGCCGCGGCCAACTCCCGCGGCGCGCAGGGCTACGCCGCGGGGCGCTGAGAGCGGGCCGACCGCCGGGCCGACGGCGCGATCAGACCTCGTCGCCGGCGGTGATCGCCTCGGCCTCCTCGACGGCGGTGAGGTGGTGCTGACCGACGTGCGAGAGCGTCCGTCGGCCGATGACCAGCATGAGCATGCTGAGCACGAGCGCGGCGGCCGCCATCAGGTAGGGCGCTCCCACGGTGGTGGCCGCGGCGAGCGGACCGGCCACGGCCGGGGCCACCGCGCCGCCCAGGAAGCGCACGCCGGAGTAGGCGGAACTGGCCACGCCGCGGGGCAGGTCGGTGGCCTCCATGACCGTCTCGGTCAGCGCCGTGTTCATGATGCCCAGCAGCAGACCGCCGGTCACGATCAGCGCGATCATGGCGACCATCGAGGAGGTGGAGAGCATGAGCGCGAGCATCACCAGGGTGAGCGCGCCGAGGGTGCCCAGCAGGGTGGGGAGCAGTCCGAGTCGTCGCGTGAGCACGGGGGCGACGAACACCGAGGTGATCGCGAGCGCGAGGCCCCAGCCGAAGAACACGTACCCGATGCCGAGAGCCCCGAAGGCGGTGCCCTGCCTGGCGGCGATCGCCTCGAGCGGGAAGGGCGAGTACGCCAGCAGCACGAAGAAGCCGAAGTTGTAGAAGACGGCCGTCAGCGCGAGGGTGCGCAGGGCGGGGTGCGCGAGCGCCTTCAGCGCGGCGAGCGGGGAGACCCGCGCGGGGCGCTCCTCCTTCTTCAGCAGGGCGAGGATCGCGATGACGCCGATGCCCATCAGCACCGCGGTGCCGGCGAAGGGCGCGCGCCAGGAGACGTGGCCCAGCACTCCGCCGAGCAGCGGGCCGACGGCCAGGCCGATCCCGAGCGCGGTCTCGTAGAGCATGATCGCGCCGGCGCTGGGCCCGGCGGTCGCGCCCACGATCGCGGCCAGCGCCGTCGAGATGAACAGGGCGTTGCCGAGGCCCCAGCCGGCGCGCAGGCCGATGATCTCGCCGACGCTGCCGGAGCCCGCGCACAGCGCGGAGAACAGCACCACGAGGCCCAGGCCGATCAGCAGCGTGGTGCGGGTGCCGAGCCGCGAGGCGAACCAGCTGGTGAAGAACATGGCGATCGCGGTGACGAAGAGGTAGCTGGTGAACAGCAGCATCGACTGCGAGGGGGAGGCGTGCAGCTGTTCGCTGATGGCCGGGAGGATCGGGTCCACCAGGCCGATGCCCATGAAGGACACGGTCGCGGCGAAGGCGATCGCCCACACCGCCTTCGGCTGCCGGAACGCCTCGCGCAGGGTGGGAGCGGAGGATGCTGCGGGACTCGGCGCCGTGGCGTCGCGGACGGGTGCTGACATGCGGGGTCTCCTTCGGGGACGGGTCGGGACGGGTCGGGGACGGGTCGGGACGGGTGCGGGCAGGGCGGGGTGGCCGGGGCCGGAGGGCCCAGGGCCGTGCGGGACGGGGCCGCGCAGGACAGGGTCGTGCGGGACAGGGGCGGGCGGCAGCTCAGGAGTCGTGCGCGTCGACCAGGGCGGAGAGGATCCCGGCGGCGCGCTCGAGCACGGCGTGGTCCTCGGCGGGGAGCTGCTCGAGAAGACCCCCGACGCCGACGGCGAGCTGCTCGCGCCAGGCGACCAGCTGAGCGGAGCCCTGCGCGGTGGTGGAGACCAGCGAGGAGCGGGAATCGTCGGGGTCGGCCTCGCGCCGCACGAGCCCTTCCTCCTCGAGACGCTTGATGACGGCCGTCGCCGTGGGGCGCGAGACGCGCTCCCGGTCGGCGATCTCGCTCAGGCGCAGCGGACCGTAGCGCTCGATCGTGGCGACGACCCGCCAGGACACCGTCCCGACGCCCACTTCGGAGCGGCGCGCGGCGAGCCGGGAGAACTGGCTGCACACGAGCGCGAGGTGCTGGGGCAGGTCGCCGGCGGCAGTGTCGGCCGCAGGGCTGTCCGCCCGGCTGTCCGCAGGGTCGCCCGCGGTGAGGGTCGCGGGGACGTCAGCAGGGTCGCCCGCGGGGGTGCTCGCCGAGGAAGGAGTGGGAGGAGGGGTGGTCGTCACGCTCCGCATAGTAGTTCGCATTGCGAACTAAAACAAGTGAGCATTGCGAACCAGGTGAGCAGGAGCGGCCCCGCCGCCCGCTCAGCGGCTCACAGGATCCGCGGCGTCCCCGGCGAGCAGCGCCTCGAGGTCCGCCGGCCACGGCGCGCCCTCCCAGTCCCCGGGAGTCGTGCAGGCCAGCGCCCCGCAGGCATTCGCCCGGGCCAGTCGCCCGGGCACGTCGAGCCCGTCCAGCTGGGCGCTGAGGTACCCGGCCACGAAGGCGTCCCCGGCGCCGACGGTGTCGGCCACCTCGATGCGATGCCCAGGCGCCTCGTGGATCTCCCCGTCCGCCAGTGCGGCCCCGCCGTCGGCCCCGCGCTTGACCACCACCTGGCGGCCCTCGCGCGCGAGGGAACGCAGCAGGGCGGGGGTGTCGCTCCCGGAGAGCCCAGGGTCCTCGTCGGCCGCGGGGGTCCCGGAGGTCACGGGGGCCCCGGGAGTCTCGGGGGTGAGGATGCTCAGCTCCTCGGGCCCGCCGAAGAGGATGTCCACGTGCTCGAGCACCTCGCCGAGCAGCTCCCCGAGCTGCTCCCGCGTCCCGAGCCGAGAGCGGTAGTTCACGTCGAGGCTCACCAGCGCTCCCGCCGCGGCGGCGCGCTGCACGGCGGTGGCGACGGTGGCGTGCGCGCTCGGCGAGAGCAGCGGCGTGATCCCGCTGACGTGCAGGATCTCGGCCTGCTCGAGGAGCCCCTCGGGCAGGTCCTGCGGGCTCAGGGCGGAGGCCGCGGACCCGGCCCGGTAGTAGTCCACCCGGGTGGTGGTGGCGCTGGGCCGGGACTTCACCATCAGTCCCGTCGGCCGCGACGGATCGACCGTGCAGCGCACCTCGACGCCCTCGCCGCGGATCTCGCGCACCACCCGTGTGCCCAGCGGGTCGTCGCCCACCCGGCTGATCCAGGCCGTGGGCACCCCGAGGCGCCGCAGCACGATGGCGAGATTCGACTCCGCCCCGCCGACGGCGATGTCCACGCTGGGCAGGTGGGCGAGGGAGCCGACGGCCGCGCTGCGCAGCAGCGCCATCGTCTCGCCGACGGTCACCACCCGGGGCCGCTCGGTCATGCGCCCGCCTCGCGCGTGGTCACGCCGACGAACTGCGCGGCGCGGTCGGCGAGGTCCTCGAGGCTGCCGCCGGCGAGGGCGTCGCCCAGCAGCGGGCCGCCGACGGAGACCGCCTCCGCCCCCGCCCGCAGCCAGGCCCGTGCCGCCTCGAGGTCCACGCCGCCCGAGGGGATCACCCGGATCCCGGGGAACGGTCCGCGCAGGTCCTTGATGTACCCGGGGCCCACCACGGAGGCCGGGAACACCTTCACCGCCGCAGCCCCCGCGGCCCACCCGGCGTGCAGCTCGCTCGGGGTCAGGCCTCCGGGCACGATCGCGATCCCGGTCTCCGCGGCCGCCTCGAGGAGGTCCGCACGGGTGATCGGGGTGACGATGTAGTGCGCGCCGCTCCCGGCGGCGGTGCGCAGGTCCTCGGGGTCGGTGACGGTGCCGATCCCGATGTCCATCCGGTCGCCGAAGCGCTCCAGCAGGGCGGGCAGCTGCTCGAGGGTGCCGGGCGTGGACAGCGTCAGCTCCACGGAGCGGATGCCGGCGCCCGCGAGGGTCTCGAGCACGGGCGCGTACTGGTCGGCGCGCTCCCCGCGGATCACGACGATCAGCCGGGCGGCGGCGGTGCGCTCGGGGAGCGGCGGGCGGGACTCGGTGGTCATGGCGGGTCTCCTTCGGGGTGGGGACGAGCGGCGTGATCGGGGCGAGAGGGCAGGCTCAGAGCTCCAGCAGCACCTTGGCGGAGCGGGAGGCGTCCTTCGCGGTCGCGAAGGCGCTCTCGGCCTCCGCGGCGGGGATCGACTGGGTGACCACGGCGTCGAAGCGCGCATCCTCGGTGAGCAGCTCGATGGCCTCGTCGATCTCGGTGTCGAAGCGCTGGGTGCCGCGCAGCTGGACCTCCTTGGCCACCAGGGCGGCGAGGTTCACCGGGATCTCCTTGTCCGGGAGGATCGCGACCTGCACGATGATCCCGGCAGGGCGCACGGCCTGCACTGCGGAGGACAGCGAGACCGGGGCGCTCGAGCACTCGAGCACCACGTCGTAGGTGTCCTTCTCGGGGGCGTCCTCGGTCACCAGGATCGCGCGATCGGCGCCGAGGGCACGGGCGCGCTCGAGCGGCTCGGGGCGCACGTCGGTCACGTCCACCGAGGCGGCGCCGCGGTGCAGCAGCGCGGCGACCGCGAGCAGCCCGATCGGGCCCGCCCCCAGCACCAGGGCCCTCTTCCCGGTGACGTCGCCGGCGATGGTCACGGCGTGCAGCGCGACCGCGAATGGCTCGGCGAGGGCGCCGCGCTGCAGCGGCAGCGACTCGGGCAGGCGGCGCAGGTTCGCGCGGTCGATGACGATGTGCTCCGCGGCGGCACCCTGGCGGTGCGGGGTGACGCTCGCGCTGCCCAGGTAGTCCCCTCCCGGCCACAGGTGGGGGCGGTCCTCGATGTCCGGCGCGCTGGTGCCGTACCGGGCGGGGTGCACGGTGACCGGCGTGCCCGGCGCGAACTCGCCGCTCGGGTCGAGGTCCACGACGGCGGAGAGCTCGTGGCCCGGGATCAGCGGCTCGGTGATCACGAAGGCGCCGTTCGCGCCGTGGAAGTAGTAGTGCAGGTCGGAGCCGCAGATGCCGACGTACCTGATGCGCAGGCGCACCTGGTCGGGGCCGGGTTCGACCTCGGGCACGTCCTCCCAGCGGATGTCCTCGGCGGCGTGGATGGTCAGGGCCTTCATCAGGGGTTCTCCTTCAGCGACGCGGTGTGAGCCTCGGCGGCCGCGGCGCGCGGTCCCGAAGTGACGATGGTGGTGAGCAGGGCGCCGACGAGGTCGACGAAGTCGCGGTGGGCGCCGAGCTCCGCGGTGAGGCAGCCGCTCTCGAGCAGGATGCGTGCGTGCTCGGACGGGGTGGCGGCCCGGGAGGCGATCTCCTGCAGGTGCGCCTGCGCCGGATCGGTCATGGCCAGCGCCTGCTCCCCGGGGTCGAATCCCCGCGGGGGGACCACGCAGGCGAACCAGGCCGCGATCGTCAGGGCCAGCAGGGCGGGCATCCGCCCCGCCTCGAGATGGAACAGGGCGGGAGCCGGGAGGCGCTGCGGCAGGCGCATCGACCCGTCGGACCCCACCTGCCGGGTGCGATGGCCGAGGTCGTGATTGCGCCAGCGGTGGGTGAGGTCCTCGATGTACCCGGCCGTGTCGAAGCCGACCGGCAGGTCGATGGTGGGCAGGTTCTCGTCATGGATCAGCGCGAGGGCCGCCTCGGCGATCCAGTCCTGGTCGAAGGCCTGGGGCACGATGACCCGGCCGTCGAGCGCCCCGAGATAGGCGATCAGCGAGTGCGGCCCGTTGAGGATGCGCAGCTTCACCTGCTCGTACTTCTCGACCTCTGCCGCATCAGGGGTGAGGATCGCGCCGCCGCGCTCCCAGGCCGGGCGCCCCGCGGCGAAGTCGTCCTCGATCACCCACATCGAGAAGCGCTCGGTGCGCACCGGGGCGTCGTCGCGCACGCCCAGCAGCTCGGCGACCTGGTCGCTCGTCCCCGCCGTGGTGGCCGGCGCGATCCGGTCCACCATGGCGTCGGGGAAGGAGACGCTGTCGCGCACATAGGCGAGCACGTCCTCCTGCGCACCGGAGAGCTCGAGGAACTCGGTGAGCATGCGCCGGGCGGTGCGCCCCGCGGAGGCGACGTTGTCGCAGGGCAGCACCGTGAAGGGTTCCCCGTCGGCCGCGCGCTCGGTGAGGCCGCGGGCGAGCAGGCCGATCACGCTGCGCGGCGCTCGGGGGTCCTCGAGATCGGCGCGGATCGCGGGGGAGTCGACGTCCAGGCTCCCGGTGCGGGGCGAGACGGAGTAGCCGCCCTCGGAGACGGTGAGGGTCAGCAGACGGCGGGCCGGGGTCGCGATCTCTCGCACCACGGCCAGGGGATCCTCGGCCATCACGCCGAACCCGCGGTGCACGTCCACCACGTCCGCCCGGATGCCGGTGTCGGAGAGCTCGAGCAGGCTGTACAGGCCGTCCTGGCGCGCCATCGGATCGACCACCGAGCGGGAGCGGTTCGCGAAGCCGATGATCCCCCAGTCGCCCTCCTCGGCCGCGAGGGCGCGGGCGGTGTGCACGGCGCCATGGGCACGGTGGAAGGCCCCGAGGCCCAGGTGGATGATGCCGGCCCGCGCGGGATCGCGCGGGGCGGAGGCGCCCAGCAGCGGGAGCCCGCTCAGGCGTGAACGGTCGAGCGCGGGGACGGAGCCGGATGCCGGCACGTGAACCTCCTGGTCGGGCTGGTCGGGCTGGTCAGGCTGGGCGATGCGGGGGAACGGCGACGTCGGCAGGCGCCGTCGTCGGTGCGGTCCCGAGGTCGGTCGACGGCCGACCATTCCCATCGTTTTGTTATGCGGAATGCATGTTTTGCACTTCGCAACAGTCTAGCAAGGGGTCGACCGGCGCGGGGTGCCGTCCTCCGTCGGTGCCGCGAGCGGCCACCGGGTGCTGCCCCGGATGCCGGCCCGGTCCGCCGACGGCGCCGTCGTGCGATCCCACGGTCCCACGGTAAGCGGCGCGGCCCGCGACGCCGAGCGGGGGCCGCTCCTCGGGCGGGTCCGTCGGGTCCATCGGGGACAATGACCGCGTGACCTCATCCAGCGCGACCCTCGAGACCGTCCGGGCCCTGCTGCGCGCCGATCCGCAGAGCGAGGCCGAGCTCGAGCAGCTCGGCCTCGAGGCGCAGCTGCTCCCCGTCGGCGAACTCGTCTACCTGGTCGAGACCCGCCCGGCCACCGAGGCCGCTCTGCTGTTCCGGGTGCTCGACAAGGCCGAGGCCCTCGCCGTCTTCGAGGCGCTCCCGCCGCAGCACCAGGCCGAGCTGATCTCCGCCCTGCGCACCCCGCAGGTCGCCGACATCATCGGCGATCTGGACCCTGACGACCGCGCGTCGCTGTTCGACGAGCTGCCCGCCTCGGTCGCCGAGCGCCTCATGCACGGCCTCGACGCCGACGAGCGGGCGATGACCACGGCGGTCCTCGGCTATCCGCGCCACGCGATCGGGCGCTACATGTCCCCGGAGGTGCTCACGCTGCATCCCGAGCACACCGTGGGGGAGGCCCTCGCCCACGTGCGAGCCCACGCGGAGGAGCCGGAGACCATCTATCTCCTGCCCGTCGTCGACGCCTCGCGGATCCTGCTCGGCGTGATCGGGCTGCGGCGCCTGCTGGTCGCCGACGAGGACGCGCGCGTCGGCGATCTCGCCCACCTCGCGGTGCACGCCGCGGCCACCGACGACCGCGAGGACGCCGCTCGGCGCTTCTTCGCCGCCAAGCTGCTGGCGATGCCGATCGTGGACGGCGAGGGGCGGCTGGTGGGCATCGTGACCGTCGACGACGCGGTGGACATCCTCGAGCAGGAGAACACCGAGGACTCCGCTCGCACCAGCGGTTCCGAGCCGCTGCCGCGCTCCTATCTCGCCACCCCCATCCTGCGGATCGTGCGCAGCAGGATCGTCTGGCTGCTGGTGCTCGCGGTCTCGGCGATCCTCACCGTGCAGGTGCTCGAGGTCTTCGAGGACCGGCTCGACCAGGTGGTGATCCTGGCCCTGTTCATCCCGCTGCTGACGGGCACCGGCGGCAACACCGGCAATCAGGCCGCGACCACCGTGACCCGCGCGCTCGCCGTGGGGGAGGTGCGCGTGCGCGACCTGCCTCGGGTGGTGTGGCGGGAGCTGCGCGTCGGCGCGATGCTCGGCGCCGTGCTCGGCTCGCTGGGCTTCGTCGTCGCCGGGCTCGTCTACGGGATCGCGATCGGCACGGTGATGGGGCTGACGCTGCTGTCCATCTGCACCATGGCCGCGATCGTCGGCGGGCTGATGCCGCTGGTCGCGAAGAAGGTCGGCGCGGACCCTGCGGTGTTCTCCAACCCCTTCATCTCCACCTTCTGCGACGCGACCGGGCTGATCATCTACTTCACGATCGCGACGGCCGTGCTGGGGCTGTGATGAAGCCTGGGGCTGGGACTGGGGCTGGGACTGGGACTACTGCTGCGGCCGGGGTCGTCGGGAGGTGCTGAGCGCCAGGAGACGCTGCGGCCCCGGGAGCCGACGGCGCGGTGCTCGAGGTGCCGTGCTCGAGGCTCGGAACGGGCCTCGGGAGCCGGCGTCGCGGACGGACGGTTCCTCCACAGGACCTCGCCGTCCACATTCCTGCGGTTGAGGTGGTAGGACCGGTGAGCTCCTGATGGGCTGGTGGTGGATCAGGATGCCCCATCGGATGGAGACTGCCATGACCATCGCGCCGCCGCCCTCGAGCTCCTCCTCAGCGGAAGGGTCAGGGACGTCCGGGCCGGGACCGTCCTTCACGACGGAGCCCTTGGACTGCGCTGGTGCAGAGCGGCTCGGCGAACGGATCCAGCAGCAGGCCGCGCACATCGCCGAGGCGACCTGTGAGCTGCTGCTGATGGTCGCCGAGTTCGACGCCCGTGAGGGATCGGGGTGCTTCGTGGGCGTGAAGTCGACGGCGCACTGGCTGGCCTGGGCGTGCTCGATGTCGCCGGGCACCGCGCGGGAGCATGTGCGGGTCGCTCGTGCGCTCCCCGCGATGCCCCGCACGGTCGAGGAGTTCCGGGCCGGTCGCCTCTCGTACTCCAAGGTGCGCGAGATGACCCGCGTCGCCGACCGCGTGGAGGAGGAGGTCCTCGTCGACATGGCCCGCGCGATGACGGCCTCGCAGCTCGCCCGCACCCTCTCCGCCTTCCGCGCGGTCGACGGCTCACGACTGGGTCAGGAGGCGAACCGGCAGGCCCGGTGGCAGGTGCGCGAGGACGGGATGATCGAGATCCGCGCCGTGCTGCCCGCCGAGACGGGAGCCGAGGTGGTCACCGCGCTGGAGCTCGCACGGGATCGTGACGGCACCGCCCCGCCTGCTCCCGACGCCGCGGCCCATCGCGCCGCCGCTCCTGCCTCCCTCTCCGCCGCCGAGAGCGGAGCCGGTGCGGGCGCTGGGAGCGACGCCATCGCCGAGCGCTCGGCCGAGATCACCGGCGCCGCGACCCTCGAACAGCGCGGCGCCGACGCGCTCCACAACCTCGCCCGCACCTACCTCGACGCGGAGCCCGACGACCGCTCCGGCGAGGACCGCCACCTCGTGGTCGTCGAGGTCAGCGCGGAGTCCCTCCGTCGGGGCGTTCCCGCGGGAACGCCAGGCGCACCGTCAGAGCACGTTCCCGCGGGAACGTCGGACGGCGCAGCACCAGAGGGCCGAGCGGCCCCGGACGTTCCCGCGGGAACGCCGCAGCGCTGCGGCGTGCTCGACGCGGGGCCGCTCGAGGCGCGCACCGCGGAGCGTCTCGCCTGCACCGGCCAGGTCGCCCTGAAGATCACGGATGCCGGCGGCGAGATCCTGCACCTGGGCAGGTCACGGCGTCTGGCCTCCCGGGCCCAGCGCAGAGCGCTGCGCCTGCGCGACACCACCTGCACCTTTCCCGGCTGCCACCAGGCGAAGCACCTCGATGCCCACCACACCACGCCCTGGTCCGAGGGCGGCACGACCGATCTCGAGGGCCTCGCGCTGCTGTGCCGACGCCATCACGTGATGGTCCACGAGGGCGGCCTCCGGCTCGTCCGCGATCCTGCGCGCAGCTCGCCGCACCAGCCGCGCTTCCAGGTGCTCGACGGCACCGGGCGCCCCGTCCAGGCCCGGTGGCCGGCCCTGTTCGAGCACCTGCTGGTGGCCCGAGAGGAGGAGCCGTCGGTCCCCGTCGGACCCGGCGCGGACGGCGCCCGGACGGACGACGACGAGGGCCCGCCCGGCGCAGGAGCGCGCCCGACGGACCCCGCGCGGATCGCCGCGACCACCGGAGGCGAGGGCTTCTGCCTCGCGGACTGCGTGGACGCGCTGCTCCAGCACACCCTCGACCTCGCGGCCTGAGCACGGCGGCACAGCGCACCGAGCCCGGGCGCCACGGTCCTACTTGCTGAAGCCCGCGGTCAGGCCGCTGATCAGCTGTCGCCGGCCGGCGATGTACAGCACCAGGATCGGCAGTGCGGAGAGCATCACGGCGGCCAGCACGGCCGGGATGTTCACGGTGAACTCACCCTGGTACGCCCACAGCGACAGCGGCAGGACCCGCTTGTCGGAGCTCTGGGTGAGCACCAGCGGGAACAGGAACCCGTTCCACACCTGCAGGGCGTCGTAGATCCCGACGGTGACGACCGCGGGCTTGGCCAGCGGCAGCACCAGCGAGCGGAACATCTGCCAGTCGCTCGCTCCGTCGACCGTCATCGACTCGTACAGCTCCTTGGGGACGTCCCGCAGGAAGTTCGTCAGGATCAGCACGGTGATCGGGATGGCGAAGGCGATCGAGGGCAGGATCAGCGCCCACAGGGTGTCGTACAGCCCCATCTCCACGATCAGGTAGTAGACGGGGATGATCGTGGCCTGGATCGGGATCGCGATGCCCATGAGGAACAGCTTCTGGCTGAACCGCGCCAGGCGGGTGCGCGAGCGCACGATCACGTAGCTGGCCAGCAACGAGGCCGTCACCACGGCGAAGACGGTCAGCACGGTGACGAAGACGGAGTTCGCGAAGTAGCGCAGGAAGTCGTTCTCGAGCACGTACTGGAACGGCTCGAGGGTGAACTCGCTGGGCAGCGACAGCGGGTTCGAGGAGTAGTAGTCCTCGCGCGGCCGGATGCTGGTGATGACGATGTAGTAGATCGGCACCAGGATCACCAGCAGCCAGGCGAAGCCCAGCAGGCCGCCGACGACGTTGGGGGAACGGTGGGTGGTCGTGGTCATCTCAGGCGCCCTCCATCTGGCTCTCCATGCGGTCCGACCCCGAGAGCCGGTTCAGGAGCAGTGCGAGCGTCAGCCCCACCACCACCAGGATCACGGCGATCACGCTGGCCGGGCCCATCTGGTAGGAGCGGAAGCCGGTCAGGTACATGTCCAGCGGCAGGATCCGGGTGGCGTTGCCGGGCCCGCCCCCGGTGAGGATGAACACCAGGTCGAAGTAGGTCAGCGACCCCACCAGCATCAGGGTCGAGCTGGTGACGATGGTGTACTTCAGCTGCGGCAGGGTGACGTTGAAGAACTGCCGCACCCGCCCCGCCCCGTCCAGGGTCGCCGCCTCGTACATCGAGACGGGGATCTGGCGCACTCCCGCCTGGTAGAGCAGCGAGTGGAACGGCACGAACGACCACGAGATCACCATGATCACGGTGTAGAACGCGAGGTTCGGCGAGCCCAGCCAGTCCTGCCGCAGGAGGTCCGTCCCGAAGGCGCGGGACATCCCGAAGTTCGGGTCCAGCAGGGCCTTGAAGGTGATGCCCACGGCCGCCGCGGAGAACAGCAGCGGCAGGAAGTACAGCACCGAGAAGACCTCGCGGTAGCGCTGGTGGCCGGCCATGAAGGCGCCCAGCAGCAGGCTCAGCGGGAACTGCACCACGTAGCTGAGCACCGTCAGCAGCAGCGTCAGCTTCATGGCGTTCATGGTCACCGGGTTCTGGAACACCTGGAACCAGGCCGTCAGACCGGCGAACTGCGGGGTGCCCAGCCCGTCCCAGGCGAAGAAGGACAGCACCACGACGCCCAGCAGCGGCAGGAGGGCGAACACTCCGAAGAAGCTCAGCGCCGGTGCGAGCAGCCAGTTGCTCGGCGCGGTCCGCAGGCGCTTGGACGAGGACCGGCCCGGTCCGTCCGCGCGGGCGGAGGGCCCGCCCCGGCCGACGGTGTCATCGGGCCGGGGCGCGCCCCCGCCCGCCGTCGAGTCGGCGGGGGAGGAGGCAGGGGACTGCGCTGGGGTCATGAGTCGAGCGTCGCGTTCATGTTCGTGACGAACTCGTCGGGCTCGATCTCCTTCAGGAAGATGCGCGAGAGATTGGTCAGCAGCTCCTGCGCCGGTGCCGGGGCCAGCGCCTGGTCCCAGGACAGCTGGAAGTGCGGCGCGCTGAGGACCATGTCGTAGGCGAAGGAGAGGAAGTCCTCGTCGTCCAGCCCGGTGAACTTGTCCTCGAGCCCCTCGACGGCCGGGATCGCGCCCATCTCCAGGAAGCTGTCGACCATCTCCTCGTTGAGGTTGTACTCGTTGAGGTACTTGATGGCCAGCTCCTGGATCTCCTCGTCGGCGTCCGCCGAGATCGACCAGTAGTTGGCGGGGTTGCCGACCACGTTGGCCGGATCGCCCTCGCCGCCGTCGGCCGCGGGGAAGTTCAGGAAGCCCAGGTTGCCCTCTGCGACGAAGTCCGGGGCGTCCTGCTTGAAGGTGCCGTAGACCCAGCTGCCCTGCAGCAGCATCGCGGCCTGGCCGGTGTGGACGAGGGCGGCGTCCGCGCCCGCGTCGGCGCTCACGGAGCCGAACCCGGAGCCGAAGGCCCCGGCGTCGATCAGCTCGACGATCGACTCCAGGGCGGAGGTGATGGCGGGATCGGACCAGGCGTCGGCCTCGCCGTCCACGACCTTCTGGAACACACCCTCTCCGCCGATGCGGTCGGTGAGGTACTGGATGTACATCAGCTCGGGCCACACGCTCTGCCCGGCCAGGGAGATCGGGGTGATGCCGGCCTCGGAGAACGTCTCGACCGCGGTCAACAGCTCGTCCCAGGTGGTGGGCGGGGTGACCGAGTGCTCCTCGAACAGGGCGGTGTTGTAGTAGAGGATCACCGGCTGGGTGTCGTTGTTCGGGACCCCGTACTGGGCGCCGTCGATCTCGCCGATCGCGCCGATCGACTCGATGCTGCGCCCGAGGATGTCGTCGACCTTGCCGGTGAGGTCCACGACGGCGTCGCTGGCCACGTAGTCGGCAAGGGTGCCGCCGGCCCAGTTGAACACCAGGGTGGGGGCGTTCCCGGAGCCGATCGAGGTGCGGATCTTCTCCTTGTAGGAGTCGTTCGCGAAGAACTCGACGGCGAAGGGGTTGTCGGGGTTGTCCTCGTCCCAGGAGTCGAAGGACTCCTGGTAGGTGTCCTGCTTCGCGCCGGTGAGGGCCCAGACGGACAGGCTCGAGGACGAGCCGGCGCCGCCGGTGGGCTGCGCTCCGCCTCCGCAGGCGCTGAGCGCGGCGAGGGTGGGGATCGACAGGCCGAGGCCGGCGAGGGTCGTGCGGCGAGTGGGTTGCATCATTGCTGCCTCCATGGTCACGGTCCGACACTTGGCCGAAATCTTTCGGAAACTACCGTCGGTGCACGTAAGTTAATCCCTCTGACTAGCCGGGGTCAAGGCGGCCGGGACTCAGTGGGGTCACGATCCGTCGACGCGCAGGTCGGAGCCGACGAAGGGCCCGACGAGAGCACGGCTCGTCGGGCCCTTCGGGAGGTGCGGAGATTTTCGGGTGGAGCTCTTCGGGTGGAGGTCTGCAGGTGGAGGTCTGCGGGCGGGGGCTCTGGGGCGGGGCTGGCGAGGAGCGGCGCTCAGCCCGCCCGCCCGGTGAGCTCCCGGGCCTGCTCCTGAGCCCTGAGGGCCAGCTCCACGGCCTTGAACGCGTGCTCCTGGGTCATGGCGTTCTCGGTCCGGTGCAGCACGTCGAGGATGAGGTCGCCGAAGAAGGGGTAGCCCACCTTGCCGTCGGCCTCGAGGCGGTGCTCGCCCTCGCCGTCCACCAGGATCACCTGGTTGGGGCCGTTGTCCGTGGTGACGTCGATGTACTTGCGCAGTTCGAGGTAGCCCTCGGTGCCCACCACGAAGGTGCGGCCGTCGCCCCAGGTGCGCAGACCCGCGGGGGTGAACCAGTCCACCCTGACGAAGCCGGTGGCGCCGGAGGACAGCGCGATGTGGGCGTCGCCGTAGTCGTCGAGCTCGGGGTGCTCGGGGTTGCCGAAGTTGCCGATCGAGGAGGAGAGGATCTCCGCGTCGTCGGAGCCGGTGAAGGTGAGCATCTGCTCGAAGTTGTGCGAGCCGATGTCGGTGAGGATGCCCCCGTAGCGGGCGCGCTCGAAGAACCAGTCCGGGCGGGTCGAGGGGTCGCCGATCCGGTGCGGGCCCATCCCCTGGACCTGGATGACCTTCCCGATCGCGCCCTGCTCGATGAGCTGTGTGGCGAGCACCGCGGCCTCGACGTGGATCCGCTCGGAGTAGTACACCGCGTACTTCCGGCCGGTGCGCTCCACCGCGGCCTTCGCCTCGGCCAGCTGGTCCAGGGTGGTCAGCGGGGTCTTGTCGGTGAAGTAGTCCTTGCCGGCCTCCATCACCCGGATCCCGAGCGCGGCGCGGTCGGCGGGCACGCCGGCCGCGGCGACCAGCAGCACCTCCTCGTCGGCGAGGATCTCCTCCTCGCTGCTCGCGATCCGAACCTCCGGGAACTTCTCCTGGAAGGCGGCGGCGCGCTCGGGCTGGGGGTCGTAGACCCACTTCAGGGTGCCGCCCGCGCCGATCAGGCCCTGCGTCATGCCACCGATGTGGCCGTGGTCGAGATGCATGGCGGCGAAGACGAACTCGCCGGTCTCGACGACCGGCTTCGGCATCGCGGCGGGGGCGTAGTCGGCTCCTTCGGAGGCGGCCATGGGGGTCCTTTCGATCGGGGGCGCGGCGCGCCGGCAACGGTCCTGCTCCGGGTCCGGCACTCCCGCCCGTCGTTCGCGGACGACGGGGCGCGTCGTCGCGAGGAGGGGGACGGGGCACGGGGCACGAGGCACAGGACGCCGCAGGGTGGCTGAAGAACCAGTGTCCTGCATCACGTCGGTCGCTGAGGCGAGGTGCCGGATGTTGCCAGTGCCCCAGTGCCCCAGTGCCCCAGTGCCCCAGTGCCCCAGTGCCCCAGTGCCCCAGTGCCCCAGTGCCCCAGTGCCCCCGCATCCCGCGCGGGCGCTCGGCATCCGACGGCGTGACCTCGGACAACCCCGCCCCAGGGCGCGCCCGTCGGCCGTAGCCTGGGAGCACACGCCACATTGCGGTGCCCGCGTCCAGCGCGCACCCGCCCGGTGGCCGCCCGCGGGCACGGGAAGGATCTCCGTGATCGACCTCCTCGAGGGCAGCCCGCTGCTCACGCTGTTCCTGGTCGTCGCGACCGGCGCGGTGCTGGGCGCGATCCCCTTCGGGCGCGTCCGTTTCGGTGCCGCCGGGGCGCTGTTCACGGGCCTGGCCCTCTCGGCGATCGCCCCGCACCTGGGTGCCGGGATGGAGATCGTGCAGTCGCTGGGACTGGCGTTGTTCGTCTACACCGTCGGCATCTCCGCCGGCGCCGCCTTCTTCGGCTCGCTGAACCGCCAGCTGCCGCTGCTGGCCGCCGCCACCCTCAGCACCGTCCTCGCGGCGATCGCCACCATCGTCCTCGGGCACGCGCTGGGTCTCGCGCAGGACCTCACGCTGGGGCTGTTCACCGGCGCGCTCACCGCCGCCCCCGCCCTCGACGCCGCGGACCGCCTCACCGGGACCTCCGCCCCCTCGGTCGGCTACGCCTTCGGCTACCCGATCGGCGTGATCGTGGGGATCGTGCTGGTCTCGACCGTGGTCACCCGGAACTGGCCCGGCCGCAAGGACACCCCGGCGCTGGCCGGGAGGAGCCTGCAGTCCTCGACGGTGCTCGTGCAGCATCCGGTGAACCTGCGCGACGTCCCCCAGTGGCACGAGCAGCAGGTGCGCTTCTCCTACCTGCGCCGCGACGGCAGGGTGCGCGTGATCGTGCCGGGGGAGGACCTGCTGGCCGGGGACGAGGTGGTCGCCGTCGGCATGCCCGCCGCGGTCGAGGCGGTCACCGAGGTGCTGGGCGAGCGCAGCGACCGGCACGTGGCCCACGACCGCTCCCTGGTGGAGTTCACCCGCCTCACGGTCTCCAACCCGGACCTCGCCTCCTGCTCGATCGCCGAGCTGAACCTGCCCGTGCGCTTCGGCGCGGTCGTCACCCGGGTGCGCCGCGGCGATCTCGAGCTGCTCGCCCGGGACGACCTCGTGCTCGAGCCGGGTGACCGGATCGCCGTGGTCGTGGACCGCCGCCAGCTGGACGCCGTGCACACCTTCCTCGGAGACTCGGACCGCAAGGCCAGCGAGCTCGACGTCCTCTCCCTCGGACTCGGCCTCGTGCTCGGCTTCGCCCTGGGACTGGTCACCCTGCCGATGCCCGGGGGAGGCAGCTTCTCGCTCGGCCCGGCCGCCGGTCCGCTCCTGGTGGGCATGGTGCTCGGCGCGCTGCGTCGCACCGGCCCCGTGGTGTGGGCCCTGCCCGGAAGCGCCAACACCACCCTGCGCCAGCTGGGCCTGCTGCTCTTCCTCGCCGGGCTGGGCCTCACCGCCGGCCCGGAGGTCGCCTCGGTGCTCAGCTCGCCCACGGCCTGGCGCGCGGCCCTTCTCTCCGCGGTCGTCGCGGCGCTCAGCTGCGCGGCGATGCTGGTGGCGGCCCGCTGGATCCTGGACCTCTCCGCCCCGCGGGCGGCGGGTGCGGTGGCCGGGTTCCTCGGTCAGCCCGCGGTGCTCGACGCCGCCAACTCCAAGCGGGCCGACGAGCGCATCGAGACCGCCTACGCGACGCTCTTCGCCTTCACCATCGTGGTGAAGATCGTGCTGGTCCCGGTGATCTGGAACCTCTGACGGCCGGCATTGCTACCGTCCGGGGATGGATCTGTTCACCCTGACCTGGTCGGCGCTGCGCCGGGCGGTCCACGCCCTGCCCGAGGACGCCTTCGCCGCGCCGTCGGGATGCCGCGGCTGGCTGGTGCGCGACCTGGTGGGACACCTCGTGATCGACGCGCAGGACGTGCTGATCACCCTCGCCACCCCCGCGGACTCCGCCCCCACCGCCGATGCGCTGAGCTTCTGGACGCCGACGGCGACGCCTCCGGACGGCACGCACCCGCTCGAGAGGCTCACCGTCCGGCTCGCCGCGGCGTACGAGGAGCCCGATCTGCTGCGCGATCACCTCGAGGACCTCGGTGCGGCGGCCGAGAGGGCCGCGCGGCTCGCCCACCCGGACCTGCCGGTCTCCACCCAGGGGAAGGTGCTCACGGTGCGCGACTACCTCGGCGCCCACGTGCTCGAGTGGACCCTGCACCACCTGGACCTGCTCGCCCCTCTGTCCCGGGAACGGTCGGGCGCCGTGGAGGCGCCGCCTGCCGAGGGCCTCGCCGCCGCGCGCACGATGGTCGAGCGGCGGCTGCGGGTCCGGCTGCCGGAGGGCTGGGCCGACGCGGACGCGCTGCGGATCGCCACCGGGCGTCGCGCGGCCTCACCCGCGCAGAGGGCCGCGCTCGAGGAGCTCGGCCCGCGCGGCGCGATGCTGCCGCTGTCCTTCGGCTGAGCACTGCGGCCCGTCACTGCAGGCCCGTCACCGCAGGCACTGCGTCACCTGCTCGACGGGCCCAGGTCGATGTCGCCGTCCTGGGAGGCGACCGAGGCCGTCTTCTCGAAGAAGTGCGGAGCTCGCTCGACGAGGGTCCCCGAGCGGTACCAGGGATCGTCGGGAGCGATCGGCAGATCGATGGTGCGACGTTCGATCGCCGCCGCGTAGATCGCCGTGACCAGCTCGATCGCGCGCTTTCCCGCCTCGCCGTCGATCATCGGGGCGCGCCCGTCGCGGAGCGCCGCGATCACGTCGCCCACCTGCCCGGCATGGCCGGTGTGCGCGAGCGGCTCCTGGGCGGAAGCGAGAGCCTCGAGGTCCGCCACCAGCTCCGCGTCCCCGCCGTCGGCGGGGAAGCCGTTGGGGCGAGCGGTGTCGGCGACGGCCGCCCAGGGCTGGGAGATCCGCGCGCGCTCTCCCTGGAGCACGATCTCCTGCTGCTCGCCGTGGTGGACGACGGAGCTGGTGAGCTCCGCCAGACCGCGCTCGTACTGCAGGATCGCGACGGACAGGTCCTCGACCTCGGCGTTGTCGTGGGCGGCGTTGGTCATCATCGCCGCCACCGCCAGCGGCCTGCCCAGCAGCCACAGCGCGAGGTCGAGGTGGTGGATCGCGTGGTTCAGGGTGGGGCCGCCGCCCTCGGAGTCCCAGGTCCCGCGCCACCAGAGGTCGTAGTAGGCGCGGCCGCGCCACCACTCCGAGGCGATGCGGGCGTGGGCCACGCGACCGATCCGTCCGCTGTCGAGCACGGCCTTCAGCCGGGCCATGTCGTCGCGGAACCGGTTCTGCGCGACCACCGAGAGCAGTCGCCCGGAGCGCCGCTGCGCCTCGAGCATGCGATCGCACTCCTCGAGAGAGGGCGCCATCGGCTTCTCGACGATGACGTCCACCCCGGCCTCGAGCGCCAGGACCGTCAGCTCGCAGTGCGTGCCCGGGGGCGTGGCGATCGAGACCAGGTCGAGGTCCTCGGCGGCGAGCATCGCCGCCGCGTCGTCGTGGACCGACGCGGCGGCGAGACCGTGGGCGGTGCGCACGGCCCCGGCCTTGGCGGGGTCGAGGTCCGTGAGCGCCACGATCCTCACCTCCTCGGGGAACGCGAGGTAGGCGGCGAGATGCGCGTGGGAGATGTTCCCGGTGCCGATGATGCCGACGGAGAGCATGGGGTGGGCTCCTGACTGGGAGGAGGTGAGGCGGCGGATGGTCGTCAGCCTGCGCGGACGGCGGGCTCCACGGCGTCCGGACGTTCGCAGGTGCTCGCGATCTCGACCCGCACGCCCGAGTGCGCGGACTCCAGCACCGAGTTCATCACCTCGAGCACGTGCTGGCCGAGCTCGCCGGAGGCCCGCAGGTCCGCACCGCGCACGGCCATGTCCTGCAGGCCGATGCCGCGCCCGCCTCCGGGGTGACCGCCGGTCACGGGCAGCGTCTCCCATCCCTCGCCGCCCAGTCGGTGCACCTCGACGTCCCCGTCGAAGTGGTTCGGGTCCGGGACCGCGAGGGTGCCGCCGGTGCCGTGGATCTCGATCGGGTGCGCCGAGGTCGCGACCGCGTCGAAGCTCATCACGAGCGTCGAGAGCACCCCGGAGTCGTGCACCAGGACGCCGGTGACGTGGGTGTCCGTGGAGACCGGGATGGTCTCGCCCTCGCGCGGCCCGGAGCCGATGGTGCGCTCGCCGCGCAGCCGGCTGCCCGCCCCGATCACCGCGGAGACCGGTCCCAGCAGGGTGACCAGCGCATGGATGTAGTACGGCCCCATGTCCAGCAGCGGGCCGCCGCCGGGGACGTAGTAGAAGTCCGGCTGCGGATGCCAGCGCTCGTGGCCGGGGCAGACCATCGTGGCCATCGCCGCGATGGGGGAGCCGATCACCCCGTCGTCGATCGCGGCCCGTGCCGTCTGGGTGCCGGTGCCGAGCACCGTGTCCGGTGCGGAGCCGACCAGCACCCCGGCCTCCGCGGCGGCGGCGAGGACCTGCGCGCCCTCCTCGGTGGTCACGGCGAACGGCTTCTCCGAGTACACGTTCTTCCCGGCCGCGATGGCCCGCAGGTCCACCTCGGCATGCGCGGCGGGGATGGTGAGGTTCAGGACGGTGTCCACCTCGGGATCCGCGATGAGCTCGTCGACCGTGAGCACGCGCACCCCCGCGAGCCCGTCGGCGGCGGCCTCGGCCCGGGCGCGGTCCAGGTCCGCGACCGCGACCAGCTGCACGTCCGGCAGCGACGGGAGGCTGGCGAGGTACTGGCGCGAGATGACCCCGCAGCCGATCATGCCGAGCTTCATCGGGTTGCCTCCTGCGCGGTCCTCGCGCCCGCGCCGCCGTGCTCACCGTAGGGCTGCTCGCTGCCGCGGGCGGCCCACAGCAGGCCCCGCTCGATCACGGTGCGGACGTTGGGGTCCTCGAGCACCTCGACCCGGTGCCCGGGGGTGGACACGAAGATCCGTCCCTGCCCCCACTGCCGGGTCCAGATCGCCGGGGAGGTGATCTCGCGATGCCAGGGGTCCCACTCGCGCACCTTCTGGGTGGTGGTCGCGAGCACGTCGACGTAGTCGTCGCTGAGCACCCAGTACTGCTCGGTGACCAGGTCGAAGTCGCTGATGCCGGCGGTGATCGGATGCTCCGCGGCCGCGGGCAGCATGGTCACCGTGTAGGGCACGTAGTTGTCGGACTGCTCGCCGATGCGCTCGTCCGGGTGCTTGCCCGGATGGCAGCCGAACTGGCCGCCGATCAGGGTGAGGTAGTCGGACTCGTTGCGGTAGGAGTCGGCGATGCCGCCGTGCCAGCCGGCCAGGCCCGTGCCTGCCTCGACGGCGGCGCGCAGCCCCTCGAACTGGGGCCGCTCGATGGTGTTCATGGTGTTGCACTGGACGATGAGGTCGACGCCGGCCATGTACTCGGCGTCGGCGTAGATCGCGGGGGAGTCCTCGATCCGCACCGAGAAGCCGTTCTCCTCGAGGAAGGGGATGAACAGGTCGGTGGCCTCGACGGGCTGGTGGCCGTCCCAGCCGCCGCGGACGACGAGGGCGGTGCGGGGGGTGGTGGTCATCGGGCGGTCTCCTCGGTGGTGGGGGTCTGGGGGCCGACGGCGGTCCAGCGGCCGGCGTCGGCGTCGCTCGCCTCGACGGCGGCGAGGACGCGCTGGACGTGCAGCGCCTCCTCGAAGGACGGCGACGGGTCGGAGTCCTCGCCGATCGCGGTCACCAGGTCGGCGATCTGGTGGGTGAAGGTGTGCTCGTAGCCCAGGCCGTGCCCGGTGGGCCACCAGTTCCCGGCGTAGGGGTGCTCGGGCTCGGTGGTCAGCACTCGGGTGAATCCCTGCCGGCCGGCGTCGGCCGTGGCGTCGTAGATCTCGAGCTCGTTCATGCGCTCGAAGTCGAAGGCGATCGATCCCGCGGAGCCGTTGATCTCCACACGCATCGCGTTCTTGCGGCCCTGCGCCATGCGGGTGGCCTCGAAGGAGCCCAGCACGCCGGAGTCGAAGCGGGCGGTGAACAGGGCGACGTCGTCGACGGTCACGTCCTGGCGCTCGCCGGAGGTGTCCCCCTTCCCTCCGAGGCCCTGGGCGGTACCGGCGGCCGGACGGGTGGGGACGACGGTGGCGAGGGTGCCCGAGACCGCCTCGACGTCCTGCCCGGAGATCCACTGGGTGAGGTCGATGACGTGGGCGCCGATGTCCCCGAGCGCTCCGGAGCCGGCGAGGTCCTTGTCCAGGCGCCAGGTCATCGGGGCATCGGCGTCGGAGAGCCAGTCCTGCAGGTACTGGGCGCGGATCTGGCGGATCTCGCCCACGAAGCCCTCCGCGACCAGCCGGCGCGCGTAGGCGAGGGCCGGGGTGCGGCGGTAGCTGAACCCGCACATGGACAGGACCCGTCGCGGGTGCTCCGTCCGTGCCGCGGCGGCCGCCTCCGCCATGCGCTCGGAGTCCTCGACGGAGTTCGCGAGCGGCTTCTCGCACAGCACGTGCTTGCCGGCGGCGAGGGCGGCCAGGGCGATCTCGACGTGCGTGTCCCCGGGGGTGCAGATGTCGATCACGTCGATCTCGGGATCCTCGACGAGGTCCTGCCAGCGGGTGGTGTGCGCGGCGAAGCCGTAGCGCTCGGCCGCGTCGGCCACTGCGCTCTCGGTGCGCCCGGCCAGGGTGCGCAGCTCGGGCAGGAGCGGCAGGTCGAAGAAGCGATGCGCGGTGCGCCAGGCATGGGAATGGGCGGCTCCCATGAAGCCGTAGCCGACCATGCCGACGCGCAGGGCGTCGACGGTTCGGTGCGTCGTGGTCATCGTGAAGCACTGCTCCTGAGTGAAAGTTTCGGACGGGACGTGAGTCGAGGTCGCACGGTGTCGACTGCTCGGGCCGGGTCGCGGCACGGGAGCGGAGGGTACCCCTGACCAGGAGATCGGCTCGACTTCCTGGTCTTTCGCTCGCCGACGTCGGCGAGGGTGCGACGGCACCCACCCTATCGGACGGAGCCTGTTGACCCCAGGTTCTGACCTGTCGTACGCTCTCGCCACCGAAAGCAACCGAAAAGATTGCTAAACCCCGACTGAAACTGCCTCGGAGGCGAGTGCTGCGGAGGACGGTCCCGACGGCGTCGTCGGCCGTCCCGAGCGAGCGCCGCGGACCGTGCGAAGGAGCGTCATGTCCCTCCCCCTGTGGAACGACCGGGGTCGCAGCACCCAGGAGCGCGTGGAGTCCCTGCTCGCCGAGCTGAGCCTCGAGGAGAAGGCCGCCCAGCTCGGCAGCTACTGGAAGCGGCCCACCCTCGGCGACGCCGAGGGCTTCGCCCCGATGCAGTCGACCTTCGAGGCGGGACGGGACCCCTTCGAGGCCGCGGTGCAGCACGGGCTCGGGCATCTCACCCGCCCCTACGGCAGCGCCGCGCTGACCGCCCAGGAGGGCGTCGAGAACCTGCGCGAGATGCAGCAGGCCGTGGTCGCCGGCTCGTCCCACGACATCCCCGCACTGGTCCACGAGGAGTGCCTGACCGGCCTCATGGCCCACGGCGCGACCACCTACCCCGCCGCGATCGCCTGGGGGGCGAGCTTCGACCCCGCCCTGATCGGGGAGATGGCGCGTCGCATCGGCACCGACATGCGCGCGCTCGGCACCCACATGGGCCTGTCCCCGGTGCTCGACATCGTGCGCGACTACCGCTGGGGACGCATCGAGGAGACCATGGGGGAGGACCCCTACCTCACGGGTGTGCTGGCCACCGAGTACGTGCGCGGCCTGCAGTCCACCGGCGTGATCGCCACCCTCAAGCACTTCGCCGGTCACGCGGCCTCCCGCGCGGGGCGGAACCATGCGCCGGTGTCCATCGGCATGCGCGAGCTGCACGACATCGACCTGGTCCCCTTCGAGATGGCCGTGCGCGAGGGCGGCGCGGGCGCGGTGATGAACTCCTATGCGGACCTCGACGGCACGCCGCCCGCCGCGAGCCGCTGGCTGCTCACCGACCTGCTGCGCGAGAGCTGGGGATTCGACGGCACCGTGGTGGCCGACTACTGGGCGGTGAGCTTCCTGGAGTCCATGCACCGCGTGGTGGAGGACGACCGCGCCGCCGCCGTCACGGCGCTGAGTGCGGGCCTGGACATCGAGCTGCCCGAATCCACCGCCTTCCCGCACCTGGTCGCGGCCGTGCGCGACGGGGAGGTCGAGCAGGAGGTGCTCGACACCGCCGTGCGGAGGATCCTGCGCCAGAAGGTCGAGCTGGGGCTGCTGGATCCGGAGTTCGACCCCGCCACCACCGGCGAGGCGATCGATCTCGACCAGGCGGAGAGCCGTGCGCTCGCCCGTCGGATGGCCGAGGAGTCCATCGTCCTGCTGGACAACCCTGCGGGCCTGCTCCCGCTGGCGGCGCCGAGCGCTGCCGGCGACGACGCGACGGGGCCCGCCTCGATCGCGCTGATCGGCCCGGCCGCCCTCCAGCCGCGCAGCTTCCTGGGCTGCTACAGCTTCACCAACCACGTCCTCTCCCGCCTCGAGGACAACGGCACCTCCGTGCACGTCCCCACCCTGGCCGACGCCCTCGCGGCCGAGTTCCCCGCCGCACGGATCGCCACCGCGCGGGGCACCGACTTCGTCGACCCCGACACCGCCGGGATCGACGAGGCGGTCGCCGCGGCCAGCGCGGCGGAGGTCGCCGTCCTCGCCGTCGGCGACATCGCCGGGCTGTTCGGTGCCGGCACCTCCGGGGAGGGCTGCGACGTCGAGAGCCTGCAGCTGCCCGGCGCCCAGCACGAGCTCGTCGAGGCGGTGCTCGCCACCGGGACGCCCGTCGTGCTGGTGCTGGTGACCGGACGGCCCTACTCGCTGGGCGTCTACGTCGGCCGGGCGCGTGCGATCGTCCAGGCCTTCATGCCGGGGGAGGAGGGCGCCGCCGCCCTCGCCGGCGTGCTCTCCGGCCGGGTGAACCCCTCGGGTCGCCTGCCCATCGGCATCCCGAACGGCGTGGGAGGACAGCCCGGCACGTACCTCGCCCCGGTGCTGGCCTGGGTCACCGACGGCATCTCCAACCTCGATCCCAAGCCCCTGTTCCCCTTCGGCCACGGCCTGGGCTACTCGCGCTTCGAGTACTCCGACCTCGAGCTCTCCGCGGACACCATCGCCGCCGACGGCACGATCCGGATCTCCGCGACCGTCACCAACGCCTCCGACCGCGATGGCAAGGAGGTCGTCCAGCTCTACCTCAGCGACCCCGTGGCCACCGTGGTGCGCCCGCTGAAGCGGCTGGTCGGCTTCACCAAGGTGGGACTGGCCGCCGGCGAGAGCGCGCGGGTCACCTTCGACCTGCACGCCGATCGCACCTCCTTCACCGGCGCCGACCTGCAGCGCATCGTCGAGCCCGGCGAGTTCCGGGTGCGCCTCGGCGCCTCGAGCGAGGACGTGACGCTCGAGGGATCCTTCCGGATCGAGGGGCAGGTCCGGGTGATCGAGCGCGGCCGCGCGGTGCTGGACACGCCCGCGGAGGTGTCGCCTCTCGCCCTGCACGCGCAGGAGGCGGTGCCGGCCGGCGGTGCGGGCACCGCCGGCGGGAGCCTCTGATGGCTGCCGCGGGGACCTCGGCCGCCGACGTCCTGCGCGAAAGGGTCGAGACCCTCCGGCTCCGGGTCCTCGACCGGAGCGGGGCGGTCGTGCCGGGCGCGACGGCCCGGGTCGAGCAGACCGGCCACGGATTCGGCTTCGGGTGCTCCGCCTTCGAGCTGCGACCCGAGGAGCCCGACGCCCACACCCGGCTGTGGCTCGACCTGTTCAACATGGCCACCCTGCCCTTCTACTGGCGCTGGTTCGAGCCGTCGCCGGGAGCTCCGGACACCGAGCGGCTCCGGCGGTTGGCCGAAGGGCTCCTCGGGCACGGAGTGCGGATCAAGGGCCACCCCCTTCTGTGGCACACCCTCGCCCCCACGTGGCTGCTCGAGCGCACCGACGAGGAGGTCGAGGAGGCCGTCAGCGCCCGCATCACGCGGGAGGTCGGCGACTTCCGGGGACTCGTCGAGCAGTGGGACGCGATCAACGAGACCGTCATCCTGCCCGTGTTCGAGGCCGAGGAGAACGCCGTGACCCGGCTCGCGCGAGCCCGCGGCCGACGGGACGTCATCCGTCTCGCGTTCGACACGGCCCGTGCCGCGGACCCCTCGGCGCGCCTGGTCCTGAACGACTTCGATCTGACCCCCGCCTTCGAGGACGTCATCGAGGAGTGCCTGGAGGGCGGGCTGGAGATCGACGCCATCGGCCTGCAGACCCACATGCACAAGGGATACCGCGGCGAGGAGCAGATCGCGGAGGTGATCGAGCGCTTCTCCCGGTTCGGGCTGCCGATCCAGCTGACGGAGACCACCCTGCTCTCCGGCGACCTGATGCCCGCCCACGTCGTGGATCTCAACGACCACGTGGTGGACACCTGGCCCTCGACCCCCGAGGGTGAGGAGCGGCAGGCGCAGGAGATCGTGCGCCACTATCGCACCGTGCTCGCCCAGCCCGCCGTCGAGTCCCTCACCTACTGGGGCCTGGGGGACGCCGGGGCCTGGCTGGGCGCTCCCGCCGGGCTCGTGCGCGCCGACGGCACCCCCAAGCCCGCCTACGCGGCCCTCAGGGAGCTGATCGCCGAGGAGTGGTGGTTCCACGACCGGACGGTGCAGGCCGACGGCGACGGGGTGCTCGAGATCCGCGGCTTCGCGGGGACCTACCGCGTCGACCTCGGCGACGGCCCGGTCGAGATCACGATCCCTCGTGGGGGAGGGGACCATCAGCTGCGTCATCCGCAGCAGGCTCCGGCGAGCTGACGAACCTCTCGGTGAGCAGGTTCGCGATCGGGCGCTCCGAGGCCCACAGCGCGAAAAGCAGCAACGAGGCCACCACGGGGAGCACGAACTCCCCGATCAGCAGGACGATACCGAGGGTCAGGACGCCCAGCGAGAGCAGTGCCAGCGTCGAGAGCGGGCGCACCAGCAGCGTGAAGGCGGTCAGCCGGAAGACGTCGATCGTCCGGAAGCTGAACCCCGAGACGATCGAGAGCGCGCGGGCGAGGACGAGGAGCCCGACCGCCCCCAGCGCCAGGTAGAGGATGTCGAGACCGCTGGTCCCGGCGCGCCCGCCGGTGCTGAGATTGAAGGCGAGCAGGGCCAGGACGGCGAGCACGGGCGCGCCCGCCACGAGGCTGTCGAGGCCGTTCAGGCGGTACCCGCGCAGGAAGTGCCGGGCCGGCACCAGCTCGCGGTCCCGGCGCCACGCGCGGCACGCGTACAGACCCGCGGCGATCGCCGGGGGCAGCGGCAGCGCCGCCACCACGAACAGCACCGCGCTCACGGGGCCCGGGGAGAGCAGCGTCCACACGAGCACCGTGGGTGCCGAGGCCAGCGCGACCATCACGTCGATGACCAGGAACCAGTACACGCCCTCGGTGATCTCGTGGAAGAGCCCACGGGTGCGGCGGGGTGGCGTCATCGCTCCTCCTGGAGGGTGCCGGACGGGGTCGGATGCGCCTCAGAGCCTACTCTGAGCGAAACTTTCGCGACGTGGAACGGGGCTTGTTGCGAGAACGTGACCATCTCGCCGGCGCTCTGCGGGCACGAGCCTGCCACGGAGGCCGAAAGAAGAAGCAGGTCATAGAGATGCAGGCGGATCCAGCCTCGGAGGGGGCGGATCTCGCGGATTGCTTGACCTGGATCACACTGCCGGATATGTTGACCTGCATAGCGAAAGCTTGACGAAAGTCTCGGCAAGATCCGCGCATGGCTGCGCGGGGAGGCGGTCGAACGGCTTTCGCTCCGAGCCCGTCGACGTCGATGGATGACCGCTGATGAGCCTCGGACCGATCGGACCGCACCTCTCCCCGAGGGGAGCGGCGCCACGGCACCGCCGCCGATCGCGCAGCCCCGTTCCACCTGGTTCCCTCGGGCACCACCCGCTCCATCCCGTTACATCCCGTTTCACCCCGTTCCATCCGCGCCGCACCGCACAGGTACGGCACCTACCCCGACGAGGAGACGGCCATGACGATGCCGCACCCCTTCCCTCATTCCCCGACCCGACGCAGCTTCGTCGGACTCTCCGCCGCCGCCTTCGCGACGGTGGCGCTGTCCTCCTGCGGCTCGAGCTCCGGCGAGGAGGTCGACGTCGAGACCCAGAACGTGGGCGCGATGGAGGACTACGCCGCTGACACGCAGTTCAAGGCCACTGAGCCGATGCAGGTCAGCATGCTGTGGACGGACTGGCCGGAGGTCCCCGTGGAGGACTCGTGGCGGATCTTCGATCACATCAAGGAGCTCACGAACGTCGAGATCACGCTGACGCACATCCCCTTCAGCGACGCGACCGAGAAGCGCAGCCTGCTCATCAGCGCCGGCGACGCCCCGACGCTGATCCCGCTGGTCTACACCGGTGAGGACGCTCCGTTCGTGTCCTCGGGCGCCGTCGTGCCGCTCAGCGACTTCGCGGACCAGATGCCCAACTTCCAGAAGTACGTCGAGGAATGGGACCTCGGCGAGATGATCGACAACATCAAGCAGGCCGACGGCAAGTACTACATGATGCCCGGCCTGCAGGAGGTGTCCGTGCCCGTCTTCAGCCTCGTCGTCCGCAAGGACGTCTTCGAGGAGGTCGCCGGCGGCGTCCCCAACACCTGGGACGAGCTCCACGAGGCTCTCCTGCAGATCAAGGAGGAGTACCCGGACTCGACCCCCCTCGCGGACGGCTTCGAGGCGCAGTCCATGCTCAACTACGCCGCCCACGGCTTCGGCACGAAGGCAGGCTGGGGCTTCGGCGACGGCGCGATCGACGGGGACGGCGAGGACCTGGTCTATGCCGCGACCACCGACCAGTACAAGCAGCTGGTCGAATACTTCCGCGTGCTGGTCGAGGACGGTCTGCTGGACCGCGAGTCCCTCACCGCCTCGAACGACGGCAGCGGTGCCGCCGACGTCAGCGAGAAGTTCGCGAACGAGACGTGCTTCGCGGCCTCCGGCTCCTCGGGCACCGCGATCGAGTTCGCCCAGGCGCTCGAGGAGACCGTCGGGGAGGGGAACTTCGAGGTGACCCTCATCCCGCCGCCCGCCGGCCCCGCCGGGGAGAACATCGAGCCGCGCAACTTCTGGCACGGGTTCATGCTCAGCTCGGAGGTCGCGAGGTCCGAGAACTTCCTGGCCACCCTGCAGTTCGTGGACTGGCTCTACTTCAACCCCGATGCTCGCGAGATGCTGCGCTGGGGGGAGAAGGACGTCAACTACACCAAGGCTGAGGACGGCACCATCGAGCTGATGGACGAGTTCTCCCTGGACGACTACGCGATCAACCGCGGGGGCGAGACCGATATCCAGACCGACCTGGGGTTCTCCACCTTCCCGGCGGAGTCCACGGAGTCGCGCGCCCTCAAGGAGTCCTACAGCACGCCCGAGTTCGTCGCGTACATCGACGACGTGCTCTCCGCGCGCACCCCGCGCGATCCCATCCCCCCGGCCCCGCTCGACGAGTCCGAGCTCGAGCAGGCCTCGTTGCTGGCCACCCCCATCAAGGACGCCGTGGACACCGCCACGCTGCAATTCATCATGGGTGAGCGGGACATGGAGGAGTGGGACACCTTCGTGGGCGAGCTGGAGGCCGCGGGCCTCTCGCGCTACATGGAGCTCATCAACGGTGCGCGCCAGCGGTTCGTCGAGGCGAACGGGTGAGGGACGGAGCGGTCGCGGCGGCGGTGGAGGAGGACCGATGACGCTGGCAGAGACGAGAGAGGTCGCCCCGCAGGAGCCTGAGCTCCGGCCCTCGCCGCCGAAGCGGAGGCCGGGGGGCTGGAAGCGGGCGCTGCGGCGGGACTGGCCGCTGTACAGCCTGGCCGTGGCGCCGTTGATCTTCCTGGCCATCTTCCGGTACCTGCCCATGCTCGGGAACGTCATCGCGTTCCGGCGGTTCCGGCCCGGCGGGAGCATCTTCGGTGACGAGTGGGTGGGCACGCTCTACGTGGACATGTTCATCCGCGATCCCGCGTTCTGGAACGTCTTCTCGAACACGGTGATCATCGGCGGCATGACCTTGGTGGTCTGCTTCCCGCTGCCGATCATCCTCGCGCTGATGCTCAACGAGGTGCGGCGCAAGCACTTCAAGAAGATCGTCCAGTCGATCAGCTACCTGCCGCACTTCCTCTCGGTCGTGATCGTGGTGGGCATGGTCTACCAGCTGCTCTCGCTGCAGGGAACGGTCAATCAGATCTCCGAGGCGTTCGGCGGGGACCCCGTCTCGTTCCTCCAGCGTCCCGAGTGGTTCCGCTTCATCTACGTGGCCTCCGAGGCCTGGCAGACCGTCGGCTGGGGAACGATCCTCTACCTCGCCGCGCTCACCGCGGTGGACGACGCGCTCTACGAGGCCTCCAGGATCGACGGTGCGAACCGCTGGCAGCAGACATGGCACGTCACGATCCCGGGGATCCGGCCGACGATGGTCACGCTGCTGATCCTCAACATCGGCAACTTCCTCAACGTCGGCTTCGAGAAGGTCCTGCTGCTGTACAACCCCATGACCTACTCGACCGGTGACGTCATCTCCACCTATCTGTACCGGGTGGGTCTGGTGTCGAACAACCTCAGCTATGCGGCAGCCATCGGCCTGTTCCAGGCGATCATCGGATTCGCGATGGTCATGACCGCGAACTACATCTCGAAGCGATTGGTGGGGACGAGCCTGTGGTGATCGAAGCAATGGCCCCCGACGCGCCGCGCAGGAAGCCCGACGCGCCCCGGAGGTCCTCACGGATCAAGGACTCGACGTCCTACAAGGTGTTCACGGTCGTCAACACCACTCTGCTGCTGCTGATGTGCGCGGTGATGCTCTACCCGTTCGTCATGCTGCTGGCCCAGTCGTTCAGCTCCGCCGGTGCGATCAACGCCGGGCGGGTCAATCTCTTCCCGGTCGACTTCAACCTCGACACGTACCGGGCCGTGGCCAACAACGGCAGCTTCTGGCGCAGCTACGGCAACACAGTCGTCTACACCGTCATCGGCACCACGATCGCCATGACGCTGACCACGACCTACGCCTTCGTGCTGTCGAAGAAGCACCTGCGGGGTCGCAGCCTGCTCATCGGCATCGCCGTGTTCACGATGTTCTTCAACGGCGGCATCGTGCCGAACTACGTGCTCATCTCCTCGCTGGGCATGAAGAACACCATGTGGGCGGTGATCCTGCCGCCGGCGCTGTCGGTATTCAACCTGCTGGTGATGAAGGCGTTCTTCGAGAACCTCCCCACGGAGCTCGAGGAGGCCGCACACATCGACGGCCTGACCTGGTTCGGGATCTTCTTCCGCATCGTGCTGCCGCTGTCGAAGGCGGTGATCGCCACGATGGTCCTGTTCTACTCGGTGCAGTACTGGAACGACTGGTTCGCGGCATTCCTCTATCTCGATCGGACCGATCTGTTCCCGGTGACGCTGTTCCTGCGGAACCTCATAGCCGGGGCCTCGACAGCGGCCTCGGAGGGTGCGGCCGCCTCGGGGTCCACCGTCAGCGACATCAACGCCAACATCCAGTCGGTGACGATGATCCTGATCCTCATCCCGATCCTGTGCGTGTACCCGTTCGTGCAGCGGTACTTCGTCTCCGGGATCATGCTCGGCTCCGTCAAGGGCTGAGCCGACACCGGCTCGCAGCCGCATGACTTCTGCGGGCTCCGCGGCTGCGGAGCCCGCAGGAAGACCTCCCGCACGGAGAGCCCGCGCGGGCAGGACGATGAACGAGACGTCGAAGGAGACACCATGAGACGCCGCCAGATCCTCACCGCCGGAGCCGTCGTCGGCGCGGCCGCCGCGACCGGCGCCACCACTGCACAGGCCGCCGGGCAGACGGCCGCGACGAGCCCCGGCCGGGCCGCGGGCCGCAGCCGCGAGACGCCGCCGAACTCCCAGCGCAGGGGCACTCTCGCCCACGCCGCCGGCGACGCCATCGCGATCGGCTCCGCGGTCGCGGGAGGCGGCCACCACAGCGACGAGCCCTATCCCGACCCCTTCACCGAGGACCGGACCCACCGCAGTCTGCTCGCCCGAGAGTTCACCTCGCTCTCCGCGGAGAACCAGATGAAGTGGGACCACCTCCGCCCGGAGCGCGACGTCTACGCCTTCGACGACGCGGACGCGATCATGGAGTTCGCGCAGCGGAACCGGCAGGTGGTGCGAGGGCATACCCTGCTGTGGCACAGCCAGAACCCCGACTGGCTCGAAGAGGGCGACTTCACCCCCGATCAGCTGCGCGAGATCCTGCGCGACCACATCGAGACCGTCGTCGGGCGCTACGCCGGGCGCATGCAGCAGTGGGACGTCGCCAACGAGATCTTCGACGACGACGGAGTGCTGCGCACCGCGGACAACATCTGGATCCGGGAGCTGGGCCTCGAGATCGTGGCCGACGCCTTCCGCTGGGCCCGTGAGGCCGATCCGCAGGCGCTGCTGTTCTTCAACGATTACAACGTGGACGGCATCAACCCCAAGAGCGATGCGTACTACGCGCTCGTCCAGGAGATGCTGGCCGACGGCGTCCCGGTCGACGGCTTCTCCACCCAGGGGCACCTGTCGATCCGGTACGGCTTCCCGGAGGACCTCGCCGAGAACCTGCAGCGGTTCGCCGATCTGGGGCTGCACACGGCCATCACCGAGCTCGACGTGCGCATGGAGCTGCCGGACGGCGCCGCACCCACCGAGGAGCAGCTCACCCAGCAGGCCGACTACTACCGCCGCGTGACCGAGGCGGCCCTGTCCGTGGACGGCTGCGATTCCCTGACCCTGTGGGGCTTCGTGGACACCTACTCGTGGGTGCCCGTCACCTTCGAGGGGGAGGGTGCCGCGACCGTGATGTGGGAGGACTACACGCGTAAGCCCGCCTACTACGCGGTCCAGGACGCCCTGGCCGAGGCCGGCGGCCGCGCCGACGACACCGCGCAGGAGCGCTGAGGACGCCGCCGACCGCACGGCCGGGCGCGGCGCCGACAGCGCGGCCGAGGTGACGGGCGTCCGATCAGTGGATCGGGCGCCCGTTCTCGTCGGCGATGCCGGAGGCGCGGAAGAAGTAGGAGCGCAGCTGGTCGCGCCACTCCTCGGCCGAGCGCTCCTGCTCGACGAGCAGGGCGTCGACCCTGTCGTGCAGCGCCGCGGGGACGCGGTCGGCGATCTGCCGCCAGCGGGGGCGCAGCTCGGCGACCCGCTCGCAGCCCTCGGCGCGAGAGTCGTAGATGTGTTGGATGACCGTCTTCCCGCTGTGCAGGCGGTGCGTGTACGGCACGTGGTGGAAGAAGAGCAGCAGCTCGTCGGGGCAGGTGCTCACCGATTCGTAGCGCGAGGCCCATGGTTCGGGGTACTGGCCCGCGAACCCGGTGCCGGTGGCGACCGTGCGGTCCACGCCGATGCCGTCGCGGTCGGCGAAGTGGTAGGTGCCCCACGGGGTGTACTCGTAGCCGTCGACGTCCGGTCCGTAGTGGTGGCCGGGGCGGACCATGAAGCCGACGCCGAGCGGCGCGGTGTAGCTCTCGTAGAGCAGCCAGGACGGGGCGAGGAGGTCCCGCAGCACCTCGGCGACCAGGGGATCGGGGCCGAAGGTGGCGCCGATCCACTCCTCGAGGAGACGGTCGGGTGAGACGCCGGGCTCCCAGGCCAGGCGGCCCAGGGCGAAGAGGTTCGCCTGGGCGAGCGGGTGGCCGGTCCAGAAGTCGTCGTCGCCGACGTTGGAGACCGCGACGAGCCCTGCCGCGGTGTCGGCGACGGTCGGCGCTCCGTCGGGACCGAGGGGGAAGCGCAGGGTCTCGCTCCACCAGGGCGCCAGGTAGCACAGGTGCTTCTGCTGGCCCGTGTACTCCTGGGTGACCTGCAGCTCGACGGCCAGCCGGGTGCGGGGCATCGCCGCGATCACGGGGGAGACCGGCTCGCGGGTCTGGAAGTCCATCGGGCCGTGCTTGACCTGCAGGACGGCGTTGTCGTCGAAGCGGCCGTCCAGCGGGGCGAAGTGGTCGTGGGCCGCCCGGGCGCGGTCGGTGGTGCGGTCGCGCCAGTCCTGGTGGTGGTCATAGACGAAGGCGCGCCAGAAGACCTCCCCGCCGTGCGGGGCCAGCGCGCGGGCCAGCACGTTCGCCCCGTCCGCATGGTCGCGGCCGTGCGCGAAGGGGCCGGGCTGGCCCTCCGAGTCCGCTTTGACGACGAAGCCGCCGAAGTCGGGGACCTGTGCGTAGAGGTCCGCGGTCGTGCGCCGCCACCACTCCTGCACCTCCGGGTCGAGGGGGTCGGAGGTCCCCAGCCCGCCGAGCAGCACCGGGGAGGCGAAGGAGACCGAGAGGAGCACGGTGATGCCCTGGGCGCGGAAGACCTCCGCGAGCCTGGCGACCTGGTCTCTCCTCGTGGTCAGCAGCGTCGCCTCGTGCGCGTGGACGTTGACGTTGTTCAGCGACACCCGGTTGATGCCGATCGCGGCGAGCAGGCGCGCATAGTGCTCGACGCGGGTGAGGTCCTCGCGCAGCTCCCCGTCCTCGAAGAACAGCGATCCGCCCGCGTAGCCGCGCTCGACCTGCCCCATCACGGGGTGGACGGTCATGTTGTCCCAGTGGTCGAGCATCCGGATGCTCAGCGCGGGGGAGCGGAGCGTCCACTCCTCTCCGTCGGCGGGCACCAGACCGAGCAGCGCGGCGTAGAAGCCGTAGCGGAGGCCGCGGCTCCCGCCGGCGACCACCCGGATCCGATCCCCCGTCGCCGCCAGGGCGAAGGATTCCTCGCCGGCGTCGGCCAGCTCCGCGAGAGGAGCCCCCTCGAGGTCGGCGGCCGGCACGTGACCTGTCGCCTGCGCAGGCTCCTGCGCGGGAGCTGTCGCCCGCGCGTGAGCAAGGTCGACCAGGGTGAGCGATCCGGGAGATCCCGGGGCGAGGGCGCGCAGTCGCGCGACCTCCGCCTCGAGCGACGCGGCCGTCGGCCCGTGGGCGTGCAGGAGCACCTCGCGGGGGAGGCGTGCGGCGGCGTGCTCCCCCAGCCACGCGAGGTCGCTCGGAGGCGCGGGCATCGAGGGCACGGGCATCGAGGGGACGGTGGTCCGGGGCACGGTGTTCCGGGATTCGGAGGCCGGGGTCACAGACGCTCCGCCAGCCAGTCGAGCTGGCGGCGCTGCTGGGTCGGGCCGCCGCCCTCGTGGTTGTTGTACCGATAGACGACAATGTCGCGCTCGGGGTCGGTGCCGGTCGCGCCGCCGTAGTGGTTGTAGGCGGCGAACACCGTCGACGGAGGGCAGGTGGCATCGCGCAGCGCCACCGAGAACAGGGCGGGCGCGGTCGCGCGACGGCCCAGGTGCATCGCATCGAGATAGGACAGCGTGGTGAAGGCCTGCTCCTCGCGGTCGCGGTGCACGGACAGGTAGCGCACGATCTCCTGATAGGGATCGGTGTCCGTGATGTCGACGGCGCGGCGCATGTGCGCCAGGAAGGGGACGTTGCTGAGCAGCGCGTCGACGTCGGGCACCAGTCCCGCCGCACCGATCGCGAGCCCGCCGCCCTGGCTGCTGCCGGTCACCGCCACCCGGCCGTCGGCGCCCGCCAGTGCGCGGGCGGTGTCGACCGCGCGGGCGGCGTCGGTCAGCAGGCGGGTGAGGTAGGCCGTCCGCGGCGACTCCAGGCCGCAGGTCATCACGCCCGGGGCGGCGGGCCCGGAGCCGACGGGGTCGACCGTGTGCCCGCCGGCGCCCCAGCTCGAGCCCTGTCCCCGGGAGTCCATCACCAGGTGCCCGTACCCCGCGGCGGCCCAGGCCAGGCGTTCGAGGGGCTCGCCGCGGCCGCCTCCGTAGCCGAGGTACTCCACGACGACCGGCAGGTCGCCCTCCGCGCCCGCGGGCCGGTTGTACCAGCCGCGCACCGCATCGCCGTCGTGGCCGGCGAAGGTGACGTCCCAGGTGTCGATCAGCCGGAGACCGTTGTCGATGCGGTCCAGGGAGAGGACGGGGTCCGAGGCGGCCCGGGCCCGGGTGAGCGTCTCGTGCCAGAACTCGTCGAGGTCGGCGGGCTCCGTCGGCTGCGGTCGGTACTCGCGCAACGCGTCCAGGGGCATGTCGAACAGGGCCATGCGAGGGCCTCCACGGTGATCGCCGGGTCCGCGCCGAGGCGCGCCCGAGGAGCGAAAAGGGGTGTGAAACAGTGCTGAAACTTGCGTTGCGGTTTAGGCTAGAGGGGCCGGAGGTGCCGGTCAAGGTCCACTTGCGGCGGTAGGGTTCGACATGGTGCACCGAGGACGGTGTGTCCCGGATCCGGGGAGAGGTGAGGTCATGGCGGAGAGCGAAGCGCGGGGAGGTCGCGTCACGCTGAAGGACGTGGCGGAACGTGCCGGGGTGTCCCTGGCCACCGCGTCCAAGGTGATGAACGGGCGCGCGGACGTGCGCGAGTCCACTCGGGAGACGGTCGCGCGAGCCGCCCAGGACCTCGGCTACCAGCCCAAGCGGCGCGAGAGCGACCGTCGGCGCTCGGCGCTGATCCACTTCGACACCCTCACCAGCCCCTACTCGCTGCAGGTCCTCGAGGGCGCCGAGCAGGCGGCCCACCGCGCCGACGTCGACCTGGTCGTGGTCAGCGGCGACCAGACCTCGGCCGGCCTCTCGCGCGCCTGGATGGCCGAGGTCGCCTCCCGCGGCGTCGAGGGCGTCATCCTGGTGACCACCCCCATCGGCGCCCGCCATGCGCGGTGGAGCAGGGACCTCTCCCTGCCCCTGATCGCGATCGATCCGGTCTCCATCGACCCGGACGTGAAGGGCATCGTCACCATCTCCGCCACCAACTGGGAGGGCGGCAGCAGCGCGGTCCAGCACCTGGTGGACCTGGGACACCGTCGGATCGGCGTGCTGGCGGGGCCCGAGGACTCCGTCCCGGCCCGCCAGCGGCTCCAGGGCTACCACTCCGCGCTCGGACAGGCGAGCATCCCCTGGGAGCGGGATCTCATCGAGCACGGGAACTTCTCCTACGAGGACGGTCAGCGCGGGGCCGAGCAGCTGCTGCGGCTCCCCGAGCCGCCCACGGCGATCTTCGCCGTCGCCGACACCCTGGCGGTGGGAGCCCTTCGCGCGGCCCGCCAGCTGGGCGTCGACGTCCCCGAGCAGCTCAGCGTGGTCAGCTTCGACGACACGATGATCGCCCAGTGGACCCACCCGCAGCTCACCGCAGTGCGGCAGCCGCTGTTCTCGATGGGGCAGGTGGCGATCGAGCGCCTGCTGGCGCTGTCCTCGGACCCGGGTCTGTTCGCCCACCCCTTCAAGCTGGAGACTCAGCTCATCGAGCGCGAGTCGACAGCCGACCATTCCGCCGCCGAGCGGGGAGCCGGCCGAACGTCGCGGTGACGTCAGCTCAGTGATGTCAGTGCCGCGACATCGACTACTGCGTGCCCCTCGGCAGGGACCTCCACCTCGATCGTCTTCTCGCGCCACCGCACCCTGTGCGTGCCCACTCCCTCCGGGCCCGCCGCTCGCAGTAGGAGAGCCTCGGGAGCGGCGTCCTGCCAGGTGATGTCGACGTCCACTCCCGGGCGCGCCCGCAGACCGAGCACCCTCCCTTCCTGCAGCAGCGGCGGCACAGCGGGGAGCAGCTCGATCTCGTTCCGGTGGCTCTGCAGCAGGCATTCGGCGATCGCCGCGACGATCCCGAAGTTCGCATCCATCTGGAACGGGGGATGGGCGGCGAAGAGGTTCGGGTACAGCCCGGCCCGCTCGGTGCCGGGGGCCGCCGGATCCTCGGCGTCGCGCAGGAACAGCTCCAGCAGGCTCTGCACCCGGTCGGGCCGGCGCAGCCGTGCCCAGAGGCAGGCCTTCCACGCGAGTGACCAACCGGTGGCCTCGTCCCCGCGACCCTCGAGGGATCGCTCCACGGCGGCGGCCAGCTCGTCGTCCAGAGGGTCGGTGCCGGGATAGACGAAGGCCAGGTGGGAGACGTGCCGGTGGGCGGTCTCCTCCTCAGGGACGGCGGCATGCCATTCCAGGATCCGGCCGTCGGGCCCGATGCGCGGCCCCGGCAGGCGCTCCAGCGCCTCCCCCGCCTCCTCGACGAGCGGGTCGTCCTCGCCGCCGAGCAGGCGGGAGCTGTCGATCACCCGGCGCAGGGTGTCCCGCACCAGCCACCGATCCATCCCGGCACCCTCCGTGAGGGCGACCCTCTGACCGGTGGGGTCCAGCCACCGGTTCTCGGGGGAGGTGGAGGGGAAGGTCGCCAGGCCTCCCTGCGCGTCCTCGATGAGCATGTCGAGCGCGAACCGGGCCGCCTCGCACCTCGCGCCGTGGCGTCGTCTCGCGACCTCGACGGCGCGCTCCCCGGTGAAGCGGGTGAGGTCGTCGAGCTCGTGCTCCAGCCAGAGCCCGCCCAGCGGCCACGCCGCCCATCGGGCGTCGCCGTCGACCGGGTCGGTGTATCCCCACGCGTCGGTGTTGTGGTGCAGCGCCCATCCGCCCGCGCCGTAGAGCCGACGAGCGGTGTCCTGACCGTTCCTGCGCAGCAGGCCCACGAACTCCTCGAGAGCCCGGGCCGCATCCGGCACCTGGGCGACCCCGGCGGCCCAGTGGTTCATCTCGAGATTGATGTTGGTGGTGAAGTTCGAGGACCACGGGGCCTGCACCTTCTGGTTCCATAGACCCTGGAGGTTGGCTGGTGGCAGGCCCGGGCGGGAGGCGCTGGCGAGAAGGTGTCGGCCCAGCGCGAACAATTGACCCAGCAGGTCCTGCCGACTCCCCCCGGTGAGGGTGAGCGCCGTGGACGTCGTGCCCGGCAGCGGGTGGGCCCGGTGGCGGCGCAGCAGTTCGCCGGCGCCCCGCGCCAGTGCGCTCTCCGCTCTCCGCGCGGCGTCGGCGAGGGCCTCGTGCGCAGGGAGATCCGGCCTCACGCCCAGGCCGCGCCAGGTCGTGGTGACCGCACAGACCAGCAGGCCGCGGCCCTGCGAGAGCGACCACCGCACGACGACGGCGGCGCGCATCGCCGCCTCGCCCCAGTGCACCCCGGGGTTGCCGGGGGCGTGCGCGGGGGCGACGTCCGAGGGGGCGCGCAGGAGGAGGTCCAGGGCCCCGTCGGCCGTGCGGCGATGCTCCTCGACCAGTGGTCCCGCCAGGTCGACCTCGACGCCGTCCTCCGGGCCCACGGGGAAGGTGTGGACCAGCACGTCGTCCGCGGCGCTCACGAGCGTCAGATGCCGGCCCTCGGAAGTGTCCACGCTGTGCTCGCCGCGGACGAGGTCGAGCGTGCGCTCGCTCGGGGAGTCGCTCCGGGCCGCCGCCTGCAGGGGCAGTCGGGCGGTGAGCTCGCCGATGGGCTGGAAGGCCTGGGACCAGGTCGTCCCGAGGACGGCCAGCTCCTGCTCGGCGGCCGCGGCCTCGCCCTGGGTGAACAGCGCGCGCGACCGCGCGATGGCGGCGGCGGCCGTCGCCTCGTCCGCGCCGCGGTGCTGGTGCAGCCCGGGCATGCCGGACCACAGCGTTGAGTCGTTCAACGAGAAGCGCGCCTGCTGCGGATCGCCCCAGACCATCGCCCCCAGCCGTCCGTTGCCCAGCGGCAGCGCCTCGAGCCAGCGCGAGGCCGGGCCGAGACGTCGGAGAGCGGTGTGCTCCGCGGCGGCTCCCCGACCTGGAGTCACGAGTCGCTCTCGAATCGCTCCCGGGCGCTGTTGATCAGGTCGACGTAGGCGGAGAGCCCCGATGACTCGAGCTCGTCGAGGAAGGTGCCCCATTCGTTCATGTCGAGCTCGCCGAGGATGAAGCGCAAGGTGTTGGTGTCCACCGTATCCTTCAACGGGGTCGCCATCAGAGAGGCCTGCTCGAGCTCGCCCTCGTCCAGGGGCGCCGGCGCCCACGGGGGCATCGACTCCAGGTTCTCCACCACGCCGTCGACGTACTCGGCGAAGGATTTGGAGTTGTACGACTCCTTCAGCGACCGGGACTCAGTGGCCTCCGCGAGGAAGGTCGAGAAGCCGAGGTCCTCGAGCAGGTCCGTCTCGGCGTCCGTGTTCAGGTCGAAGCTCGTCAGGGAGTGGTCGTCGGTGAGCTCGATGGCGCCGTCGGAGTTCTTCGTATAGGTCTCTCCCTCGATGCCCCAGCGCAGCATCTCCCGCGCGTCGGGGTTGAAGTAGAGCCAGTCCAGGAACTGCAGAATCGCCAGGAAGTTCTCCGAGGAGGCGATCTGCGAGTTGAGCATGAAGCCGTGCCAGAAGTTCCGCGGCCCCATGATGCTGCCCGCAGGGCCCGCCGGCGGCGGGATCAGCTGGAGCTCATAGTTCCCGCGCCCCAGTGTCGAGTCCAGGGCCTGGGCGAATTCGATGGCCGTGCCCGAGGAGCCGGACGCCGCGAAGCAGGTCTCCGCCGCGAACTTCTCGGCGATGCCCCCGGCGCCGCTGCCGTCGTTGGAGTCCGTGAGCGACTCCGGGTCCAGCAGTCCCTCGGCGACCAGGGCCCGGTAGTACTCGACCATCCCGCGGTACTCCTCGGTGGTCGCCGCGTACTCGAGCGGGCCTCCGTCATGGCCGCCGATCATGCCGTCCCCGAAGCCCCAGCCGGCGCGGGTGCCGAAGGCGTACCCGCCGTAGTTGATCAACGACTGCCCCTCGAAGCCGTCCGCGAGCGGGATCGCGCCGGGGTGCTTCTCCTTGATCGCCTGCAGGCCCTCGTGGACCTCGTCCCAGGTGCCGGGGATCCCGATGCCCACGTCCTCCCAGACGTCCTTGCGGATGATCAGGGAGAACGAGGGCACCCAGACCTCCTGCAGGCCGGGGAGCATGTAGTACTTCCCGTCTGCCTGGCGGAGGTTGTCGATCATCTCGCTGATATCCCACTCCTCCACGTACTTGCGGAAGTTGGGCATGTGCTCGATGTAGTCGCTCATCGGCAGGATCGCGCCGGAGGAGACGAAGGGCGTCTCGTCCCCGCGGTAGATCAGGGGGATCAGCGAGGGTGCGTCGCCGGCGCTGATGAGCAGGCTGCGCTTCTCGACGGAGTCACTGAACGGCACGTGGACCAGCTCGAGCTCGACGTTGGTGAGCTCCTTGATGTGGTCGAAGATCTCCCACGTGCCCGTCACGGGGCTGTCGGGCCAGTCTGTCCACAGGATCGACAGCTTGATCGGCTCGGTCGCAGTGAACTGCTGATCGGCCTCGTAGGAGTCCATCGAGCCCGCATCCTGTGTGGCGACGTCGACTTCGTCGGCATCGGAGCCGCCGCAGGACGAGAGGCCGAGAGAGGCGAACGTGGCGGCGCTCAGGCCCACGAACGTGCGTCGGCTGGTGGGCGAGGACGGCGACGGCAGGGTCATCGGTGGCTCCTGGGTGATTCGGCGTCGGATCGACGTGGCGACACGCGGACGGGAGGTCCCGTCCGGGGTAGTGCGGTGACGGCGGCCGCGGCCGCCCGTCTCGATCCCGACGGGCTGCGGTGCCCGGAGCGATCGCCTCTCGCGTCGGCGGGAAGAAATGTTTTAAGAAATGTTTCTGCCATATACGAGATGGCTCCAGGTTAGGTGTGTCCACCATTGGACGTCAAGGACGAATCCGATCGAGGGCAGTGGTGCTCATTTGGTGCACGACGTCCCGGTCAAGGCGGCACGGAGAGAGAACTTGCCCGCCACGGCGCACTCCGAAAAGAATGGAAAGCTTTCGAGGGGAGTGGTGGTGGCCAAACGGCGTAGCGGTGAACCGAGCTTCGATTCCGCGCAAGTGCGGCGAAGTGCCGAAGCAGGCTGCCCCGACCAGAGGGTGTCGCGGTGCTTCGGTAGTCGGGGCCGATGTCGGCAGGTCAGCTGCCGCGGGCGATCCAAGCCCCCGGCTCGCTGAGCACGGGCTGCAGCGCCGCCCGGGCCGCCCCGCGCAGCGCCGGCTCGACCAGGGCGTCGGAACGTTCGATGCGGATGGGACCGGCCTCCGCCGCGAGCGCGTGCTCCTCGACGGTCCTGCGGATCACGGGCTCGAGCTCGGCCGCGATCGGCGCGAGGTAGCCCGAGAGCACCACGGTGGTCAGGTCCAGGATGTTCAGCGCGTTCGCGATCGCGAGGCCGAGGGAGCGGCCGATCATGCCGATCACCTCGGTGCGGTCCCCGGTGAGAGCGAGCGCGTCGACCAGGTCCTCGATGCGCACGTCGTCGCCGAGCCGGGCCCGTTCCCGCAGGGCGTGGTAGGAGACGTAGGCCTCGAGGCAGCCGCGGCGCCCGCAGCGGCAGACGGCGCCGCCGGGCTCGATGACGGTGTGCCCGAACTCGCCCGCCCAGCCGTGGGCGCCGCCCATCAGCTCGCCGTCCAGCACCACCGCGCCGCCGACGCCGGTCGAGCCGCGCAGGTAGATGAAGGATTCTCCCGGCCGGCGGTCGATCTCGGTGAGGACCGAGAGGCGGTTGTCGTTCTGCGCGCGCACCGCCAGGCCCGCGAGCTCGGGGCGGGCGAGCAGCCGCCCGACCAACGGCACCTCGGTCCAGTCGAGGTTGGGGGCGGAGAGCACGCGGCCGTCGTCCGGGGCGATCCGTCCGGGGACGGCGGCGACCACCTCGACCACGGGGGCGCCGCCCGCCTCGGCGCGCACCCGCCCCACCAGCTCGGCGGCGAGATCGATCGCCTCCTCGGCGGAGGCCGCGGTGACCTTCCGGTACTCGATCTGGTGCGCGAGCACCTCTCCGGCCAGGTCGACCCCGAGGCAGGCGATGTGGTCCGCGGCGATCTCGAGCCCGATCGCCAGCAGCGTTCCGCGGGCGGGGGTGAGCGGCACCATGGGGCGGCCGGCGCCGGTCGAGACCGGCGCGCTCTCCTCCACCAAGGAGGCGTCCACCAGCTCCTCGACCAGCTTGGAGACCGTCGGCTTGGTCAGACGGGTGAGCTTCGCGAGCCCGGCGCGGGACAGCGGCGCGGAGGTGGCGGAGGCCGCCGTGAGGGCGCGGAGGATCGTGGACAGGTTGTGCTCGCGCAGATGCGTGGACTGCACCGTGCCCCCTTCTCGTCGTGCCGGCCACGTCGGCCCGGGCCGGGTGCCGACGGATGCTGCGCACAGCTTGGCATGTCGGCGTTAGTTACGGTAACTTACTAACAGCGGCAGATGCCGATCGACGACGAAGGAGCTCTCCCCATGACTGCCCCCACCCCCACCCGTGACGACAAGTTCTCCTTCGGCCTGTGGACCACCGGCTGGGAGGCTCGCGACCAGTTCGGCCTCGCCACCCGCCCGCCGCTCGAGCTGAGCGCCCACATCCGCAAGCTCGCCGAGCTCGGCGCCTGGGGCTTCACCTTCCACGACAACGACGTGGTGCCCTTCGACGCGACCCCCGAGGAGCGCCAGAAGATCATCGACCAGCTGAAGTCCGTCACCGACGAGACGGGCCTTGTCATCGAGATGGTCACCACCGACACCTTCGCCCACCCCGTCTTCAAGGACGGCGCGTTCACCTCCAACGACCGCGACGTGCGTCGCTTCGGCCTGCGCAAGGTGCTGGCCAACGTGGACCTCGCCGCCGAGCTCGGCGCGACCACCTTCGTGATGTGGGGCGGCCGCGAGGGCTCCGAGTACGACGGCTCGAAGGACCTCTTCGCCGCGCTCGAGCGCTACCGCGAGGGCCTCGACACGGTCGCCGGCTACATCAAGGAGAAGGGCTACGACCTGCGCATCGGCCTCGAGCCCAAGCCCAACGAGCCCCGCGGGAACATCTTCCTGCCCACCGTCGGGCACGCCCTGGCCTTCATCGAGCAGCTCGAGCACGGTGACATCGTGGGCATCAACCCCGAGACCGGCCACGAGCAGATGGCGACGCTGAACTACACCCACGGCCTCGCGCAGGCGCTGTGGTCCGACAAGCTGTTCCACATCGATCTCAACGGTCAGCACGGCCCGATGTACGACCAGGACCTCGTGTTCGGCCACGGCGACCTGATCAGTGCCTTCTTCACCGTCGACCTGCTCGAGAACGGCTTCCCGTCGAAGCCCGGCGCCTACGAGGGCGCCCGTCACTTCGACTTCAAGCCCTCCCGCACCGAGCACGAGCAGGGTCAGTACGACTCCGCCGCGGCCAACATGGAGATGTACCTGATGCTCAAGGAGCGCGCCCTCGCGTTCCGCGCCGACGCCGAGGTGCAGGAGGCGCTGAGCTACTCCGGTATCGACGAGCTCGCCCAGCCCACCCTCGCCGAGGGCGAGTCCCTCTCCGACCTGCTCGCGGATCGCACCACCTTCGAGGAGTTCGACGCGGACAAGGCCGGCGAGCGCAACTTCGGCTTCGTGCGCCTGCAGCAGCTGGCCATGCAGCACCTGCTCGGCTTCCGCGCCTGAGCGGATCCGGCGTCAGCGGGCACGGCACGGCGGTGCCGTGCCCGCTCTCGCCCGGGCACCCCGGCGCTTCGTCCCCTGGCGCTGACTTCTCCCTGCGTCCCGCATATCCTCGCTTGCAGCACCTCCACTGACGGAAAGGTCTCTCGATGGCACCCCTGGTCCTCGGCATCGACTCGTCCACCCAGGCCACCAAGGCCCTCCTCGTCGACGCGGAGACCGGTGAGGTGCTCGAACAGCGCCGCGCCGCGCACCCCGACGGCACCGAGGTCGATCCCCGAGCCTGGCTCGAAGCGGTCGACGAGGCCGCGGGCTCGCTGCTCGAGCGCGCGGACGCCCTCGCCGTGGGCGGTCAGCAGCACGGCATGGTCCTGCTCGACGACGCCGGTGAGGTGGTGCGCGACGCGCTGCTGTGGAACGACACCCGCTCCGCGGGGCAGGCCGCCGCGCTGATCGAGGAGATGGGCGGCGCGGAGGCGAGCGTCGAGGAGATCGGCAGCCTGATGGTCGCCTCCTTCACCGCCTCCAAGCTGCGCTGGGTGCGCGACCACGAGCCCGAGGCCGCGGAGCGCGCCGCACGGGTGCTGCTGCCCCACGACTACGTCTCCCTGCATCTCGCGGCACAGGGCACCGAGCCGTTCACCGACCGCGGCGACGCGTCCGGCACCGGCTACTACTCCACCCGCGAGGAGCGGTTCGTGCCCGAGCTGGCGGAGGCCGCGCTCGGCCGTGCCCTCGAGCTGCCCCGCCTCCCCGGCAGGCCGCAGGAGGTCATGGCCCGCACCGCCGGCGGCGCCGCGATCGCGGCCGGCACGGGCGACAACATGGGCGCCGCCCTCGGCCTCTCGCAGGGCCCCGGCGACGTGTCCGTCTCGATCGGCACCTCCGGGGTGTGCGCGATGGTCAGCGGCTCCCGGCCCGGGGACGCGAGCGGGACGGTCACCGGGTTCGCGGACGCCACCGGCCGCTTCCTGCCCATGACCACCACCATCAACGCCTCCCGCATCCTCGAGGCCGGCCGCGCCCTGCTGGGCGTGGACCACGAGGAGCTCTCCCGCCTCGCGCTCGCCTCGCAGCCCGGTGCCCGCGGCGTGAGCCTGCTGCCCTACTTCGACGGAGAGCGCACCCCCAACCGGCCGGACGCCCGCGCCACCCTGACCGGCATGAGCACCGCCACCACCCGTGAGGACGTGGCCCGCGCCTACGTCGAGGGGCTGCTGTGCTCGCTGGCCGACGGGATCGCCGCGCTCGAGGAGCGCACCGGCACCGCCCCCGAACGGATCACCCTGATCGGCGGCGGCGCCCGCAGCCGGGCGGTCCAGGAGCTGGCCCCCGCGGTGTTCGGCCGCGAGGTCACGATCGCCCCCGACGGGGAGTACGTGGCCCTCGGGGCCGCCCGTCAGGCGGCCTGGGCGCTCGCCGGCACCGACGAGCCGCCCGCCTGGGAGATCAGCGGCTCGCGGATCGTCGGCGCGGAGTCGACGCCCGAGGTGCTCGAGGCGTACCGGGCGCTGAAGGGACGGACCGAGGGCTGGGGCTGAGTCCGGGGCTGGGGCGCCCGGGGCCGGGCTGACCGGCCGACGTGCGACCTCTCGGATCGACGCCGTATCGGCTCATCGATGGTCCTCGGGCAGCTCACCGGGGATCGAAGGGGGTCCTCCGTCAGCCCCCCGACCCTGACCCTGCCCCCGGCATCCGCACCTGCGCCTGCACGGGCAGGTGGTCGCTGGGGAACACCCCGTCCGGCCGCATCGCGTTGATCGACGCGTCCAGCACCTGCACGTCCTGGCTCGCCAGGATCCAGTCGATCCGGAACTCGGATTCCTCGACGTCCTGGAAATGGGGGAAGGTGCCCCAGCCCGGGCTGGTCCGGCGTTCGGCGGCGAGCCAGGTGTCCTGCAGGCCGAACTCCTCGACCAGCACCGTGTAGGCGGGGGAGGCGGCGGCCACCGAGTTGAAGTCGCCGGTGGTGATCGTGGGCAGGTGGAGGTAGCGGAACTGCAGCAGGTGGTCCGCGATCAGCTGGGCTCCCTTCACCTTGGCCTGGGTGATCACGTGATCGAGGTGGGTGTTGAGGTGCACCAGCTCGCCGCCGGTGGCGAGGTCGCGGAACCGTGCCCACACCGCGACCCGCGGACCCGCATTGCCCCAGGTCGCCGAGCCGATCTCCCGCGGACGGTCGGAGAGCCAGAACTGGTTCCAGCCCAGCAGCTCGAGCCGCTCGGCGTCGTAGAGGATCGGGTTGATCAGCCCGTCGCTGCCGCCCCGCGTGGCCGTCCCGATCCGGCGGTAGGAGCGCCCGAGCCCCGCCTCGACAGGACCGAAGGTCCCCTCCTGCATCTCCTGCATCCCCAGCAGGTGGGGCCTCTCCGCGGCCAGCAGCGCCTCGATCGCGGGGGCGCGCCGAGCCCAGTGGCCGGGGTCCTCCGGGGTCGTCGAGGAGGTGCGGAACAGCGCGTTGAAGCTCATGACGTGCAGGGGAGGCGTCGCGTCGTGGTCGGCGGTGTTCGAGGCGGTCGCAGCGGGCGTGGTCATGGGTACTCCTGGGACGGGGCGGTGCAGCGGGGTCGCGGTGTCGGGGGTCGCGGTGTCGGGATCGGGGGGCCGGGTGCCGGGGTCGTGGTGTCCGGGGCGAGGCGGGCTCACCAGTAGCGCTCGAGCGCCTCCTCCACGGAGCCGAGCGCCTCGAGGGACCGTGCGTGATGGCGCACCACCACGCCGCTCACCAGGGCGTCGGCGAGGAAGAGCTCGGCGATCCGGCTGGTGAGCGTCCCCGTGCGCATCGGGGTGCTGTCCTGCACCGCGAGCAGCACGTGGTCGGCCACCTCGGCGGCGGGCGAGGCGGACAGGCGGGTGATCAGCACGGTGAGGCAGCCGCGGCGCTTCGCCTCGGTGAGTTGGGGGACCGTCTCGCTCTCGGTGCCGGTCTCGGAGACGACGATCAGCACGTCGCCGGGACGGGAGGCGGCCAGGCCGATCACGGCCGACGGCGGGTCGTGGAAGCTGGTGGCGGGGATCGCGAGGCTGCGCAGCTTGTGCTCGAGGGACACCGCGATCAGATGGGTGGAGCCGGCGCCCGTCGCGAAGACGTGCCCGGCATCGCCGAGCGCCTGCACGACGGTCCCGAAGTCCTCCATGTCCAGCAGGCGGGAGGTCTCCTCCATGGAGCGCGACGCGAGCACCCCCAGGCTCGAGACCAGATCCGGCAGCGGGGTCTCGGCCGTGATGTCGCCGGTGACCCGCAGCTCGCCGTGCTGCTCGGAGCGCTCGGCCGCGAGCACCAGCTCGGTGCGCAGCCGAGTGAACTTCTCGATCCCCAGCGCGCGGCACAGCCGGGTCACAGAGGCCGCGGAGGCCCCCGCCCTCTCGGCGTACTCGGTGATCGTCATCCGCCCCACCTCCGCCGGGGACTCGAGGGCCAGCCGGGCCAGCTGCTGGAGCTGCGGCGGGAGGGTGGGCAGCGAGGAGCGCAGCAGCGCCATCACGGGCGGACGCGGCGACCCTGCCGCGTCGGCATCGTTCGAGGACATGCGGGACCTTCCTGGTCGGGGGTGCCCGGTCGGGGCCGGGCCCCGTTCGCCGGACATCATGTCGCTGGGCATCATGGCACGTCGGGGCGGGACGCCGGTCCAGCGGGAGAGCAGGCACGGCGGAGCCGACGGCTCATTTCAGGGCCCCGGCGCTCAGCCCCTGCTGCACCTGCCGCTGGAAGACGATGTACAGCAGCAGCACCGGCACCATGGAGATGATCAGCCCCGCGAACAGCTGCGCCATCGACGTCGGCGAGGTCTCGTAGTTCTCCCCGAGCGCGAGGGCGGCGAGGCCCTGGCTGAGCACGAAGTTCGAGCGCTCCTCGTCCTGCTGGGGGTTCAGCACCTGGGGGAGCAGGAACTGGTTCCACTGCCCCAGCACGTTGAACACCCCGATCGAGACCAGGCCCGGACGGGCCAGCGGCAGCATGATCCGGAAGAACACCCCGAAGTGGCCGGCCCCGTCGATGAACGCCGCCTCCGAGAGCTCCTTGGGCAGGCTGCGGAAGAAGCCGGTGAGGAAGAAGATCGAGAACGGCAGCGAGAACGCCGCGTAGACCAGCACCAGGCCGAGGTTCGTGGCGAACAGCCCCAGCGCCTGCACGATCCGCACCAGCGGCACGATCGCGAGGAACACCGGGAAGGTCATCCCCGCCAGGTACAGCCAGTACAGTGCGCGGCTGCCGGGGAACGGGTAGCGCGCCATGACGTAGGCGGTCATCACCGACAGCAGCATGGTCAGCGCCACTCCGCCGCTGACCACGATCACGGTGTTGGTGAAGAACGCCCCGATGTTCGCCTGCTGCCAGGCATCGACGTAGACGCCCAGGCGCAGCTCGCCGGGCGGCCCGAAGGGATTGTTGTAGATCTCCTCGTTGGTCTTCAACGAGGAGACGAGGATCCACGCCAGCGGCACCAGCACCACGAGCGCCCAGGGCAGCAGCATCAGGTGCGGGATCGAGGACAGCGGTGAGGCGCGACGGGCGCGGGGCCGCACATCGGGCGCGGGGTCCGGGGAGCCGACGGGGTCGCGGTGCGTGTCACCCGCGAGGTCGGTGGGCGGGGAGAGGGACATCAGTACTCGAGCTCCTCGCGCTTGGTGAGTCGGTAGGTGAGCAGGGCCAGGGCCACGGAGGCGAGCATCATCACGGTGCCCATCGCCGAGGCGTAGCCGAACTGGGAGTTGAAGGAGAAGGCGGTGCGGTACAGGTACGTGGACATCACGTCGGCCCCGAAGTCCGCCGCCGTGCCGGTCATCGACATCACCGCGACCAGGGCGTACGAGTCCAGGGTGCCGATGCCCAGGTAGATCAGCGCGGTCTGCGCGTGGCTCCAGATCAGCGGGAGCGTGACGTGGGCGAAGCTGCGCAGGCGCCCCGCGCCGTCCAGGGCCGCCGCCTCGTACAGCTCCTGGGGCACCCCGCTCATCGCCGAGAGGAACAGCACCATGTAGAAGCCGACGGAGGACCACACCGCCGCCAGCGCGATCGCCAGGAGGATGGTGCGGGGATTGCCCAGCGGTCCGTTGGGCACCACCGACAGCACGTCGGTGCCCACCATGCGCAGCAGCCCGTCCAGCAGGCCGCCCCGGGAGGCGTAGAGGTAGCTGAACATGATGCCGATGATCACCACCGGCACCACCTGCGGGAAGAAGAACAGCACGCGGTAGGCCCCCGCCCCGCGGGTGGCGCGGAGGCTGCCGGAGCCGCCGCGGGTGATGAGGGTGGCGAACAGCAGCGCCAGCCCCAGCGTGACCACGGGGATCACCACCAGCAGCACGGCGTTGTGGGTGACCGCCCGCCACCAGCTGCCGTCCCGGACCAGCCGCACGTAGTTGTCCAGCCCGATGTACTCCAGCGTGGGCGTGTACCCGGTCCAGTTCGTGAACGAGATCTGCACCCCCTGCGCGAAGCTCGAGAGCACGAACACCGTGTACAGGACCAGGCCCGGGGTGATGAAGGCGATGATCAGCCACCACCGTCCGCGCTGGTGCATCAGCGGGTCTGCTTCGCGATCGCGTCGTCGTCGGCGACCTGGTCGGCCTTCGTCTGGCAGCGGGTGAGGAAGCCGTCCACGTCGAGGTCGCCGAGGATCAGCGCCATCAGCGCGGCGCGGGTCTCCTCCGCCAGGGACGGGTACCAGGTGGGGAACCTGACGACCTGCCAGGGCTCGACCCGGTTCGAGCGCTCGATCATGTCGGTGATCGTCGTGAAGGCCTCGCTGAGCTGCTGGTCGTCGTGGGCGCCGGCGACCATGGTCACGCTGTTGGTCTGCTCGGCGTAGTGGCGGGCGGAGTCCTTGGACAGCAGCGCGCGCAGGAACTCGAAGGCGGCGGGGCGGTGCGCGGCCGCCGCGGGGACGAACCAGCCGGCACCGGGGTTGTTCGGGGTCAGGTCGGCGCGCTCCGGATCGGGGGAGGGCAGCGCGGCGGCGGTCATCCGGAAGCCCTCGGGGATCGCCGAGCGCATCTCGTTCTCGAGCCAGGCGCCGACGGGGATGAGCGCGGCCTCGTGGTTCAGCCAGGCCGTCTGCGACTGCACGTGGGTCATCTGGGCGACGCCGGGGAGGATCAGGTCGTCGGTGCGCAGCTGGAGGACGGCCTCGGCGGCCTCACGGATCGCGTCCTGCTGCCAGGCGCCGTCCTCGAGGTCGTCGACGGCCCTCCAGACGTCCTGGCCGCCGATCTTGGCCGCCAGCGGCACGAACACGCCCTCGTCGAAGTAGTTGGCGTGCATACCGGTGAACGCCCAGGGGTAGATGCCGTCGGCCTTGATGTCGGCGGAGAGGCTCATCAGCTCGTCCCAGGTGGTGGGCCATTCCCAGCCCTTCTCCTCGAACAGGGCGGCGTCGCGCCAGATGCCCCAGGCGTACTGGGCGGTGTTCAGCCCCACCAGCTGGCCGTCCACGATCCCGGCCTCGCGCACACCGGGGTTCAGCGACTCCTCGACGGTGATCTCCGGATCGTCCCAGCTGGGGGCGGCCAGGAGGTCCTCGAGGGAGGCGAGCTGGTCGTTGGCGGTGAGCGAGGTGATGTCCAGGGAGCCGGCGCCGGAGTTCTGGAACAGGTCCGGGGGTGTGCCGCCCACGAACCGCGGCTGCAGGGTGCTGAGATCCTCGGCGCGGACGATGTCGGTCTCGACCTCCGGGTGCTTCTCGAGGAACTGCTCCTCGGTGAAGTCCAGGTGCGGCACCCCGCCGCCGCCGTCGAAGACGAAGGCGTTCAGCGCGCCGCCGGAGACGCCGAAGGGGTTCTCGGGGCTGGTGGGGGCGGCGGAGTCCTCCGCGTCGGCGCCGGGAGCGCCCGAGGTCGCGCAGGCGGAGAGGCCGACGGCGCCGAGCGCGCCGGCGAGGCCCAGGAAGGTGCGGCGAGTGGAGCGGGCGGCCGTGGGCGGGACGGGGGGAGGGCAGTGCTCGGCAGACATGGCGGGCCTTTCGACGTCCGGAGGTGAGGGTGTCAGCCTGCGGGGCCGAGGTGACCGCGCAGTGACCTCCGTGTGAAAAGATACCCCTTCGGCGGCGATCTGGACGTTAATTCTTTTCATCCGGCGGCATGGCGGCATGGCGGCATGGAGGCATGGAGGCATGGAGGCCCGACGGCGCGGCAGTGCGGCCGTGCGGAGGGCGGCGCGCGGACCGGGGTGCGGTCGGTCAGGCCCGCGCCAGGATCGCGTCCGCGAACACGTCCGTGACCTCGGGGGCCAGGTGCAGGTTGAAGGTCGGCTCGAACAGCTCGGCCTCGAGCAGCACCAGGCCGTGCTCGGCGGAGTCGACGGTGTCGATCCGGCCGTACAGCGGGGTCCCGAGGCCCGTCACCCGGGCGATCGCGGCGAACACGCGCTCGGCGAAGGCCCGCTCCCGCCCCGTCGCCGTGATCGTCACGGGGTTCTCCCGGTACACGCCGCCGCGCAGCCCGCCGCCGCGGGCCAGCAGGGCTCCCTTGGCGATCGCGTGGGTGAAGCGGCCGTCGATCGCGTAGAGCGCCCTCTCGCGTCCGTCGGAGAGCTCGGGCACCTCGGGCTGCAGCAGCACGGTCCCGCCGTCGGAGAGGATGCGGCGACCGAGCTCGAGGGCGGCGGGGTCGTCGGGGGCGAACAGGCCCGTGCGCTGGGAGCCGGCGCCGACGGCCGGCTTCAGCACCACGTGCTGCGACGAGGCGGTCGACTCCTCCGTCGCGCCCGGCCCGTCCGCGGCCCGCCCGATCGCGCCGGGCTGCGCGCCTCCGGCCGCCGGCCCGTCCGCGGCTGTCCGCTCCAGCGCGGCGACGAGGGAGGCCTCCTCGCGGTGGTAGGTGGTGGGGACGACCGCGATCCCCTCCGTCGCCAGCTGCTCGAGGTAGCGCTTGTCCATGTTCCACCGCACCAGCTCGGGCTCGTTGAGCACGCGGGTGAGCCCTCCGGCCTCCGACAGCCAGGCGTCGAACTCGGCCGGCCGCTCGACGTAGTCCCAGGGACTGCGGATCACCAGCAGGTCGTACCCGGCCCAGTCCACCTCCGGATCGCGCCACACCAGCGCATCCGCGTCCACCCCGCGCTCCCGCAGCGCGGCCACCAGAGGCGTGGAGTCCCGCTCCGGATCCGCGGCGGTGAAGGACGAGGGGCGGGTGGTCACGATGCCGATGCGGGTCATGGATCCGACGATAGGGGAGTCCCGCCCCGGGGTTCGACCGGGGGTCCGTCCTGCGGTTCGTCCGGAGGTCCTCCCCGGCGGCGGGCGCGCCCCGGCGGAGTGTGCATGTCTATGCGACGGCCCGGACGGCCGTTCTGCCACTCCTCCGATCGGACTGTCCGACAATCTCTTCTGAAGCTGTGACCTGCACTTGTTATCGGGATGTTACCGACGAGGTAGTAACGGGCCGTCGACTGTGCGAGTATCGATGCGACCCCCTGCGCGTTCGATGCGTGGGGCGGAGCGCCGAGAGGCCGCCGCCCCCGCCGACGCCGTCGCCGTGCACACCCTCCTGGGTGCACGTCCCCGGAGCAGATGCGAGGCATCGCCCGGGCGATGTCGGACGGCACGCGCCCCGAGGGTCGATCGCCGGTCGGCCCATCGTGGGGCACCACCCCGAGTGCAGTGCGTCCCGCGCTGCCCTGCGGCCGACCTGCGCACGAGACCGGATTGCCCGCGAAGAAAGGACGTTCAGTGCCGCCCTCGCCCACAGGGGACATCTCCCAGCTCGGGACCGTCGGCGTCATCCTCCTCCTGCTGCTGTTCTACGGCGGCACGATGTGGATGTCGGTCGCGATCTCCCGCAGGAAGGAGAACGCCGACGACTACATGACCGCGGGGAACCGCATCGGATTCGGCGTCTCCGCCGCCTCCATGACCGCCACCTGGATCTGGGCGTCCTCGATGTACGCCTCGGTGACCGCCGGCTACACCTACGGCGTCTCCGGCCCCATCCACTACGGGCTCTGGGGCGCGCTGATGATCCTGTTCATCTACCCCTTCGGCAAGAGGATCCGGAAGGTCGCGCCCAAGGCGCACACCCTCGCCGAGGTCATGTACGCCCGCCACGGCCGCTCCTCGCAGCTGATGCTCGCCGGCTCCAACGTGCTCGGCTCGGTCATCTCCCTGACGTCCAACTTCATCGCCGGCGGCGCGCTCATCGCGATGCTCTCCCCGATGAGCTTCGGCGCGGGCATCGTCATCATCGCGGGCGGTGTGCTGCTGTACACCCTGTGGTCGGGCTTCCGCGCCTCCGTGCTCACCGACTTCGCGCAGGTCATGGCCATGCTCGGCGCGGCCGTCATCATCATCCCGACGGTGTTCTTCGTCGTCGGCGGCCCGGCGATGTTCGAGACCGGCGTCGCCGGCGGCAACGTCACTCCGCAGCAGGGGAGCTTCTTCTCCTCGGACGCGTTCATGAACCAGGGCGCTCCGTACATCGCGGCCGTGCTCGCCTACGCGATCGGCAACCAGACCATCGCGCAGCGGCTCTTCGCCGTGCGCGAGGACCTCATCAAGCCCACCTTCGTCACCGCCACCATCGGCTACGGCGCGACCGTGATCGGCATCGGCATGCTCGGGGTGATGGCGCTGTACCTGGGTATCGAGCCCATGGGCGGGGACGTCAACAACCTCATGCCGCAGATGGTCGGCACCTACCTGCCGGTGGCGCTGATCGCGCTCGCCTTCATCATGATCATCGGCTCGCTGTCCTCGACCGCGGACTCGGACCTGTCGGCGCTCAGCTCGATCGTCATGACCGACATCTACGGCCAGTCCGTCGGCCGCAAGAACGCGAACCCCAAGCTCATGCTGCTGATCGGCCGGATCACGATGATCGTGGCCACCGCCGCGGCGCTGTTCTTCGCCACCGCCCGGTTCAACATCCTGGACCTGCTGGTGTTCGTCGGCGCCCTCTGGGGCTGCCTGGTGTTCCCCGTGATCGCCTCCTTCTACTGGAAGAAGGTCACCAACTCGGCGTTCACCGTCTCCGTGATCGCCGCGCTGGTCGTCTTCCTGCCCGTGCGCTTCGCGCTGATCCCGCTGACGGGGGTGTGGGCGCTGTTCGTGGAGCTGCTCGCGATCGTGGGCGTGGGCGTGGTGCTCGGCATCATGAGCTTCGGATTCTTCGGACTGCGCCCCGCCGTGATCATCGGCTCCCTCGCCACGATCGCCGTGCTGCCCTTCGGGTTCGGGTTCCTGCGCGACTACGAGACCCTCTCCGGCTCGCTCGTGGCCTACTCGGTCTCGTTCCTGGTCTGCTACCTCATGAGCGTCCGCTCGAGCCAGGACTTCGACTTCTCGGTGATCCGCAGGGTCACCGGAGACTTCGACGAGGAGACCGATGCCGCCGCCGCGCCCGGCCCGCTCGACGACGCCGACGGGACCCCGCCCAGCACCGACCCGGTGCCCACCGGCCGCTGATCCGGCCCGCCGGGGAGGGATGCCGTCCCCCGCCCCGGCACCGATTCGACCCTCCGAGGAAGGAACGCCATGACCGCTCTCCTGACCGCCTACGTGCTCATGTGGCCCGTGCTCGTGCTCGCCATCCTGATCACCATCGCCCGCGGCTTCGCCAAGGACGTCAAGGAGGCCCGCGCCGAGGGCCGCTCCGTCATCTGACGTCCCGGCAGCGCGCGACGTCGCCCGCCTCCCTGTCCCGGGAAGGCGGGCGACGTCGCGCGCGCGTACTCGGCGGCGGCCCGGCGCGCCGGCAGGCCCCGGCCCCCCGGTGTCAGCTCCCGACGCCGCTGGCGCGGTATGCGTCCGTGAGGATCCGCAGCGAGGCCATCGCCTCGCCGGGCCCGATCCAGAACGGCTCGGGGTCGTCGAGGGACGCGTGGAAGTCGCGGATCAGCTCCTCGTGGGAGACGCCCCAGTAGGCGCGGCCGCCCGGCGCGGCGACCCGGTCCGAGAAGGTGTCCACCCGACCGTCCTTCCAGCGCACGGTGAGGCCGCCGACGCCGCCCGAGCGCACCTCGAGAGAGGCTTTCTCGGTCTCCACCTCGAACTCCACCGGCCGGGCCGCGGGCGCGGTGAGCGTCGCGTAGAAGGTGGTGGTCACCCCGGAGGCGTGGTGCAGCACCAGATCCGCGGTGTCCTCGACTTCGGTGACGCCCGCGAACTTCCTCTGGGAGACCAGGCCCTCGGTGCGCTCGACCGGCCCCAGCAGCCACTGCACGAGGTCCAGGGTGTGGATCGCCTGGTTGATGAGCAGGCCGCCGCCCGCGGTCTCCCAGCGGCCGCGCCACGGCTTGGCCTCGTAGTACTGCGCCGTCCGCGTCCACACCACCGAGGCCCAGGCCCCGCGCATCTCGCCCAGCTCGCCGCCCGCCAGCAGCCGCGCGAGCTCCTGGCTGCCGCGGTTGTAGCGGTTCTGGAAGCAGATCCCGATCTTCGGCGCGCCCGCGCCGCCGTCGGCCCGCGCGGCGCGCAGGGAGCCGAGCGCCTCGACCAGGCGCTCGCCCTCGGCGAGGGTGTGGGCGAGCGGCTTCTCCTGCAGCACGTGCACGCCGCGCTCCAGGGCGGCGAGGGACGGGTCGACGTGCTGGTCGTGCGGTGTGGTCACGTGCACGGCGTCCGGCCTCAGCGCCTCGATCAGCTCTTCGACCGACGAGTGCACGGGCAGCGAGGTCTCCGCCGCCGCCCGCTCCCGGGCCGCGGGATCGGTGTCGGCGATGCCGACCAGCTCGAGACCGTCGATCGCCTCGATCGCCCCGACGTGGACGATCGACACGTCCCCGTAGCCGACCAGTCCGATGCGTCGCTGGGACATGTGCTGTGCCTCCTCGCCGCTGCGGTGCGGCATGTGGGATCGAGAGTCCTGGTCATCGTGGCCGCCGTCGCCGTCCCGAGGGAATCGTTGCCGTGCGGTGCCCCGGACCGGCGTGGGGTGCTCAGGGCACGATCCACCCGGCGGCGCGGAACAGCTCGTACCACTCGGCGCGGGTGAGGGGCACCTCGGAGCCCGCCGCGGAGTCGACGACCCGCTGCGGGGTGGTGGTACCGAGCACCACCTGCATCTGCGCGGGATGGCGCGTGATCCACGCGGTCGCGATCCCCTCGGGTGTGACCTCGTACTTCGCGGCCAGGCGGTCGATGACGGCGTTGAGCTCGGCGTGCTCGGGGTGGCCCAGGAACACTCCGTCGAAGAACCCGGCCTGGAAGGGGGACCAGGCCTGCACCGTGATGTCGTGCAGGCGGCAGTAGTCGAGGATCCCGCCGCCGTCGCGGACGATCGCCTGGTCGGTGCCCTGCATGTTCGCGGCCACGCCCTGGGCGATGATGGTGGAGTGGGTGATCGACAGCTGCAGCTGGTTCGCCACGATCGGCTGGTCCACGTGCTTCTGCAGCAGGTCGATCTGCCGTGGCGTGTGGTTGGAGACGCCGAAGTGCGTCACCTTCCCGGCCGCATGCAGCTCGTCGAAGGCGCGGGCCACCTCCTCGGGCTCCACCAGGGCGTCCGGGCGGTGCAGCAGCAGGATGTCGAGGTGGTCGGTGCGCAGCGCCCTCAGCGAGCCCTCGACGGACTCGACCAGGTGCTCGTAGGAGTAGTCGAAGTGCGGCCCGTCGGTGACGATCCCCGCCTTGGACTGGATCGTGACCTGCTCCCGCTCCGAGGGGCTCAGCTGCAGCGCCTCGGCGAAGCGCTCCTCGCAGCGATGCACCTGGCCGCCGTAGATGTCGGCGTGGTCGAAGAAGTCGATGCCCGCGTCGCGCGCGGAGCGGACCAGGGTGCGGATCTCGTCGTCGGACTTCTCGGCGATGCGCATCAGCCCGAGCACCACGTTCGGGGCGGTGATCTCGGTGTGCGGCATGGTGAACTGCTTCATGGCATGACCTCGCGGAGTCGGGGGAGCGGCGCCGCCCCAGCGGCGGTGCCGTGGAGAAGCCTATGCCCGGGCAGCGGTGTCCGCACGGGTCGAGGGGGGCCGGGCGGGTGCCCGCCGGACGAGGGGACGATCCCAGGATCGATCATTCGGTGGATACGCCCGGGTGCCGGGATTCCTAGAGTCGAGGACATGAACCGACTGCTCAGCACCGCCTTCACGTACATGATCCTCGGCCTCCTCTCGGGCCTCTTCTACCGCGAGTACACCAAGGCCACCGACAACCTCGGGGTCGACTCGCAGCTCGGCACCCTCCACACGCACCTCCTGGCGCTGGGGATGCTGGTGTTCCTCATCGTGCTCGCGCTCGACGCGATCTTCTCCCTCTCGGGCCGCCGCTCCTTCACGGTCTTCTTCTGGGCCTACAACATCGGCCTGCTGGTGACCGTGGTGATGCAGGCCGTGCGCGGCATCCTCACCCTCGACGGGCAGGACCCCGCGACGACCACCGCCGCGATCCCGGGCATCGCCGGGCTCGGCCACATGCTCCTGACGGCGGGCCTGATCGCCCTGTTCGTCGCCCTGCGCGCAGGGATCAGGGACCGCGCGATCGCCGCCGAGCGCCCCGCCGTCGCCGTCTGAGCCACCGCCCCGCCGTCGCCGTCCGAGCCACCGCCCCGCTCCGGGCGGTGGCTCCTCTCAGCGCGAGGCGGGGGAGAGCTCCCGCTGCAGGAAGAGGGTCGCCGCGCCGAGCGCCGCCACCCCGTCGCCGAGATGGGAGGAATCGATCCGCACCCGGTGCGAGGGCGCGTCCCGCCGCACCCGCTCCTCGATCCTCGGCAGGGCGAACGGGGCCAGCGCCCTCCAGTGCGGACCGCCGAGGACCAGGCGGTGCGGGTCGTGCACCCCGATCAGGGTGCGCAGCGCCTCGCCGAGCGCGATGCCGTAGCCCTCGATCAGCGCCGCGGCGCCGGACCGGTCCGCCTCGGCGGCCGCGGCGAGGTCCTGCAGCCGCTCCGCGGAGCTCCGGCGAGGGTCGGCGGGCAGGATGCCCTGCTCCTCGGCCGCACCCAGGATCATCGAGACGTCGGTGAACCTGCTCAGGCAGGCGCGTCGGCCGCAGCCGCACTCGGGGCCCTCGAGCCCCGTGGGCAGGTGGCCGATCTCGCCGGCCTGGGCCTCCGCGCCGTGGTGCACGCGCCCGCCGGTGCTCACCGCCGAGCCGACGCCGGCTCCCACGTAGATGTACAGCACCGTCTCGTCCGGGGACTGCGCCGCGGACCAGGTCTCCGCGGTCAGCGCGGCGTTGGTGTCCTTGTCCAGCACCACCGGCAGTCCGGTCGCGTGCTCGAGCTGCTCGACCAGCGGCACATCGCGCCAGCCCGGCAGCCACGGCGGATTCACCACCACGCCGCGGCGCACGTCGATCCCTCCGGGGCTGGCCACCCCGATGCCGAGCATCGCCTCGCGCGCCTCCCGCCCGTCGGGGGTGCGCCATCCCGCCGCCCCCAGATCCTCCTGGAGGGCGGTCAGCGCATCGGCGATCCGGGCGATGTCCGCCGTGGGGTCGTCCGTGGGCGCCGCCAGCGAGCGCTGGGTGACCACCGAGGCCAGCAGGTCGACCACGACGATCGAGATCCCCGACGGATCCAGGTGGATGCCCGCGGCGAGCAGGGCGCTGGGCACGATCCGCAGCACCGTGCGCGGCTTCCCGCGGCTGCCCGCGAGCGTGCCGTCGCTGGTGATCAGGCTCCGCTCCCGCAGCCGACGCGTGATCAGCGAGACCGCCTGGCGGGACAGGCCGCTGCGGTGGACCACCTCGGACTGCGAGGTGCCGTCGGGGGCATGCCGGATCGCGGCCAGGACGATCAGCTCGTTGCGGGCCCCCAGGTCCAGCATCGTCGTCCCGCGCATCGCCACCCCGTCCTCCTCCGCGCATCCCCGCGGGGAACCGCATTGCCATTAGTCCATCGGTATGAGTAATGTACGTCACCACGCGTCGGCACAGGCCGATTCCGCCGATGTCGTCGCTCCGACCTGTCCGTCCCGACTCGTCCGTCCCGACCCGTCCGACGCCTCCCACCGACCCGAACCGGACCCGCGCCCTTCGAGGAGAGCCTCCCCCATGCCCCAGACACCCTTGCGGATCGCCGTGCTCAGCGCCTGGCACGTCCACGCCGAGGAGTACGGCCGCGCCGTGCTCGACCATCCCGACACCGAGCTCGTCGGCGTCTGGGACGACGACGCCGAGCGCGGGCGCGAGCTCGCCGCGGCGCTGGGCAGCGAGTTCCTCCCCGACCTCGACGCGCTGCTGGCCCGGGACGACCTCGACGGCGTCACCGTCACCACCGCGACCACGGTGCATCGTGACATCCTCGGCGCCGTGATCGCCGCGGGCAAGCACATCTTCACCGAGAAGCTGCTCGCGCCCACGGTGGCCGAGTGCGACGAGCTGACCTCCGCCGCCGAGGAGGCGGGGGTGACCCTGACCGTCTCGCTGCCGCGCCTGTCCCACGGCTACACCCTGGCCCTGCGCGAGATCCTCGACTCCGGGCGGCTGGGACGGCTCACCTACTCACGCGTGCGGCTGGCCCATGACGGCTCCACCCGCGACTGGCTGCCCGCCCGCTTCTACGACCCGGCCGAGGCCGTCGGCGGCGCCTTCGCGGACCTCGCCGCCCACCCCGTCTACCTCACCCAGCTGATCCTGGGCGCGGAGGCGAGCTCGGTCCGCGCCAGCTACACCGACCAGACCGGCCGCGGCGTCGAGGACAACGCCTCGGTCACCGTCACCACGCCCGACGGCGCGATCGGCGTGATCGAGACCGGCTTCGTCACCCCGTCGAGCCCCTTCAGCATCGAGGTGCACGGCACCGAGGGGTCCGTGCTCTACGGCCTGGACGGCGCGGACGGATCCTCCCTGCACCTGGGAACCTCCGCCGGCTGGGAGGAGATCGCGGTGCCCGCCGACGGCCCGGCGCCCTTCGCCCAGTGGGTCGAGGCGATCCTCGCCGGTGGCCGCACCCAGGAGAACCTCGACCGCGCCCGCGCTCTGACCGCCCTGGTCAGCGCCGCCAACGCCGACGCCGCGCACAGCACGGCCACCGGCTGAGCGCCCCGCCGGCGCCCCGAACCGACCGGCGCGCCTTCCGACCGGCGCACCATCCCGTCGGCCATCCCGTCGGACCCCCGTCGGCCATCGCGTCGGCCGGTCGCCCGATCGTCCCGCACCCCCGACCACCCCACCGCCCGCTCATCCACCAGGAGCTCCCCCCATGACCGTCACCCTGCCCGTCCGCATCGGCCTCATCGGCGCCGGCGGCATCGCCAACGCCCACCTCAAGGGCTACGCCGCGATCCCGGACCGCGTGCGCGTGGTCGCCGTCGCCGACGCGAACCCCGAGGCCGTCGCCGCCCGCACCGCCGAGACCGGCGCCACGGGCTACTCCGACTTCCTCGATCTGGTCAAGGATCCCGAGGTCGACGCCGTCGACATCTGCCTGCCCCATCACCTGCACAAGGTCGCGATCGTGGCCGCCGCCGAGGCCGGCAAGCACATCCTGTGCGAGAAGCCGCTGTGCCTGAGCGCCGAGGAGGCCGCGGAGGTGCGCGACGCCGTCGCGAAGGCCGGCGTGACCCTGATGTGCGCCCACAACCAGCTGTTCATGCCGGCCGTCGCCTCGGCGAAGCGGGCCCTCGAGTCCGGGACGCTGGGCACCGTGTACGAGGTGCGCACCACCGACTCCTTCTACAACGACTTCGACCCCGACTCCATGGGCTGGCGCGCCCACACCGCCACCTCGGGCGGCGGCGAGTACATCGACACCGGTTACCACCCGACCTACCTGCTGATGCACCTCTCCGGCGGGGTGCCCGTCTCCGCCTTCGCGATGATGTCCACCCACCGCCTGACCTTCATGGAGGGGGAGGACTCCGCGCAGGTGCTGGTGCGCTTCGACAACGGCAGCGTGGGCCAGCTGGTCACCTCCTGGGCCTACGACGCCGCCCCCGGCACCGACCGCTTCTCGGTGGTGGGGGAGAAGGGGTCGCTGAGCTCCGACGGCACCACGCTGCGCATCAAGCTGCGCGGCGAGGAGGAGCAGGTCATCGAGCACGAGCCGATCGACACCTTCGCGGCCGAGATCGCCGACTTCGTGGAGTGCCTCGAGACCGGGCGCCGGCCCCTGAACACCGAGGCGGAGGGCATCGCGGTGCTCGGCATCATCCTCGCCGCCTACGAGAGCGCCCGCAGCGGGAAGGCGGAGGACGTCCTGAGCGTGTGAGCGCACGGGCGGTGGGGTGACGGGGGCCCGGGTACAGTCGGAGACGCACGTCAGGCGATGATCGGCCTGTCGACTCGGCAGGTCCGGCCCCCGATACCGTCCACGACACGAGGGAGACCCCATGACCACCCCTGCCCCCACCGCCCCCGACCGCAACCTCGCGCTCGAACTGGTCCGCGTCACCGAGGCCGCCGCCATCGCGGGCGGCCGCTGGGTGGGCGCCGGCGACAAGAACCGGGCCGACGGCGCGGCGGTCGACGCGATGCGCTCCTTCATGGACACGGTGCGCATGAACGGCACCGTGGTCATCGGCGAGGGGGAGAAGGACGAGGCCCCGATGCTGTTCAACGGCGAGACCGTGGGCGACGGCACCGGCCCCGACGTCGACGTCGCCGTGGACCCGATCGACGGCACCCGGCTGACCGCCATGGGCTACAACAACGCCCTGGCGGTCTTCGCGGTCGCGGAGAAGGGGAGCATGTACGACCCCTCGGCCGTGTTCTACATGGAGAAGATGGTGGTGGGCCCCGAAGCGGCCGAGTTCGTGGACCTGCGCCTGCCCGTCGAGCAGAACATCAAGCTGGTCGCCAAGGCGCTGGACAAGCCGGTCCACCAGGTCACCGTGTGCGTCCTCGAGCGCGCCCGCCACGAGTCGCTGGTCCAGGAGATCCGCGAGGCCGGAGCGCGGGTCAAGTTCATCATGGACGGTGACGTGGCCGGGGCGATCGCGGCGGCCCGCGGCGCGGGCGTGGACATGCTGCTGGGCACCGGCGGCACCCCGGAGGGCATCATCGCCGCGTGCGCCGTCAAGGCCACCGGCGGCATGATCCAGGGGCGCCTGGCCCCGACCGACGACGCCGAGAAGCAGAAGGCGCTCGACGCGGGGCACGACCTCGACCGGGTGCTGACCACGAGCGACCTGGTCACCTCCGACAACTGCTACTTCGCCGCCACCGGCATCACGGACGGCGACCTGCTGCGCGGCGTGCGCTACCAGCACCACCGCATCATCACCGAGTCGATCGTGATGCGCTCGACCTCCGGCACGGTGCGGCTGGTCGAGGCCGAGCACCAGCCGGACAAGTGGGACCGCTGGCTGAAGGGCTGAGCCCCGACCGCACGGTCGACGGCTACCTGTGAGTCGCCTCGCGGTTGGTGTCAGCGTGACCATAACCGGGCATATCGTGGACACATGCCATCCTCCGCATCCGAGATCCACGTCGCCGTCGACCTCGTCGTCCTCACCCTCCGGGAGGGGGCGCTCAGCGTCCTGCTGATCCAGCGCGACGACGAGCCCCACCGCGGGGCCTGGGCGCTGCCCGGCGGCTTCATCGAGCACGGCGAGGAGCTCGAGGCCGCGGCCTACCGGGTCCTGGCCGACGAGGCCTCGCTGGGCAGCGGCGCCGTGCACCTCGAGCAGGTGCGGACCTTCGGCGCCCCCGATCGCGACCCGCGCGGGCACGTCGTGTCGGTGGCCTTCATGGCCCTCGGTGCGAACCTGCCCGATCCCCGCCGCGGCGACGACGTGGCCGACGCCCGCTGGTGGGCGCTCGCCGACCTCACCGAGGTCGCGCTGGCCTTCGACCACGCCACGGTGCTCGACTGCGCGATCGAGCGAGCCCGCAGCAAGCTCGAGTACACGACCCTCGCGGTCACCTTCCTGCCCGAGGAGTTCACCGTCTCGCAGCTGCGCGGGGTCTACGAGAGCGTGTGGGGCACGACCCTGGACGCCGGCAACTTCCACCGCAAGGCCACCCGCACCGACGGCTTCCTCCACGAGCTCGACCGGCACGCCGCCCCCACCGGCGGCCGACCCGCCCGCCTGTACCGGGCCGGGAAGGGCGCCTACCTGATGCCGCCGCTGCTGCGCGCCGGGGCGTGAGCGGCCCCGACCTCGTGCCAGGATCGGGGCGTGACCGACGACGCCGCTCTCCCGCACCCCGCCGCGCCCGCCTCTGAGGACGCGGCACTCGCCGCCGCCTACGCGGCCCGCCGCGAGGACGTGCACGCTCTCGCCCGCGCGATCCACGCCGAGCCGGAGACCGCCTTCGAGGAGCATCGCGCCCACGACCGCTGCGCCGACCTGCTCGAGGCCGCGGGCTTCGCCGTCGAGCGCGGCATCGCCGATCTGCCCACCGCCTTCCGCGCGAGCGCCGGCACCGGGAGCCTGGTCGCCGCGCTGTGCGTCGAGTACGACGCACTGCCCGGCATCGGCCACGGCTGCGGGCACAACCTCATCGCCGGCGCCTCGATCGGCGCGGCCCTCGCCCTGCGCGGGCACCTCGACGCGCTCGATCTGACCCTGCACGTCATCGGCACCCCGGCCGAGGAGCACGGCGGCGGCAAGCAGCTGCTGCTGGACCGCGGCGCTTTCGACGGCGTGCACCTGTCGCTGATGAGCCATCCCACCCCGCACACGGGCACCTACGACGTGCTCGGCTCGACCAGCCAGTCCGTCGGCCGCTGGCGCGCGACCTACACCGGCCGCGGCGCCCATGCGGCCGCGAATCCGACCGACGGGATCAACGCCAACGACGCCGCCGTGATCGCCCAGGTCGCCGCCGGTCTGCTGCGCCAGCGGGTGAAGGACGGCCAGCGCCTCGCCCTGGTCCCGCAGCAGTCCGGGGTCACCAACATCGTCCCCGAGACCGCCGTGGTCGACCTCGAGTGCCGGGCGCTGACGATGCCCGAGTTCGAGGAGCTGCGCGGCCGGCTCTTCTCGTGCCTCGAGGCGGGCGCCGTCGCGACCGGTGCCTCCCTGGAGATCACGACGACCGAGCCGATCTACGAGCCGCTGCTCCAGGACGAGGTGCTCGGGACCGCCTGGAACGCGGCGATGCGGAGGCTGGGCAGGCCGCTGGAGGGATCGCTCGGCGTCATGGCCGCCTCGACCGACATGGGCAACGTCTCCCAGCGGCTGCCCTCCCTGCATCCCTTCGTCGGCATCACCGGTGCGGACGGCGCGCTGCACACCCGGGAGTTCGCCGCCCATGCCGCCTCCGCGGAGGGGTACCGGCTGATGGACGACGCCGCGGTCGCGATGGCGCAGGTGGTCCGTGCCGTCGCGGCCGACAGCGCCTCCCGCGCCGCGATCCGGGACCGTGCCGCGCAGCTGGCCGCCCTCGCCGCACGCCCGGCCGAGGAGCAGCGCCCCGGCTGAGGCCTCCGGCTCCCTCATCGTTCCAGGTCATGCCCACGAGGCATCGCATGAGAGTCCCCTCATCGGCGACTCATCGTCGGCTCATCGCCTCTTGCCATCGTTCTGATCGTCACCGAACGACCAGGAGGGCCCGATGGACACCACGATCGCGCTGTACTCCCACGACTCCGTGGGACTCGGCCACGCGCGGCGCAACCGCGCCCTCGCCCATGCGCTGGCCGCGCAGCTGCCCGCCCTCACCGGAGGCGGCGTGCGCGGACTGCTCATCGCGGGCCATCCGGATGCGAGCCGCGACACGCTCCCCGAAGGCTGGGACTGGCTGGTGCTGCCGGGGATGACCCGCACCCGCGGCGGCTACGGCGCCCGCCGTCTCGGTCTGGAGGCCGACGCCCTGCGCGACCTGCGCAGCGCCACCATCGATGCCGCGCTCACCGCGCTGCGCCCCGACCTGTTCATCGCCGACCGCCATCCCTTCGGCATCGACGGGGAGCTCGCGCCGGTGCTCGCGAACCTCCGTGCCCGCGGCACCGCCACCGTGCTCGGCCTGCGCGAGGTGCTGGACTCCCCGCGGGTCGCCGCCGCCGAATGGGACTCCCTGGGCGGCGGCGAGCACGTGGCCTCGCTCCTGGACGCGATCTGGGTGTACGGCGACCGGCACGTCTACGACCCGCGCCTGACCGGGGAGCTGCCGCCGGCGCTGGCACGCCTGGCCACCCCCACCGGCTACCTCTCCCACGGCCGCCCCGCCGGTCGCCCCGCGACGCCCGGCCGCACCTCCCCGAAGCCGCCCCCGCCCTACGTGCTCACCGTGCTCGGCGGCGGCTCCGACGGCGTGGCCACGGCCCGTCTCGCGGCGAGCTCCCGCCCCCCGGCGGGCCACCGCCACCTGCTGGTCACCGGCCCGCAGATGCCCGAGCAGGAGGCCGGCGAGATCCGCGCGCTGGCCGCGGCGAGCGGCGAGGCCGTGTCGGTGGCGCGCAGCGCCCCCGACGTCCCCGAACTGATCGCCGACGCGGCCTCCGTGGTGTGCATGGGCGGCTACAACACGATGGCCGAGGTGATGGCCACCGACACCCCTGCCCTCGTGATCCCGCGCAGCCGGCGCCGTCAGGAGCAGCCCCGCCGCGCCCGCGCCCTCGCCGCCGTCGGCGCGGTCGAGACCCGCGACGCCGACCTCGTCACCACCGAGGACATCACCGCGTGGTGGCACCGCTCGGTCCGGGGCCGCGTGGATCGCGGCCACCTCGACCTGGACGGCCTCGGCCTCGTCCCCTCGCTCGCCGCCGAGCTGCTGCGCTCGTCGGCTCCCGCTCACCCGGAGGTGTCCTGCCATGTCAGCTGACCGAACCCACCGCATCGGGTACGTCCTGAAGATGTACCCCCGCTTCTCGGAGACGTTCATCGTCTCGGAGATCCTGGCCCGCGAGGCCGCCGGCGAGGAGATCGTGATCTTCTCCCTGCGCCCCCCGACCGACGCCCGCTTCCATCCCGAGCTGGCCCGCGTGCAGGCCCCCGTCATCCAGGTGGGCCGCTCCTCCAGCCCACGGCGGCTGTGGGAGGTGTGGGGTGCGGCGATGGCCGATCCGCAGCTCGCCGTCGGACTCTCCGCGCAGCTGCCCGAGCTGGTCGCGGCCGGGGTCGACGACGCCGAACAGGCCCTGGCCCTCGCGATGGCGGCCCGGGAGCACGGCGTCACCCATCTGCACGCCCACTTCGCCTCGATGGCGACCACCGTGGCGCGGCTGGCGGGCCTGGTCGCCGACCTGCCCTACTCCTTCACCGCCCACGCCAAGGACATCTTCCATCGCGACGTGGAGGACGAGGACCTCGCCCGGAAGCTGCGCGACGCCGACCACGCCGTCACCATCAGCGGGTACAACCTCGCTCACCTGCGCGAGCGCTTCGGCACCCGGGGCACCGCCCGGCTGGAGCTGGTGCGCAACGGGCTGGAGCTCGAGCGCTTCCCCTATCGTCGCCGCGCCGGGCTCCCTCCGGTGCCGCGGCTGCTCGGGGTGGGTCGCCTGGTGGAGAAGAAGGGCTTCGACCAGCTGATCGACATGGTCGGCGCCCTGCGCGCCGAGGGTCGCGAGGTCGAGGCCGACATCGTCGGCGACGGCCCGCTGCGCGAGGACCTCGACGCCAGGATCCGCGAGCTCGGCCTCACCGAGCACGTCCGGCTGCTCGGCCCGCGCACCCAGGAGGAGGTGCGGCTCCTGCTCGACGAGGCGGACCTGTTCGTGGCCCCCTTCGTGATCGGCGCCGACGGGAACGCCGACGGGCTGCCCACCGTGCTGCTCGAGGCGATGGCCACCGGCATCCCGTGCGTCGCCGCCGCCGTCACCGCCGTCGGCGAGGTGATCCTCGAGGGCCGCACCGGCTGGCTGGTCCCCACCGGGGACACCGCAGCGCTGACCGGCGCCGTCCGTGAGGCGCTGGACCCCGCCACCGACCGCGGCGCCCGCACCGATGCCGCCCGCGACCTGGTCGTCGAGCGCCACGACTCCCGTGTCCAGGCCCGACGCCTGCGCGAGCTGGCCGAGCGTTCCGCGCACCGCAACATCCGCACCCAGCCGCTCCCGGCGCTGCCGCCCACGATCCTGGAGGGGAGCCTGTCATGAGGATCGCCTACGCCCTGCTCGACCCCGGCATCGGGGTGTTCGGCACCAAGGGTGCCTCCGTCCACGTCCAGGAAGTCATCCGTGCGCTGCGCGCCGACGGCCACGAGGTGAGCGTCTTCTGCACCCGGACGAACGATGACGTCCCCTCGGACCTCGCCGATCTCGAGGTGCACCGCCACCGCCTGCCGAAGGGCACCGGCGCCGAGCGGGAACGAGCCGTCGTCGCGGCGTCGGCCGCGATCGCCGAGGAGATCGCCGCCGGCGATTTCGACCTCGTCTACGAGCGCTACTCCCTGTTCTCCGACGTCGCCGCCCGCCTGACCGCCCCCGCCGCCCCGGGCGGCCGCGCGACCCCCGCCGCTGCCGCCGCCGGCGCGGTGCGGGCGATCCCCTCGATCCTCGAGGTCAACGCCCCGCTCATCGACGAGCAGCGGCACCACCGCAGCCTCGCCGACGAGGCCGGCGCCCGCGCGGCGACCCACCGCCAGCTGCGCGGGGCGAGCCTCGTGACCTGTGTGAGCGGGGCCGTCGCGGAGTGGACCCTCACCGAGGGCGCCGACCCCGCCCGCGTGGTCGTCACCCCCAACGGGGTCAACACCCGCCGCATCACCCCGCGGCCGGCCGTCCCCGCGACGCGGCCGCAGACGCTGCCGGAGAAGACGCCGCCCACGAATGCCGTGCCCGAGGGGCCGGTGACGGTCGGCTTCGTCGGGACCCTCAAGCCCTGGCACGGCACCGACCTGCTGCTGCGTGCGATCGCCCGCACCGACGAACGCCTGCGCCTGGACGTCTGCGGCACCGGTCCCCAGCAGCCTGAGCTCGAGCAGCTCGCCGCCCGTCTCGGCATCGCCGACCGGGTCCGCTTCCGCGGGGCCGTCGCCCCCGAGCAGGTGCCCGAGGTGCTGCACGGGATCGACATCGCCGCCGCCCCGTACCCCGCCGGTGAGCACTACTTCTCCCCGCTGAAGGTCTACGAGTACCTCGCCGCCGGCCTGCCCGTGGTGGCCTCCGCGATCGGCACGATCCCCGAGCTGCTCGGTCACGGCGCGCTCGGCGTGCTGGTCGAGCCCGGGGACGTGGACGCGCTCGCCGCCGCCCTCGACGACCTCGCGGCCGACCCGGCCTGTCGGGCTCGCCTCGCCGCGGACGCCCGCGAGGCGGCCGTGAGCGAGCACGACTGGCAGATCCGCTGCCGCGAGCTGCTGCAACGGCTCGAGATCGATCCCGTGGCGGCCCCTGCCCTCAGAGAGGTGCTCCTGTGATGGCTGTCGGCACGTCCCGAACCGGAATCACCCGTCCCGCCGCGACCGGCCCGGACCCCGCGCCGAGCCCGGACCCCGCGCCGAGCCCCGAGAGGCGGTCCTGGCCGCGCCGCCTCCTGGGCAGGTCCCGGCTGCCCCGCACGCAGCGCCTGGACCCGTCGGCCCTGCGCCGCACCCTGCGCATCATCCGCCCGCACCTGCCCCGCCACCTGCTGCTGTGCCTGGTGGGCATGATCGGCCTGCTGCTCGACGTCGCCTTCCGGGTGCTCGAGCCGTGGCCGCTGAAGTACGCGGTCGACGCGGTGACCGCCGCCCTCGGTGCCGAGCTGCCCGGGGACGCGTCCCCCTTCGGACTGAACATCCAGCAGACCGTCATCGCCGCCGCGCTCGGCCTGGCGGTCATCATCGCCGGCCGCGCCCTCTCGAACTACCTGGCCACCGTGTCCTTCGCGAAGGTCGGGGCGCGCATCGCCACCGAGCTGCGCACCCGTGTCTTCGACCACGTCCAGGCGCTGTCGCTGCGCTACCACTCCCGCGCCTCGATCGGCGACACCTCCCAGCGCCTGGTCGGGGACGTCGGCCGCCTGCAGGACGTCGCGGTCACCGCCGGCCTGCCGCTGATCGGGAACGTCCTGACCCTCGCCGTGCTGCTGATCGTGATGGTGGTCCTCGACCCGCTGCTCTCCGGCATCGTCATCGCCACCGGGCTCGCCTACCTGCTGCTCTCGCGCCGCTCCTCGCCGAAGATCGTGCGCGCCTCCCGCTCCACCCGCAAGGGCGAGGGGTCCCTGGTGGGCGCCGCCGCCGAGGCGCTCGGCGCGATCCGCGTGGTCCAGTCCTACAACCTCGAGAAGGCCGTCGCCCACGAGTTCGCCGGCGGCAACGAGAAGGCGATGAAGGCCGGGGTCCTGGCCAAGCGGCTCGCCGCCGGTCTCGAGCGCGCCACCGACGTGCTGGTGGGCATCGCCCAGGGCACGGTGCTGGTCGTCGGCTGCCTGCAGGTGCTGCGCGGGGCCATGTCCCCCGGGGACATGGTGCTGTTCCTGACCTACCTGAAGATCGCCATGAAGCCGCTGCGCGACATGGCCAAGTACACCGGTCGGATCGCCCGCGCCTCCGCCTCCGGGGAGCGCATCGCGGACCTCCTGGACGAGGAGGTCGAGATCGTCGACCCCGCCCGCCCGGTGCCGATGCGCGACCTGCGCGGCACCGTCGAGTTCGCGGGCATCACCTCGCCCGACGGGCACGGCCGTCCCCTGTTCGACGGGCTGGACCTGCGCATCCCCGCCGGTCAGCACCTCGGGATCCTCGGCCCCTCGGGCGGCGGGAAGTCGACGCTGGTCTCCTACCTGCTGCGACTGGCCGAGCCGGCGCAGGGCAGGATCCGCGTGGGCGGGTACGACACCCGCTCGGTCGCGCTCGCCGACCTCCGTCGCCACGTCGCGATCCTCCCGCAGGAATCGGTGCTGTTCACCGAGACGGTGCGCGAGAACATCCGCTTCGGCCGACGGGACGCGACCGACGCCGAGGTCGAGGAGTCCGCCCGCCGCGCCGGCGCCCACGACTTCGTGCTCGGCCTGCCGGAGGGCTACGACACCGTGCTCGGCAATCGCGGCGACACCCTCTCCGGTGGGCAGCGGCAGCGGATCGCGATCGCACGGGCCATGATCCGCCGCGCCCCCGTGGTGGTGCTCGACGAGGCCACCACGGGCCTGGACCCGGCCTCCAAGGCACAGGTCAACGAATCGCTCCGCGAGCTCGCCCGCTCCCGCACCACGGTGTCGATCACCCATGACGCGACCACCGTGGCCGGGCTGGACCGGGTGCTGTGGCTCGAGGACGGCCGGATCCTCGAGGACGGCTCCCCGCAGGAGCTCGCCGCGGATCCCGACTCGCGCTACTCGCGCTGGATCGTCGAGCAGCGCAGCTCCGAGGAGGAGACGGACGTGGGGACCGACGAGAACGCCGCGGACGAGAGCGCCGCGGGCGAGAACCCCGTGGACGAGAACTCGTCGGCGCCCGCACCCCGTCCCGCGACGACCGATCAGGAGGTCGCACGATGATCGCCCCGACTAGCCCGACCAGCCCGACCAGCACGACCAGCCCGTCGGCCCCGAACCGGTCCCCGCTCGAGCACCTGCTCGCCCACGCGCGCCTCGACGGTGCCGCGTCGCTGCTGGATCCTGCGCGGCTCTCGACCCTGCTGGGTCGCGAGATCGCCCTGGACCGGGTGCGGATCAAGCCCGCCGCCTCGGTGCTGGTCTCCTACCGTGCTTCGGGCTCGACCTCGACCTCGACCTCGACCTCGGGGCGTGGCGCGGTGCCCACCGCGGCGACCGGCGGGGGCCCCGAGCACGCCGGCGGCGGTGCACCCGTCCCGGGCGAGGCCCTGGCCGACGTCGGCTGGGCCCTCCTGGTCGCCTCCTCCGACAAGCGCGAGAACCTGCTGCGCCGCGCCGCGAAGACCGGGATCGACGTGCGCGAGCACGATCGGCGGCAGCGCGGGGCGGAGGAACCCGGGGTCCGGGCCCACGAGGACCTGGGGACGGGTCCGTTCCTGCTCAGCGGCGGGCTTGACAGCGACCCGCGGCTGGGTCGCGAGATCGACCGCGTGCTGCGCAGGCAGCCCGCCGGCTCCGCGCCGCGGGTGCTCAGCTACAACCCCGGCCGCCACGCGATGCTGCTGCTGCCCGCGAGCGGCGAGGTGCTGCGGGTGGCCGCCCGACCGCTCGACGACATGCTGGCCGTGGGCATCCACTGGCGCGAGCTGGGCCTGCCCACGCTCGAACAGCACCGCTGGAGGAACCGACCCCGCGTGCTGGCGGGCGCTCGCTGGGGGAGCGGAGACCTCGCGGGCCTCGCCGCCCATCCGCGCTCCATGCCCGCCGCCGCCCGGCTGGGCGAGATCATCGCCCGCCTGCACGACGCCGACGTCTCCGGACGCGACCTGCCCCCGGCCCGCATCGGTGAGCAGGTCCCGGTCACCACCGAGGCCGTCGCCGATCTGCTGCCGCAGTGCGCGGACCGCATCGAGGACCTCTCCCGCCGCCTGCGCGGGATGCTCCCGGAGAGCGAGGAGCAGGTGCTGATCCACGGCGATCTCTCCCCGGACCAGGTGCTGGTCTCCGTCGACGAGACCGCCCTGCCCGGCCGGGGACGCCTGCCCCTGCGGGTGGTCGACCTGGACCGCTCCGGCCTGGGCCCCGCCGGCGCGGACCTCGGCTCCTGGCTCGCCACCTGCCTGCTGGCCGACGTCGAGGAGCAGGCCAGTGCGTTCCTCGAGGGGTACGCGAGGCGTCGCGCCCTGCCCGCCCCCGAGGTGCTGGCCGCCTGGACGGCACGGGCCCTGCTCGCCGCGGCCCTGGACCCGCTGCGCCGATACCGCGAGGACTGGCTGCCGCGCATCGAGCGTCGACTGGCGCTCGCCGAGGCCGTGCTGGACCGGCCGCCGCGGCTGAGCCCCGCGCCGTCGGCCGCCACGTCGCCCCCTGCGTCGGCCGCCGCCCCGTCGGCTCCGACGCCGACCGCCGAGGCGGAACGAGCACCTCTGGTCCCCCTCCGCATCGAGCACGAGGGCCGAGTGCTCACCGTGCGGCGTGCCTGGGCCGACGACGGACGGGGTATGCCGCTCGAGCTCACCGACGAGGAGCCGGCCCTCGCCGCGGCCTCGGGGCACCGGCTCCGCGGCGCCCGCCTGGACCCGTCGACCGGACGCACCACCGTCTTCGCGCCCGGCACCGATCCGCGCCTGCCCGGCCTGGCCCGGGTGCTCACCGCACACCCAGGGGCCGAGCTGGTCTCGCATCGCCCCGGCAAGCGCGCCGTGGTCCGCACCGAGGACGCGGAGGGACAGGCACGGTTCGTGAAGATCGTCCGCCCCGGCCGGGCCGCACGCCTGCTGGCCGCCGTCGAACGCGCCGCGGCCTTCCAGGGCCCCTTCCGCACGGCCGCGGTGCTCGCCGCCGACGAGGACACCGTCACCTTCGCCGCCCTGCCCGGACAGCTCCTGCACTCCGGCCTCCCCGTCGAGGGCGGCACCTGGGGCCGGGCCTGGCGGGAGACGCTGGAGGCCTGGTCCGCCGCCGTGGCGAGCTCGCGGACCGAGCTCCGGCGCGGCGGGAGCGCCCTCGCGCCCGGTGCGGCGGCCGGCAGCGGCGCAGCGGGCGCCGCCGTCCACGGACCGTCGGCCGAGGCGCAGGTGCTGACGGACTGGTGCGAGCGTGCCGCGAGCGCCGACCCCGCCGGAGCCGGAGCACGTCGGCGTGCCGTCGCCGCGGCGCAGCGCGAGCTGACCCGGCTCGGCCAGGTGGGGCGCCCCGCGCTGATCCACCGCGACCTGCACGACAAGCAGATCCTGTGGCAGGAGGGGACGGCGCCGGCCCTGCTGGACGTCGACACCGCCGCCGTCGGCGATCCCGCCCTCGACGCGGGCAACCTCCGGGCGCATGCGACCTGGCGCGCCCTGCAGGGTCTCTGGTCCCCGGAGCAGGTCGCCGTGGTCCACGCGGAGGTCGACCGGGCCGCGGCCCGCAGCGACCTCGATCCCGAGGCGCTGGCCGCCTACGAGACCGCGACCCTCGCCCGGCTCACCTGCGTCTACGCCTTCCGACCCCGGTGGCGGGCGCTGGCCCGTGAGCTCGCCGTCTCCCTCGATCCCGTCCCCGGCCCCGAGCGGGCCCCTCGCGCCTCGGACAGCAGGGGCGTCGGCCCGACCCCCTCGTCCGTCGGCCCCACCTCCTCGAGCGCCGAGCCCGGCTCCTCGACCGACCTCCCCGCACCCGCGGGCGATCCCACCCCGTGGGGCGGCGCCGCCACCCCTCTCGAAAGGAGCATGTCGCGATGACCCTCACGCTCTCCGTGATCGGAACCGGATACCTCGGAGCGGTCCATGCCGCCTCCATGACCGAGCTGGGCCACGACGTGATCGGCCTGGACGTCGACGCGGCACGCATCGCCGCGCTGCAGGAGGGGCGCGCCCCCTTCCACGAGCCCGGCTTCGAGGAGGTGCTGCAGCGCGGCTTGGAGTCCGGACGACTGCGCTTCACCACCGACTACGCCGAGATCGCCCGGGCCGACGTGCACTTCCTGGGCCTCGGCACCCCTCAGCGTGCGGACGGCTTCGGGGCGGACCTCTCCCACCTCGAGGCCGCCGTGGACGCGCTCGCCGAGGTGCTCCCGGCCCGTGCCGGGGCCCGCACCCTGGTGGTGGGCAAGTCCACGGTCCCCGCGGGCACCGCCCGACGGCTCGCCGCCCGTCTCGAGGCCATCGAGGGCATGCAGCTGATGTGGAACCCCGAGTTCCTGCGCGAGGGCTTCGCCGTGCGCGACACCCTGTCCCCGGACCGGCTCGTCTACGGGGTGCACGACCCCGTCGCACCGGATGCCGAGCAGGCCGTCGCGATGCTCGACGAGGTCTACGCCCGGATCCTCGAGCGGGAGACCCCGCGCCTGGTCATGGGCTACGAGGCCGCGGAGCTGGTGAAGGTCTCCGCCAACGCCTTCCTCGCCACCAAGATCTCCTTCATCAACGCCGTCTCCGAGATGTGCGAGGCCACCGGTGCGGATGTCACCGACGTGGCGCGGGCGATCGGGATGGACGACCGGATCGGGTCGAAGTTCCTCCGCGCCGGCGTGGGATTCGGCGGCGGCTGCCTCCCCAAGGACATCCGTGCCTTCATGGCCAGCGCCGAGGAGCACGGGGTGGCCGAGTCGCTCGGCTTCCTCCGCGAGGTCGACGCCGTCAACGGCCGCCGCCGCGCCCGGGTGGTCGACCTGGCCTCCGAGATGCTCGGTGACCTGGACGGACGCCGGATCACGGTGCTCGGCGCGGCGTTCAAGCCCGACAGTGACGACGTGCGCGACTCTCCCGCCCTCGACGTGGCCGGCCGGCTCCTGGCCGCCGGCGCGCAGGTCACCGTCACCGACCCCGCGGCGCTCGAGAACGCGCGGGGCCGACTCGGGGACCTGGTCGAGCTCGAGCAGGACACCGCCGTCGCACTGCGCGGGGCGGAGCTGACGGTGCTGCTCACCGAGTGGTCCGAGTACCGCGAGCTCGACCCGACCTCGGCATCGTCCTTGGTCGCGGAGCCGCGCATGATCGACGGTCGCAACGTGCTCGAGCCGCAGCAGTGGCGCGAGGCCGGGTGGGAGATCCGCTCGCTGGGGCGCGCGAACACCGTCCCCGCCCCGCGCGTCGCCGTGCCCGACGCCGCAGCCGTCTCCGCGGAGGCCGACCTCGCGGATGTCGACCCCGCCGTGGTCCAGCCCGCCCTGGTCTGAGGGGCGGACGGGCCGGGCGGCGGGCAGTGCCGGCCCGGTCCGTCGTCCGGTGCGGGGCCGGCACCCGTCGGGGTCAGGCGGGGAGGGCCTGGGCCCCTGCGGTCCCGAGGACATTGCCCGGCGGCCCTCCTTGAGCGCTCCGACCAGGCCCAGCGCCAGGCCGAGCACGAGCCAGCCGACCAGCCATAGCAGGTCCCCGGACGGGTCGATCCAGCCGCCGCCGATCGCGCCGCGGAAGGCGTCCACGGGGTGGGTCATCGGCAAATGCAGATCGATGACGTGCAATAACTCCGATAGTCTCGCCAAGATACGTTCACTTCGGTTTGCAGTGTGGCGCGCAGTCTACTTCGACGTGAAGAGCGGAGTCTATTTACGATTTCGGAACGCCACGTATACGATAATCGAACAGACGGCGAGGATGGAAATTCCCAGCAGCGCGACCTCTTGTGCTCCAAGTGCGAAAAAATCCTCGCCCATCTCGGCAGATCAACCTTTCCAATTAGCCCTTCGGCCATTGATCGAGAAATGTCCCATTGCCTGTCACCTGGAGCCCCTGAGTAGTGCGTCTGTCATTTCCGACAATGAACTTTGCAGTCCAGTCGGTCTTGCAGGTCAAGATGCCTCCAGAAAGGCTGTGGTAAGAGTTGCCTTCCACGGTGCGGATTCCGGGCAGGAAGTTCGAGCTGCTACCCCAGCAATTGTTGACTCTCGTAACCTTGGCGCCGGAGTTATCAAAGTTCGCCTCTGTTGTCACGGAGGCGTACTTTACGCCAGCAACCTTCCAATTGAGCGTCACGTAGGCGCGATTCCCGGTAGCCATCGTGTCGATTGTTCCGGGGGGTGCCCCAGCTCCGGAGATTCGATCAACTTCCAACTCTGGATAATCTGAGGACAGGTCGTCGGCCAGTTCTGGGACGCCGAATCTCGGGTCGGTAGCGATCTCGATAATCTTGTCCTTCTCCGCATCGCTCATTCCGTCGAGTCGGGGATCCTGTTTTGCGGTGCGTATAGAAGTCGTGGAAAAGAGTTGATCGACCGAGTCCGGGGGTGCGGGGTCAGCGATGGCCGGAGCTGCTCCAAGCGCGAACGCGGCGATGATCGTGTAGATGCATGCCCGTCTCAGAGACTTCATTGTCATGCCAGCCCATCTGTATAAGCAGTCGGTGACCTCGTCGCCCAATGCACCGTACTGAGCGCAGTCTCGGATGTCAAAAGCGTGGCGTACGGGGATCCGGTTCGTGGGATCGGGTTGTGGATGGCGGGAGCGGACCGCTATGAGTACTGGCATCCGATGGAGCTGGAAGGATCGGGGGCACGGCCCCATCCCGCTCCGGCGCGGATCTTGTCGAGCGGAGGGCGCGCTCGAAGGGGTCGGCACCGGATCAGGTCGAGTGCGCCTCGGCCCGCTGCGGTCCCGTCGACAGGGCCCGGCGGCCCTCCTTGAGCGCTCCGACCAGACCCAGCGCCAGGCCGAGCACGAGCCAGCCGACCAGCCACAGCAGGTCCCCGCTCGGGTCGATCCAGCCGCCGCCGATCGCGCCGCGGAAGGCGTCCACGGCGTGGGTCATCGGCAGGTACGGGTGGATCGCCTGGAAGAATCCGGGCAGGGTCGCGACGGGGTAGGTGCCGCCGGCCCCGGAGATCTGCAGGGCGATCAGCACCAGTGCCACGAACTTCCCCACCGGCCCGAACAGCGCCCCGAAGCCGTGGTTCAGCGCCACGAACACCATCGACGTCAATCCCGCCAGGCCCATCATCAGCGGAAGGTCCTGCATCGAGACGCCCACCAGCCAGTGCAGGGCGCTCACGGCGATGACCGTCTGCACCAGGCCCAGCAGCAGGGCGGGGACCAGGCCCCCGGCCAGCAGCCGCACCGGGCCCACGCCGCGGGCGGCGGCCCGGGCGGAGAACGGCGGCATCATCAGGAAGATCGCCATGCCGCCCACCCACAGGCTGATCGCGAGGAACAGCGGCGCCAGACCCTCGCCGAAACGGGTCAGCTCATTGGCGCGCTCGAAGCTCATCTGCACCGGATCCGAGGCGGTCTGTGCGAGCTCCTCGCTCTCCTGGTCGGTGTACGAGGGCACATCGCCCCGGGCATCGACGAGGCCGTCACGCAGCTCCTCGGATCCGTCGGCGAGCTCACCCGCCCCGTCGTCGAGAGAGACCGCGCCCTCGGCCAGCTCCGTGGCGCCGTCGTCGACCTGGGTGGCGCCGTCGGTGAGCTCGGTGGCGCCGTCCTCGAGGCGGCCCGCGCCGTCGGCCAGCCGGCGGGCGCCGTCACCTGCCTCCGACGTGCCGTCGGCGAGCTGATCGGCGCCGTCGGTGAGCTGCCCGGTGCCGTCGGCCAGCTGCTGCGCGCCGTCGCGGGCGGTGCCCACGCCGTCGGTGTAGCGGGTGACGCCGCCGGCCAGGTCCTGCGCGCCGTCGCTCGCGGTGCCGCTGGCCGTGGCCAGCTGGTCCGCGCCGGTGGCGACCTGCTGCGCGCCGGAGTTCAGCAGGCGCGCGTCCTCCGCGCCCTGCTGCAGCAGGCCGTAGGCGTCGGGGAGGGCCTCGGCGCCGGTGCGGGCCTGGTCGGCGAGGTCCGCGGCGAGGTCGGAGGCGCTCGTGCCCTGTTCGGAGGAGGGCGCGGCGGTGACCGCGTCGTCGCGGAGGGTGGTGAGGTCCTGCTCGAGGGTGGTCGTGCCCGTGGCGAGGGTGCCGGTGGTCTCGGACAGGGAGGAGGTGCCCTCGGCGAGGGTGGAGGTGGTGCCGGAGAGGTCCTCGAGGTAGGTGACCAGGGAGTCCGCGGAACCGGTCATTCCCGTGGCGGTGTCGGCGATGTCGGTGGACTGCTCGGACGCGGTCCCTGCGGTCTCGTCCGCCGTGGTGGCGTCGGTGGAGGCCTGCGCGGCGTCGTCCCGCACCTGCTGGGATCCCTCCGAGGTGGCCGCGAGCTCCTCGCAGAAGGACGCGTCGGCCCCCGACTCCTCGCAGCGCGCGGCGAGGTCGTCGACCTGCTCGGTGTAGCCCTGCGCGCCCTGCTCGGCGGCCGCGGCGCTCTCGGCGGCGGTGCCGGTGGCATCGGTCGTGTCCTGCACCGCGGTGTCGAGGGCGGTGGCGTCCTCGCCGATCGTGGAGGCGCCGTCGGCCAGGGTGCGGGCGTCCTCGGTGCGGTCGGAGGTGGCCCGGTCCAGATCCTGCGCGGTCCGGTCCAGGTCGGTCACGGTCTCGTCGAGGCCGGCGGCGCTCTCCGAGAGGGTGCCCGCGGCGGTGACAGGATCGGCGAGACGATCGGGCAGGTCGGCGGCGAGGTCCTCGAGCGCATCGATCGCGGCGACGAGGTCCTCGCTGGTGCTCTCCACGCTCTCGGGCGTCACGCCGAGCTCGTCGGCGCGCTGCTGGGCCTCGCTGACGGTGTCGTCGAGCTGCTGCGTGCCGTCGGCCACCTGACCGGCGCCGTCGGCGAGATCGCCCGCGCCGGTCGCCAGCTCGGCGGTGCCGGAGGCGAGCTGCCGGGCTCCGCTGCGCAGCGGCTGCCCGTTCTCGTCGAGGGTGACCAGGCCCGAGCTGAGCTCCTGGGCGCCGGCGTCGAGGGTCGCGGTGCCGTCGCGCAGGGTGACCGCCCCGGAGGTCAGCTGGTCCAGGCCCACCACCAGGTCGAGCCCGCCCTGGTGCAGGGTGCCGGCGCCGTCGGCCAGCTCGGCGCTGCCGTCCACCAGCTGCCCCGTGCCGTCGGCCAGCTCGCTGCTGCCGTCGACCAGCTCGCCGGTGCCGTCGTGCAGCTGGGAGGCGCCGTCGGTGAGGTCCCCGGCACCGTCCGCGGCCTCGGAGATGCCGTCGTGGATGGTCGTGAAGCCGACGTAGATCCTGTCCAGGTACTCCTCGAGCACGCTCGCACGCAGCGCATCGGTCAGGGCCGTCCCCACGGACTTGGTGAAGTTGCCGCCCACGTAGTTGAAGGAGTCGTTGGTGGTCACGGTCAGCAGAGCGGGAGCGGCCTGCTCGGCGTCCCCGCCGAGGGACGCGACGTTGGCGGAGAAGTCCGAGGGGACCTCGACGGTCGCACCGTAGGTGCCGTCGGCGAGACCGCGCTGCGCCTCGGCGGGAGAGACCTCCACGAAGCGGTAGACGTTCTCCTCGTCCATATCCAGCAGGGTGTCGGTGAACTCCGCGCCGACGTCGAGCTGGGACTCCTCGCCGTCGGGCGAGGTGGCCGTCGCTCCCTCGTCCTCGTTCACCACGGCCGCGGTGACCTGGTCGAGCTTGTTGCTGGGATCGAGGAACGACCAGGTCATGTTGCCGGAGTAGATCAGCGGCACCAGGGCGAGGCCGGTCACGAACAGCGCCGCGATCGGCTTCTTCCACTCGGTGGGCAGCAGGGCGATCGCGCCCCGCCCGGCGACGGCGAGGCCGTGCCCGAGCGTGCTGAGCAGGGAGCCGACGGCGGACGCGAAGGAGCGCCCCGCGGACGTCAGCGCGGTCAGGACAGCACGGAGGAGTCGCATCACGCCGCTCACGATACATTCGTGTATCGAAACCGGGCAATGGTCCCGCAGGAGTGTGGTGAGCCAGACGACACCCCTGGCGGGCGGGCTCGCGACCGGGGCATCCGCCGCGGTCGGCGGCGCCGTTCAGTCGGTGATGCGCGCGTACCGGTAGGGCTTGTACTTCGCGCCGTTGGCGGACGGGGAGTAGGGGTAGCCGATGGTGCGCCGGGCGGTGCCGCCGGTCTCGGAGGCCTGCTCGAGGATCACCCACTGCGTCTTCGCGTCGTCGGCCCACTTCTCGAAGATGCCCACGTGGCCCCAGTCCGCGCCGTTCTCGGCGGGGGTGATCAGCAGGATGTCCCCGGCCTTCAGGTCGGCCTTGGAGATCGCGGTGGTCACCCCGTATCCCGAGCTGGGGTGGAGGGATCCGGTGGTGAACCCGGTGGGGTTGTCCGCGTGGAACGTCCCCCAGGCCATCGACACGAAGGCCGAGCAGTCCTTGCGCCACACCTTGTCGGACTCCGGCCCGGGACTGGTGGCCTCCATGGAGTAGGAGCGCTTGTCGTCCACCCAGGACATGGCCCGGTCGATCACCAGCTCGCGGCTGATCGGCGCGTTCCACGAGTCCACCGTGATCCCGTCACCGCCGTCACCGCCGTCATCACCGTCGGTCACGCGCGGGATGCCCATCGCGGACATCGTCTGCGCGCCGGCGCGCCCGTCGACCTCCAGTCCGCCCCAGCGCTGCTGGAAGTCCTTCACCTCGGCGACGGTCGTGGGTCCGTAGTCGCCGTCCTGCGGGGCGCCGGTGTACTTCTGCACCGAGGTCACCACCGCGACCAGCTCGGCCTGGGTGATCGGACCGGCCTCGCCGTCGACCACCAGCCCGCGGTCGCCCTGGAAGGCGCGGATCGCCGTCTGCGTGACGGGGCCGATGTCGCCGTCGCGCGCGCCGGAGTAGTAGTACAGGCCCCACAGACCCTTCTGCACGCCGAGGTTCGAGAGCGCCGAGGCGCGCTCGGCGACCAGGAGACCGGAGACGGCGGCGACGCCGGCGATCCCGGCGGCGCGGAACGCCTGCCGGCGGGAGAGGAGGGTGCGGAACACGGTGGCGTCGTGCTGGGTCATCGGGGGACCTTTCGCGGACCGGGGACGGGGCGGCCGACGGGGAGGCGTCGGCGTCCTCGAACGTACGTGGCGCCGCTCACGCCCGCATCGGCAGAACTCCCCATTCCGCGCACGAGGGGACGGTGGTAGCGCGGGCGCGCGCGACGTCGCGCGCATCGGCGACTCCCGGACCCCCGCGGAGTCGCAGGCGATATCGCCTGCCGTGAGTGCTGCCGGCAGTGCTGCAGAGAGTGCAGCAGGCGGTACTCAGCTCGGCAGCTCCACCACCCACGGCTCACGAGGCAGCGCGGCGGGATCCCAGCGCTCGAGCACGTCGCCGGCGCTCCGGCAGCCGACGAGCCCGAGCGAGGCCCCGATCCGGTCCACCACCGCGGCGGCGCTCTCCCCGCGCTCGAGGCGGTCGCGCAGGGTGACGGCGCCGTCGCGCTTGGCCAGCCGGGCGCCCTCGACGTTCACCGCGAGCGGCACGTGCGCGTACTCGGGCTCCGGCAGGCCCAGCAGCTGTGCCAGGTGCGCCTGGCGGGGAGCGGAGGAGAGCAGGTCATCGGCCCGGCACACCTGATCCACGCCGGCGGCCGCGTCGTCGACCACGACGGCGAGGTTGTAGGCGACCACGCCGTCGCCGCGCCGCAGCACGAGGTCGTCGACCGGGCCGGTCACCTCCCCGGCCCACAGGTCCCGCACCCGCCAGGAGTCCACGTCGGCCCGCAGGCGCAGCGCGGGCTCGCGCCGCAGCTCCCGCATGCGCGCCCGCCCCTGCTCGCGCTCGGCGGGGGAGAGGTCGCGGCAGGTGCCCGGGTAGGCGCCGGGCGGGGCGTGCGGCGCGCTCGGCGCCTCGAGGATCTCGCGGCGGGTGCAATAGCACTCGAAGAGGAGGTCCCGCGCGGTCAGCTCCGCGATCGCCGCCTCGTACGCCGCGGCGCGCGCCGACTGGTGCACGTTCTCCCCGTCCCAGTCCAGGCCGAGCGCGGCGAGGTCCTCGAGCTGGCGCTGCTCGGCGCCCTCGCGCACCCGGTCCAGGTCCTCCACGCGCAGGCGGAAGGCGCGGCCGCTGCGTCGTGCGAGCACCCAGGCCAGGACCGCGGTGCGGAGGTTCCCCAGATGCAGGTCGCCGCTCGGCGAGGGCGCGTAGCGGCCGGCACCCCCGGGGGAGGCGGCGGCAGCGGCGGTGGCACCGGCAGCGGCGGAGGAGGCGGACATGCCGGTCAGTCTAGGGACCGGTCCGTCCAGGGACCGGTCAGCCCCGGGCCCCGTCAGCGTCCGGCCCCGTCAGCGTCCGGTGCCGCGCGCTCGGGAGAGGCGGGCCGCGCCAGCAGCACATCGCCGTCGCGCTCCCCGGGCACCGCGCGGTCGGGCGGCGCGGGCACGAAGCCGAGGCGGGCGGCCAGGGCGCGGGAGGGATGGTTCCCGGCCGCGGTCACCGCGACGACCTCGTCGCCGCGCCCGCCCAGGGAGGGGTGCTCGAGCACCGCGCGCATCGCCTCGCTCGCCACGCCGCGCCCGGTCGCGGCGGGGGACAGGCGCCAGTAGGCGCTGAGCACGTGAGGGCCGGCGGCCTCGAACGGGGTGAGGCCGACGACGCCGAGCAGACCGGACGGGAGGGAGTCGGGCGCCTCAGCCCCGTCGGCGTCTCCGGTGCCGTGCGCGGCGCGCGTCCCGTCCGGGTCGCGCGTCCCGCCGGCCGGCGTGCGTGCGCGGACGGTCAGGTACCCGAGGCCGTGCCGCGCCCAGCCCTCGATCCACTGTCCGAGCACCCAGCGCATCTGCGCCCGGTCCGTGAGCGGCTCGGTGAGGTCCTCGGCGAAGGCGCGGGGATCCGCGTGGAGGGCGAACAGCTCCTCGAGATCATCCTCGACCACCGGCGACAGGCGCAGGCGCGCAGTGGTCAGCACGGCCGGATCTGTCGGTCCTGTCGGTCCCGTCGGTCCTGTCGGTCCCGTCGGCCCTGTCGGTCCCGTCGACCCTGTGGGCCCGTCGGCGGAGGAGCCGACGGGCCCGGACAGGCCGACGGCGCGGCGATCACCGTCCGGGGACGGGATCGCCGCGCCGTCGTGCACGGAGTGCTCCGCGATGCGCCGAGGCGGACGCTCAGGCGTCGCTGCGGTGGCTGCCGCGCTTCTCGTCGTCGGCCGAGGTCTCCTCGTCCGAGTCGACCTTGACCTCCTTGGGCTCGACGTCGGAGGTGCGGTCCTCGCCCTTCAGGGCCGAGGCGACGTCACCGGCGTCGGCCGAGCCGACGGTGTCCGAGACGGTCGAGGAGTCGGAGTCGTCCGACGCGGAGGCGGGGTAGTGCGCACGGGCGAAGTCCGCGGGCGGCGCCCACGGGTCCTCGACCGGGCGGGTCTTCTGCCAGGCGATGTAGCCCGCGGCGGCACCGGCGGCGGTGAGACCGAGGATGAGCAGCACCTTGCCGGCGCGGCCCTTCTTCTTCTGCGGCGTCGGCTCGAGGACGGCGGAGCGGATGTCGCCCTGCCCCTTCTCGAGCTCCTTGCGGGCGGCGTCCACGGCCGCCTTCAGGACGGTGCCAGAGGTCTCCACGGTCTTGCGGGCGCGCGGGAGATAGTCGTCCTGCACGTCGTGGCGGATCTTGTCGGCGCGGGGGCCGAGGTTCGAGGAGATCCGGTCGGACTGCTCGCGCAGCTTCTGCTGGGCCTCGGGGGCGTACTGGTCGTACAGCTCGGTGGCCCGGCTGCGGGCGACGCTCGCGCTCTCGGAGACCACAGGACCCACCGTGGCGGCGAGCTTCTGCAGCTCCTCGACGGCCTTCTCGGCCCTCTGGGCGGTCGAACCGGCTGCGTCCGAGACGTTCTTCGCCTGCTTCTTGGCCTTCTTGGCTTCCCGCTTCTTGGTATGCGCCATGGGTTTCCCCTTTCGGTCGAATCCGCCGGATCGGGCCGACGGTGGTCCCTGGGCCGGGACAGCCCGTGGCTGTCACGGACCCGTGTGCCCCAACTCTAACGCGAGCGAGTATGCACGCTCCCAGTCGATGTGAAGAAGCGAGGAGGCGCGCGGACCCGTCCGGTCGGTCGGTGTGCCCGTGTGGGAGGATGACCGCATGTTCGCAACCCTTCACACCAACCACGGGGACATCCGCCTGGAGCTGTTCCCGGATCACGCCCCCAAGACCGTCGAGAACTTCGTGGGCCTCGCCGAGGGCACCAAGGAGTTCTCCGACCCGGAGTCCGGCGAGAAGGTCACCCGTCCGTTCTACGACGGCGTCATCTTCCACCGCATCATCTCGGGCTTCATGCTGCAGGGCGGTGACCCGCTGGGCACCGGCACCGGCGGCCCGGGCTACACCTTCGACGACGAGATCTCCGAGAAGAACTTCAACGAGCCCTATGTGCTCGCGATGGCCAACGCCGGCAAGCGCCGCAACGCGCTGACCGGTCGCCCCTCCGGCACCAACGGCTCGCAGTTCTTCATCACCGTCGGCCCCACCCCGCATCTGCAGGGCAAGCACACCGTCTTCGGCCAGGTCGCCGACGACGACTCCAAGAAGGTCGTCGACGCGATCGAGGGCGTCAAGACCGACATGCGCGACCGTCCCCTCGAGGACGTCGTCATCACCTCGGTGACCATCGAGAAGTGACCCCGCCCGGGTCCGCGCCGCGCTGAGCGGACGGCCCGACGAGCACAGCGGCCCGCCCCCGGATCCCGGGGGCGGGCCGCTGTGCTGTGGGCCGCGGCGGCTACCCTCGGGCATGACCTCGCGACACCTGGCCGGCGCCCGGATCCTCGCCCACGGCCTCGCGGGCCCTCCGCGCTTCACGGGTCCCGCCGCGGCGGCCCGGGCCTTCGGCGCGCACCAGGGACAGGACCTGCCGGGCGCGATCGCCTCGCTCGCCCTGCGCACCGGTGGGGACGCGGCATCCCTCGAGGCCGTGCTGGCGGCCTTCGACCGCGGCGATATCGTGCGCGGCTACCCCATGCGGGGCACGGTCTTCGTCGTCGCCGCGGACACCCTGCGCTGGCTCACCCAGCTGTGCGCGGACGGACCTCTGCGGGCCGCGATCGCTCGGCGCGGACAGCTGGGGCTGACGGAGGCGCACGTGGACCGGGCCCGCGAGGTGCTCGAGGACGTCGCCGCCCCGCACTCGGTGCCCGGGACCGGGCGGGGCGTGCTGCGCGCGGAGCTGCTCGATGCCTGGGCTTCCGCCGGGGTGCCCGTCGACCAGGGGCGCGGCTATCACGTGCTCGGAGAGCTGATCTCCCTCGGCGACGCCGCCTACGGACCATGGCGGGAGGGGGAGACCGCGGTGGTGGCCGCTCGGGAGTGGCTGCCCTCCGGCATCGACCTCGAGAGCGCCTTCGGGGGCGACCGCGTCGCCGCCGCCGCGGAGCTCGCCCTGCGCTACTTCACCAGTCACGGCCCCGCGGGGGAGCGGGACCTCGCCTGGTGGTCGAAGCTCCCCCTGCGCACGATCCGTGCCGCGATCCCTCAGGTCGAGGACCGTCTCGAGAGCGGCTTCGCGGATCGCGACGGACATCTGCACGCGGGGGCCGTGCCTGCGGGGGCGGCCGAGGCGCGCGGCAGCGGCGGCGAGCGGCTGTGGTGGCGGCCCGGCCTCGCCGAGGAGTACGCGGAGCGTGAGAGGGAGACGATGCGAGAGCTGCTGCTGCCCGGCTTCGACGAGCTGGTCCTGGGCTACCGCGACCGTCTCTTCCTGCTGGACGAGGAGCGCCACCGTGCCCTGGTCCCCGGCAGCAACGGGGTCTTCAGGCGCGCCGCCCTGCGCCGCGGCGAGGTGGTGGCCACCTGGACCCGGAAGGGGGCGGCAGGGAGGCGTCGGCTGGTGCTGACCCCGCTGCGCCCGGTGAGCGATCCCCAGCAGCGCCGCTTCGAGCGGCTCTTCGCCGCCTTCCCGTACACCGCCGCCTGAAGGACCGACCCGTGAGAGGTCGCCCGGCCCCTCTCCAGGCATGCGTGATGGAATGACCCCCATGGAACGCCCCAGCTACGGCTACAGCGCCGAGGACTCCCCGGACCCGCAGGCTCAGCCGGTCTGTCCCCGCCACCCCGACCGGGTGAGCTACGTGCGCTGCAAGCGCTGCGATCGTCCCGTCTGCCCGGACTGCCAGCGCCCCACCTCGGTGGGTGTGCTGTGCGTGGACTGCGAGCGGGAGATCTCCCGGCAGCAGGCCTCGACCCGCCCGCGCAACGCGATGGGCGGCGGCATGGGCAAGCGCACCCCGTACGTCACGTACACCCTGATCGGGCTGTGCGTGCTGGCGTACCTCGGGCAGACGGTGGCCCCGCAGATCGTCGAGCAGCTGGGGCTCTTCGTCCCGTACCGCATCCTGGCCATGCCCTGGACCTTCTTCACCGCGGGCTTCCTGCACGGCGGGATCCTCCACCTGGTGCTGAACATGTACGCCCTGTGGGCGGTGGGGCAGTACCTCGAGCAGACGCTGGGGCACGTGCGCTACGCGGCGGTCTACCTGCTCTCGGTCCTCGGCGGGCACACCGCCGTCTTCGTGCTCGCCGATCCGCTGGGCAGCGCCTGGGTCACCGGCACCCTCGGTGCCAGCGGCGGCGTGTTCGGCCTGTTCGCCGCGATCTTCATCGTGAACCGGCACCTCGGCGGCCAGACCGCGCAGATCGCCCTGCTGATCGTCCTGAACCTCGTCATCACCTTCACGATCCCGCACATCTCCTGGCAGGGGCACCTGGGCGGTCTGGTCCTCGGCGCCGCGGTCACCGGTGCGATGTTCGCCCTGCGGCCGCGCGCCGCCCCCGGAGTGGACCGGCAGGCCCTCGCGCGCCGCTCGGCGCTCGTGCACGGCGGCGTGATCGCGGCCGGCGCCGTGCTCTGCGTGGTGCTGATCGCGGTCAAGGTGATGATGGTGATGGCTCTCTGAGGTCCTTCTGAGGGCTCGCTGACGGTTCCCGGCGGGCCCCCGGCGAGACTCGTCGGCGACGTCTCCCGTGGCTCGTCGCACGGCCGGCCGTGCCTTCCTCGAGGATCACGCCTCGCGCGAGAACGACGGAGCCCGCCCCGCCGGACCCGAGTCGCCGCCCGCCGAACACGACTCTCCTCTCGTCGGGTCTCGTCGGGCCTGAGTTACACCGGTGTGGTTTTCCCCAGGTGTGGACGCAATTGTGGACGAGTCGGGCCCGTGATGGGGATTGCGCGATCTCGCTGTGGAAAACCGTGGATCCGTTGTGGACGGGCAGTGGGTTCAGCGACGTGCCGGGAGCCGTTCGTGCGGACGTCACGGTCGAGCACGCGTGCCCGCAGCCAGCGAAGATACTTCGCAGTAGGCGATGCCCGATGGGGGATGGGCTCCGCGGTGCCGTCGTGACCTGCGGTGATGCAGTGGCCCTGACGCGCGCCGGAGAACGGTGAGGAGACGCTCTCCGGAAGCTCGCGGCGCTTGCCGCCCCGCGGCGACACGCCCGGGCCGACGGCTGTACCTGCGGAACTACATCTCTGTCATTCATCCACGACTGTGGAAAACGTTGTGGACAACTTGCTTCGCGATGTGCAGGAACGCCGTTCTCCCGGTGTCGGAGGCCGCCACGGGCCCGTTGTGCACATCGTGCGCGCCGGAACTGTCCCCGTTCGGCAGAGCCGGTTGACACGAGGGGCGGGGTGAGGGTCGGGGCGCTGTACGCCCCCGCACGGCCCGCGGCCGCGCCGGAACGGGGTGGAGGAGCGTGTCAGTGCTCGGCGCCGCCGGTGAGCGCTGCGTCGGTCTCGGTGCGCAGGGCGACCTCGACCATGGCCACCAGTGCGCGCGCGCACGGCACCGGCTCGACGACGTCCGCCGAGGGGACGTGGACGAAGCCGCCGCGGATCCCGTGCAGGGAGGCGTCGGTCGCCAGCAGGTGCTGGAGCAGGTAGAAGACGTCGTTGCACACATAGGTGCCGGCGGTCTGGGAGATCGATCCCGGCACGCCCGTCGCGTGGAGCTGCGCGGCCATCGCCTTGATCGGCAGCGTCGTGAAGTACCCGACCGGCCCGCCCTCGACCACCGGATCGTCGAGCGGGCTCGCGCCCGCCCCGTCGGGGATCCGGGCGTCGCGCACGTTGATCGCGACCCGCTCCGGGGTGATCCCGCGCCGGCCCGCGGCGAGCCCGGTCGCGACCACCAGGCGCGGACGGTGCTCCCGCACCGCGGCGGCGAGCAGCTCCCCGGCGCGGCCGAACTCGACCGGCAGCTCGAGGGCCTCGACGGTGATGCCGTTCTCGCGCAGGATCGGTGCGGCCCGCCGCACCGCCTCCCAGGACTCGTTCACGGTCGCTCCGGCGAAGGGGGTGAAGCCGGTCAGCAGCACGTCGGGCGTCATGGATCCAGGGTACGGGCCCGAGGCTCCCCGGAGGCGCGGGCCGCAGGGCCGCGCAGTCGACTCGTCCCTCCGGTCTCGGCTCCGGGCGGGGTATTCGCGTGCTCGGCACGTGTCGCGCTCCTATCCTGACCCGATGACGGAGCCGCCCGACCTCGCCTCGATCCACCCGCCCTCAGGCCTCGTGCTGCGCGCCGGGGACCTCACCCTGCGCCCGCTCGCCGACGCGGACCTGCCCGAGTACGCCGCGCTGATCCGTCGGCCGATCTTCGAGGACGAGCAGTCCCCGCAGGTGTTCCCCTGGTACCGGACCGAGCCCGACGTGCGGGTGCGGGAGGCGCTGCGCTTCCAGTGGCATCTGCGCAGCGAGCTCTCGCCCGAGCAGTGGACGATCGCCTTCGGGATCTGGGCGCACGGCCGCCTCATCGGCAGCCAGGACGTCTCGGCCCACCGCTTCGCCGAGCGACGCACCGTCAGCTCCGGCTCATGGCTGACGCTCGACGCCCACGGCAACGGCTACGGCACGCTCATGCGCCAGGCGATGCTCGTGCTCGCCCTCGACCACCTCGGGGCGCGGCGCGCCGAGTCCTCGGCCGTGCTCGGCAATGCGGCCTCGTTCGCCGTCTCGCGGGCCTGCGGCTACGTCGAGAACGGCACCCAGGTCTCGACCCTGCGCGGCTCCGTCGAGGAGGAGCAGCGCTTCCTGCTCACGCCCGCGACGTTCCGCCGGCCGGAGGTGCCCGTCGAGGTCGACGGCCTGACCGAGGAGCTGCGGGCGATGCTGGGCGCCACCGCCACCGCCTCTCCGCCCGCCTGAGCGGGTGCCGGGTGCTCCCGCCCGGCATGCCGCGGAGCGCGGGGACTCAGCAGCCCCCGCGCTGACGCTGTGCGTACCTGCGCGGGGTGTCGCCGACGTGCTCCTTGAACACCCGGCCGAAGGCGCTGACGTTCGCGTACCCCACGCGGGCGGCGACCGCACGGATCCCGATGCCCTCGCGGAGCAGTCGGGTCGCGGACTGCATCCGGCTGGTGATCCGCCACTGGTGCAGCGTCAGGCCCGTCTCCTGCAGGAAGGCCCGCTCCAGCGTGCGATAGGAGACGTGCACCGCGGCGGCGAGCTCCTGCACGGTGCGCGGATCTGCCGGATCCCGGCGCACTGCCAGGGCGACCCCTCGCGCCGGCTCGCTGCGAGGCAGCGGCAGCGTCGAGCGGGCCGCGACCAGGGCCAGGATCTGCTCCTCGAGCTCCCCGTGTCCCTGGGGGCTGTAGATGATCGAGTTCTGGTACTGGACCGAGAGAAGCAGCAGCGGGCGCAGCTCCTCGGGGATCCGCAGCAGCTTCCAGGTGTCCGCCGGGAACCGCCCTCCGGCGGCGTCGAACAGCAGCGGGAGCACGACCGAGTTCTCCCGCACGGTGAGGGCGTGCACCACGCCCGCCGGGATCCAGCAGGCCCACCCCGCGGACAGGGTCGTCCGTTCCCCGTCGAGCACCAGCTCGGCGGCGCCGTGCACCTGCCACAGCAGCAGGTGCTCGTGCTCGTGCCGACGGTCCGCGACGGACACGGCCGGAGCCCGGACCGTCCCGGGGGCCGCTCGCGGCGGTGACGTCCCGGCGGGAGGCAGGACAGCTGCGGTGGACACCGGGGTCATCGGCTCCTCCTCTCGGCCGTGGATCCGTGGGCGTGCGGGACGGGACCTGTTCCTCCCTCGGAGCGGCCGTCGACCGTCCACTCGAGGCGGTCGGCACGGGCCTGGTCACTTCTCGCATCCAAGGCGACCGGATCTGCACACCTCGGGAGATTAGGCATGCCTAATCTAACCAGTCGGGGCGCTGCTGTCCGCCGCGTCCCGCCTGTCGACCCACTCCTGTCGACCCGTTCCCGTCGAACCACTCCCGTCGAACCCGAGGTGCCCGCGCCGTGACCATCGCCCCTGCCCCTTTCCCCGTCGGGCCGCGCGTCAGCCGCGCAGCCTTCCTCGCAGCGGGGGGCCTCGCCGGGCTGCTCGCCCTCGGGGGCTGCGCGGGGGAGGAGCGAGATGCCGGCGGCGCGGACGGCGGCGGGGCCGGCGCCGAGGACGGCGATGCCCGCCTCCCGGCGGCGGAGGGCACCACGACGTACCCCCTCACGCTCACGACCGCCTGGGGCGAGACCGAGCTGGTCGAGCGGCCCCGGCGCATCGCCGCCGTCAGCCCCGCCGGGCGTGACTGCGAGCTGCTCGCCGCGCTCGGGATCACGCCCGTGGTGGCCGCGGAGATGGTCGAACGCGCCGTGTGGACACTCGAGGCGCTTCCCGGCGAGATCCCGGAGATCTTCCCGGCCGACCACTCCGGCATCACCCCGCACGAGACCGTCGCCGCGACGGAGCCCGACCTGATCGTCGTCTTCGGCAAGAGCATCGCCGACGAGTTCGAACAGCTCTCGGCGATCGCGCCGGTCCTCGCGGCGACCTCGGAGGATGCTGCGCTCGAGGCCGACTGGCGCACCGAGCTGAGCGCCCTCGGGGAGGCGCTCGACCTCGTGGCCGCCGCGGACGGTGTGATCGCCGATCACGATCGCTGGTTCGAGTCCGCCCGGGAGGAGAATCCCCAGTTCGACGGTCTCTCTCCCACCTACGTCGTGCAGTACGCCGAGGAGTACGGCTTCGCCTACTTCTCCAGCACGGGCTCCGACCCGGAGCAGCTGTTCCTCGACCTCGGCTTCGCCCCGAACCCCCTCGCGGAGCAGTTCGTGGACGACGACGCCGTCAGCCCGGAGATGCTCTCGCTGATCGACGCCGACGTCCTGGTCATCGGCGACAACACGGGTGACGACGCGGAGCTCGAGCGGCTCCTCACCGGCCAGGAGCTGTTCCAGCAGCTCGAGGTCGTCCGGGACGGGCACGTCGCGGAGCTGCACCTGAGCGAGGCGGGCTACGTCGTCGACGGCGACGAGAAGGAGGGGAACCTCGCCTGGGCCCTCGCGCAGGGCGGACCGCTCGGGAAGCAGTGGGCGGCCGAGCAGCTCATCCCGATCCTCCGGACCACCCTGGCCCCCTGACGCCGGTGCGCGCCCCGACGGTGCCGACCCTCCCTGTGCCGACCCCCATGCCGACCCTCCCTGTGCCGACCCCCATGCCGACCCTCCCCGCGCTGACGCTCTCCGTGCCGACCCCCCTCGTCCTGCTCGTCTCTCTGCGTCGCGCGGCTCGATCCGCCCGGCCTGAAAGGACTCCTCGTGACCGCACCGTCCCACCGTCCGCGCCCCACTCGCGCCGCCTTCCTCACCGGCGGAGGTCTCGCCCTGCTGGCCGCCGCCTCGGCGTGCTCGAGCGGCCCGTCCGACGCCGACGCCGATGGCAGCCTTGATGCCGGCAGCGGCAGCGACAGCGGCAGCGACGACCGCGGCGAGGGTGAGGGCACCACGAGCTATCCCCTCACCCTCGCCACCCCCTACGGCGAGACGGTCCTCGAGGCGGTGCCGGAGCGGATCGCCGTCGTCGGCGGGCTCGGCGATCTCGAGGTCGCGGTCGCGCTCGGCCTCGCCCCGGTGCTCGCGCCCTGGACCGTCGAGGACCTGGGCTGGCTCGTCGGACACGAAGAGGCCATGGCCGAGGCGGAGAAGGTCGAGATCTGGGGGGACTCCTTCCCCTACGAGATGGTCGCCGCCGCGCAGCCGGATCTGATCGTCGCCCAGACCCTCGACGCCGTGGGGGATCACTACGAGCGGCTCGCCGAGATCGCCCCGGTGCTCGCCCGGGACTCCGAGGAGGAGTACGGCCGCACCGACAAGGACTGGAGGGAGCTGGTGCGCGGGCTCGCCGCGGCGGTGGACCGGATCGAGGCCGGCGAGTCGGCGATCACCGACGCCGAGCAGCACATCGCCGAGGTCGCCGCCCGTCATCCCGAGTACGAGGGGCGCACTCTCGCGATCCTGATCAACCGCGGCCAGGAGTACGGCATCGAGATGGTGAACCTCGCCGGGACCACCACGGAGGAGCTCCTCGACACCCTCGGATTCGCACCGCATCCGCACGCCGGAGAGGTGACCGAGCCGCTGAGCCTCGAGAACCTCAGCCTCGCCGATGCGGACCTGCTGGTCATCCACCAGCACGGCGGTGCGGACGAACCGGAGGTCGCCGCGCGGTGGCTCGAGTCCAGCGAGCTCTACCAGCGGCTCACGGCGGTGAGCGAGGGCGCCGTGGGGCACACCGACGTCGAGAGCACGTACGGCTGGTGCCTCCCGTGGGGGCTGAGCTGGCCCGACCCGCTCGGTCTGCCGTACATCGTCGACCAGCTCGAGGGCGTCCTCGACGAGCTCCTCGACGCCTGATGCCGGTGCTTCCCCGCGGGGCCGTGCCCGGCGGCGGCGCACGATGACCGCCCTCGAGCACCCCCGCGTCGCGCCGCCGACCATCGCCCCGCCGATGCGCTTCCTGCGTCGCCGCCGGATCGTGGGACTGGTGGCGATCCTCGCCGCCCTCGTCGTCGCTGCGCTCGCGAGCCTGATGGTCGGCGCCAACCCCCTTCCTCTGGGCGAGGTGTGGCGCGGGCTGTGGCGGCCCGACGGCTCGGAGGCCTCGATCATCGTGCACACCCTGCGGATTCCCCGGACGGTGGTCGGTGTGCTCGTGGGGTCCGCTTTCGGGGTCTCCGGAGCCGTGATCCAGGCGCTCACGCGCAACCCGCTCGCCGACCCCGGCATCCTGGGCGTCAACGCCGGGGCCGGATTCGCCGTCACTCTCGGCACGGGTCTGTTCGGCATCGCCGGGATCACCGGCTACATCTGGCTCGCCTTCGTGGGCGCGGCGGCCGCGACCGTGCTGGTCTTCGTCATCGGCTCCGCCGGCCGCGGCGGCGTCTCCCCGGTCACGCTGGTCCTCGCGGGGGTCGCGCTGGGGGCCGTGCTCACCGGGCTCTCCACCTTCCTCACCCTCATCGACCCCGAGACCTTCGACGCGATCCGGAACTGGGGCGTCGGCTCGATCGCGCGCACCAGCCTCGCCGACACGATGCAGGTGGTCCCCTTCCTCGTGCTCGGTCTCATGCTGTCCCTGCTGATCGCGGGCGCTCTGAACGCGATCGCCCTGGGCGACGACCTCGCCGCCTCCCTCGGCACCCGGGTCGCTCTCACGCGCGTGCTGGGCGTGATGGCGGTGACCCTCCTGGCCGGCGCAGGCACTGCCCTGACCGGAGGGATCGGCTTCATCGGGCTCATGGTGCCCCACGTCGTGCGCTGGGTGGTCGGGCCCGACCAGCGCTGGATCATCGTCTTCTCCGCCCTGACGGCACCGGTGATCGTGCTCGCCGCCGACGTGGTGGGCAGGGTGCTGGGGCGGCCGGGAGAGATCGAGGTGGGGATCATGACCGCCGTCATCGGCGCCCCGGTGCTGATCGCGCTCGTGCGGCGCAGGACGGCGAGCGGACTGTGAGCGCGCAGACCCCGCCCCCGCCCGAGTCCGCGCCCGGCCCCCGGGCCGGCGCGCGCCGGGTCGACGTCGGCTACGCCTCGACGACGCTGCGCACCCCGTTCCTCTCGCAGCGCATCCCGCACCTCCTCGCTCTGGTGTCTCTCGCACTGCTGACCGGTGCCGTGCTGGTCGCGGTCCTCGCGATCACCGTCGGGGACTACCCGCTCACCCTCGGTGACGTGACCGGGGCGCTGACCGGCGGCGCGGAGCGCTTCCACCGGGTGATCGTCCTCGAATGGCGGGCGCCGGTGGCCCTCGCCGCGGTGGTCTTCGGGGCCCTGCTCGGCATCGGCGGGGCCATCTTCCAGTCCCTGACCCGCAACCCGCTCGGCTCCCCGGACGTGATCGGCTTCGACGCCGGCTCCTACACCGCGGTGGTCGTGACCATCCTGCTCGTCGGCTCCACCAGCTACTGGACGGTCGCTGCCGCCGCGATCCTCGGTGGCCTGGCCACGGCACTGGCCGTGTACCTCCTCGCCCACCGGCAGGGCATCCAGGGCTTCCGCCTGATCATCGTGGGGATCGGGGTCTCCGCCCTGCTGGGGTCGATCAACACCTACCTCATCACCCGCGCGGATCTGGCCGACGCGATGACCGTCGGATTCTGGGGCGCGGGGTCGATCACCCGCGTCTCCTGGGCCTCGATGCTGCCCTCGCTCGCGATCGCCGCCGTGATCGTCCTGGCCGCCGGGCTGCTCCACCCCTCGCTGCGCGCCCTCGAGCTCGGCGACGACGCCGCGATCACCCAGGGCACCCGACCCCACCGCGCACGTCTGGCGCTGCTGGTGACGGGGGTGGCGACGGTCGCCCTGGTCACCGCCGCCGCAGGGCCCATCGGGTTCATCGCGCTGGTCGCCCCGCAGCTCGCCCGCCGCGTCACGCGCTCACCGGGGGTGAGTCTGCTGTCCTCCGCCGCGATGGGCGCTGCGCTGCTGACCGCCGCGCACCTGCTGTCCCTGCTGATCGCGCAGGCGTACCGCCCCGTCCCCGTCGGCCTGATCACCGTGTGCCTGGGAGGCGTTTACCTCATCCGTCTGCTGGTCCGGGAATCCCGTGCCCAGCACGGTGCCGCGCGATGAACCGTGTCCCGCACTCCGCCGTCGCCCCCGCGGCGACCCCGAGCCCACCACGACCCCCGAGGAAGGACCCCATGGCCGAGCAGCCCGCCCCGGACCCTGCCGCCCGCTCCGGTGAGCATCCCGCGGTGCGTGTGCGCACCGACGACGTCACCATCGGCTACGACCGGCGGATCATCTCCCGTCATCTCAGCGTGGACATCCCCGAGCACTCGTTCACCGCGATCATCGGCCCCAACGGCTGTGGGAAGTCGACCCTGCTGAGGGCGCTCGCCCGGGTGCTCACTCCCACTGCGGGCACCGTCCTGCTCGACGGCCGGGCGATCAGCTCCTATCGCTCCAAGGAGGTCGCCCGACGGATGGGACTGCTCCCGCAGTCCTCGCTCGCCCCCGACGGCATCCGCGTGGCCGACCTGGTCGCCCGCGGCCGTGCCCCGCACCAGACGCTGATCCAGCAATGGCGCGAGTCGGACGAGGCCGCCGTGGCCCGCGCCCTCGAGGCGACCCGTCTCACGGATCTGTCCGGGCGGCTCGTCGACGAGCTCTCCGGTGGCCAGCGCCAGCGCGTCTGGGTCGCGATGCTGCTGGCGCAGGAGACGCCGATCATGCTCCTGGACGAGCCGACGACCTTCCTCGACATCGCCCACCAGTACGAGCTCATGGAGCTGCTGCGCACCTTCCACGAGGACGGCAAGACCGTCGTCGCCGTCCTGCACGACCTGGGACAGGCGGCGCGCTACGCCGATCACCTGATCGTGATGCGCGACGGCGAGATCACCGCCACCGGTGTCCCGGACGAGGTGATGACCGCGTCGATGATCGAGGAGGTCTTCGGGCTGAGGGCCCTCGTGGTGCCGGACCCGGTGACCGGCACCCCTGCCGTGGTCCCCCTCGACCCGCGCTCCGTCGCCCCGCGCCCGGTGGAGCCCGGCAGCAGCGCTCCCGGCGCGATCCAGCACGCCGTTCCCTGACCGACCCCACCCCGCAGCCCGACTCCACAGCCAGACCTCGCAGTCCGACCCCGCAGCCCGACTCCACAACCCGACCTCACAGCCGCCCACCCCACTGCTCCCCACCAGGAGGACCCCCATGGCCCGCAGCCTGCGCCCGCTCGACGTCTACCCGATCACCGTCCGCGAGCTGGAGGTGCTGCGCGTCCGCGACGTCACCCCCGGCATGCGGCGCGTCACCCTCGGCGGTGAGCAGCTGCGTGCGCACACCGCCGAGAACGGATTCCCCGTCGCCGCCTTCCGCTCCGACACCTTCGACGACGAGGGCAAGCTCATCCTGCGCCACCCCGAGGCGGACGTGCCCGTCGCCCCCACCCAGGCCGACGGCGTGCTGAACTGGCCCCGGGAGGACCCCCACCTGCTGTTCCGCACCTACACCGTGCGGCGCTGGGACCCGCAGGCCGGGGAGCACGGCGAGGTGGACCTCGACTTCGTGCGCCACGGCGTGGGGCCCGCGACCAGCTGGGCCTACCGCGTCCAGCCCGGTGAGCGGGTGCACTGGGCAGGGCCGAAGTCCTCCGCGCCCCACCCTGTCGGGGTCGACTGGACGCTCGTGGCCGGGGACGAGACCGCGCTGCCCGCGATCGGTCGCTGGCTCGAGGAATGGCCCGAGGGGGCCCGCGGGCAGGTGTTCATCGAGGTCGCCGAGCGGGACCACGTGCAGGACCTCCCCGTCCCCGAAGGCGTGGAGCTGACCTGGTTCAGCCGTGACGGCGACGAGGCCGGTACCACCAGCACCCTGTTCGACGCGATCACGGGCGCCGACTGGTGGGAGGGCAGGGCCTTCGCCTGGGTCGCCGGCGAGACCCTCACCCTGGTGCCGATCCGCCGCTGGCTGCGCGGGGAGAAGGGGCTGCCCAAGGAGCAGGTCGAGGTCACGGGGTACTGGCGCCGTCAGGAGGTGGTGGTGGACGAGGCCACCGGCGAGCAGGACCTCGAGGCCACCGAGGACCACGCCGAGACCTTCCACGAGCTCTCCGAGATCATGCCGGGCCTCGCCCTGCGGGTCGCCGCCACCGTGGGACTGGCCGACGCCTTCGACGGCGATGCGCGCACCCCTGCCGAGCTCGCCGCCAGGACCGGCGCCGACGGGACCGGGATCGGCAAGCTCGTGCGCTACCTCGAGGCCATCGGGATCACCGAGGTCGACGACCAGGGACGCCACCGCCTGACCGGACCGGGGCGCGAGCTCGAGGACGACCGCGTCCAGGAGCAGCTCGATCTCGAGGGTCTCCGCGGGATCCAGGAGATCGCCGTCCTGCTGTCGCTGCTGCCCGCCGTGCGCGGCGCGGGCCCCGCGCCGCTCGCCGCGGAGATGCTCTCGCGCCTGGAGGCGGACCCCGCCCTGGTGCGGACGCGGCTCGAGCAGGAGGCCGACGTCGCGACCTACGTCGCCGGAGCGTTCGCCCGGTCCCCGGCTCTCGAGGGCCTGCGCCGGGCGGTGGTCGCCGGGAAGGGGGCGAGCACGATCGCCCACGCCCTGACCACGGCGCATCCCGAGCTCGAGACACGGATCCTGGCCGCGCCGGGCGAGGTGCGGGTGCACCGTGACCTCGTCGGGGACGCACCCCGGATCACCGTCGTCGAGGGAGCACTCGGCGGGGCCGCCGAGGCGCTCGGCGAGGCCGACGCCGACGTGGTGGTGCTCGTCGAGAACCTCGGCCGCTCGAGCGACGAGGAGGCCGTCCGAGCGCTCCGCGGAGCCGCCGAGGCGCTCGCCCCGCAGGGCAGCGTCCTCGCGCTCGCCGAGGTGCTCGAGCCCGAGCTCGCGCACGACCACGACTACGAGGAGGACCTCGTCGGCTTCGCCCTGCACGGGGGCGGGATCCGCACCCACGAGGAGCACCTGGCACTGTTCGAGGCGGCAGGGCTCTCCGTGCCGGAGCGCTCGACCGTCGGCTGGGGGTTCACCGTGTACCGCAGCACCGCGCGCTGAGCGCGGCCCGGCACCGGTCCCGACGTGCTCACATCGAGTCCTGCCAGGCCTGGTACAGCGCCGCGAAGCGCCCGCCGGAGGCGACCAGCTCGGTGGGGGAGCCGTCCTCGACGACCTCGCCGCCGTGTACCACCAGCACCCGGTCCGCGATCATCACGGTGGTGAGGCGGTGGGCGATGATCAGCGAGGTGCGATGGCCGAGCAGCTTCGTGAGCCCCTCCTGCACCATGCGCTCGCTGGGGATGTCCAGGGAGCTGGTGGCCTCGTCGAGGATCAGCACCCGCGGATCGGCCAGGAACGCGCGGGCGAAGGAGATCAGCTGCCGCTGGCCGGCGCTGACCCGCCCGCCGCGCTTGTTCACGTCGGTGTCGTAGCCGTAGGGGAGCTTCTCGATGAACTCGTCGGCGCCGATCGCGCGGGCCGCGGCCTCGATCTCCTCGCGGCTCGCGCCCGGCTTCCCCAGCGCGATGTTGTCCGCGACGGTGCCGGAGAACAGGTACGCCTCCTGGGTGACCATGACGATGTTGCGGGTCAGGTCCGTCATGGAGATGTCCCGCAGGTCCACCCCGTCGAGGGTCACGCGCCCCTCGGTGGCGTCGTAGAAGCGGGCGATGAGCTTGGCGACCGTGGACTTCCCCGCGCCGGTCTGCCCCACGAGCGCGATGGTCTGGCCCGAGGGGATGTGCAGGTCCATCGGCTGCAGGACGAGCGGGCCGTCCTCGGTGTAGCGGAAGGAGACGTCCTCGAAGTCGACCTGCCCGCTCGAGGTGGGCAGAGGTGTCGGGTCCGCGGGCTCCTGCACGTGCGGCTGCACCGCGAGCAGGGTCGCGATCTTCTCGAGCGCCGCCACCGCGGACTGGAAGGCGTTGTAGAAGTTCGCGATCTCGTCGACCGGCTGGAAGAAGCGCCGCGAGTAGAGCACCAGCGCCACCAGCACCCCCACCTGCAGGTCACCGTTCAGCACGCGGAACCCGCCGACCACCAGCACCGCGGCGATCGTGATGTTCGCGAGCACGCGCAGCGCCGGCTGGTAGATGCCGAAGACGTTGATCGAGCGCATCGAGGCGTCGCGGTAGTCCTGGGCCAGGGTGTCGAACTCGGCCTGGTTGCGGTCCTCCTTGCGGAAGGCCTTGACGGCGCGGATGCCGGCCATCGCCTCGACGAAGTGGACGATCAGGCGCGCCGAGTGGGTGCGGATCGCGCGGTACTCGATGCGCGAGCGCTTCTGGAACCAGATCGTCAGCGCCACGCAGGGGATCAGCATCAGCAGCATGACCAGGCCGGTCACCGGGTCCATGGTCACGATCAGCACGATCGTGAACACCATCGACAGCGAGGCGCCGACCATCACGTTCACGCCCGAGTCCAGCAGCTCGCGCAGCGCCTCCATGTCGGAGGTCTGCCGCGAGACGATCCGGCCCGAGGTGTAGGACTCGTGGAACTCGAGGTCCTGCTTCTGGGTGAAGCGGAAGACCTTGCGGCGCAGTGCGAGCAGCATACGCTGACCCACCACGACCGACTGGCGCACGTACCCGAAGGTCAGCACGCCGCCGACGATCGCGGCGCCGACGGCGAGACCGGCCGCCTGGTAGGCGGGGACGGCGTTCCCGTCCATCAGCGAGGGCAGGCCGTGGTCGATGCCCCAGGCGATGATCGCGGGACCAGCCACGACCGCCAGCTGGGCGATCACGACCATGATCGCCATCAGCACGAACTGTCCCTTGACCGGGGAGATCAGCTCCCCGAGCAGGGCGAAGGAGCGCTTGCGGGAGGCCTTGTTCTCCTCCGCCGAGTAGGACTGCTGCTCGGGATCGCCCTGCGCGGGCTGGGCGGTGGTGGCGCTCATCGGCCCTCCTCCTGGATCGCACGGAGCTCGAGCTCCCCGGTGAGGGTCTCGATGTCCTGGTCGCGGCGCCGTTCCTCGGCCTGATGGGCGATCACCCACCGGTACCTCGCCGAGTCCTGCATCAGCTCCGCGTGGGTGCCGACGGCGACCACGTGCCCGTTGTCCAGCAGCGCGACGCGGTCGGCGAGGGCGACGGTCGAGCTGCGGTGGGCGACGATCAGCGTGGTGGTCCCCTCGAGCACCTCCCGCAGACGCCCGGTGACGATCTCCTCGGTGCGGGTGTCCAGCGCCGAGAGCGGGTCGTCCAGCAGCAGCACCGCGGGCTTCGCGGCGATGGAGCGGGCGAGGGCGAGGCGCTGGCGCTGCCCGCCGGAGAGGCTCATGCCCTCCTCGCCGATGCGGGTGTCGACGCCCTCGGGCAGGTCGTAGGCGTAGGTGGCGTCGGCCGTGCGCAGCGCGAGGTGCAGCAGCTCCTCGGCCTGCTCCTCGGTGAGGGAGCGGTCGGCCCCCAGCAGCACGTTCTCCCGCACCGAGTCGGAGAACAGCGTGGCGTCCTCGAAGGCGACCGCGGTGAGGGTGCGCAGGTCCGCGAGATCCATCTCCCGGATGTCGACGCCGTCGATCATGATCGAACCGGCGGTGACGTCGTACAGCCGCGGCACCAGCTGCAGCAGGGTGGACTTCCCGCTGCCGGTCACGCCCACCAGGGCCATGGTCTCTCCCGGGCGGATGTCGAGATCGACGCCGTCGATCACGTCGGGCACGTGGTCCGGGGCGTCCTCGTAGCGGAAGTGCACGCCCCGCAGGGTCACCGCGCCGGAGGCGGCGGCGGGGTCGACGGGGGCGGGCGAGTCCGGGGAGACGATCGAGTTCTCCGAATCCATCACCTCGAAGTGGCGGTCCAGGGCGGTGGTCGCGTTGACCGCCTGCCCCAGCAGCATCCCGAGCATCCGCACCGGTCCCACCACCAGGGTGGCGGTCGCGAAGTAGGAGGCGAGCTGGCCGGTGGAGATCGATCCCGAGGCGGTCAGGTGCAGCCCCACCAGCAGGGCGATGCCCAGGGCGAGCTCCGGCAGCATGAACATGGACATGTCGAAGCGGGCGATGGAGGTGGCCTTGCGCACCTCGGTGCGGCGCAGCTCCTCGGCCTGCTCGGTGAAGCCCTCGAGGGCCGACGGGCCGCGACCGAAGGCCTTGAGCACGCGGATGCCCTGCACCGACTGCTCGATGGTGGTGGCGAGGTCGCCGTTCTGGTCCTGCGAGCGGCGGGAGAGGATCGAGAAGCTGCGGTTGAAGCGGTAGGCGATGATCGTCACCGGCACCGCGGCCAGGAAGAAGATCAGCGCCAGGACCGCGGAGGAGCGCACCAGCAGCACCATGCCCACGGAGATCGTGACGACGTTGGTGACGGCCATGATCATGCCGAACGCGATCCAGCGGCGGATCTGGTTGATGTCGGTCATCATGCGCGAGAGCAGCTGCCCCGACCCCCATCCGTCGTGGAAGGAGACGGGCATGTTCTGGACCCGCGCGTAGAAGCGGACCCGGATCTGCTTCTCGACGGTGGTGGAGGGTGCGACCGCGAAGGTGCGGCGCAGCCAGATCAGGGAGGCCTCGACGATGCCGAGGGCGAGCACGATCGCGCCCCCGGTCCAGATGGTGGCGCCGGTGGCGTCGGAGCCGAGCTGGTTGACGATGAACTCGAGGACCTGCGGGATCATCAGCGCGACGATCGACGCGGTCATGGCGCTGAGAAGGCCGAGGAAGAGACGGAAGCGGATCGGGCGAACGGTGGTCCAGAGACGGCTCATGGTGCCGAGCATGGGGAGAGTGAACCTCAGGGGGATCGGGAGGACCCGACGGTCGGGACCGATGGCTTAGCTTAGTCAACTATTCCGACGATCGATACCCGATAAGCGCTCTCCGAGGCGGCGCGGCGCGGCGGCGTCCGTGCCGACCGTCCGACGGGAGGCCGAGCCTGCCGATGGGGAGGAGGTCCTCAGGCGTCGGCGTCGGCCGGAAGCCATTCGCCGTAGGCGGCGTCGGACAGCAGCGCGGCGGCGCCGGCGGAGGCGGCGGTCACCGTGAGCACCGCGGGCCAGGAGCCGATCCGCTTCGCGAGCGGGTGCGAGAGGCCGAAGCCGAGCACGTAGGTCGCGCCGAGCACCGCGGTGGTGGCGGGCCCCCGACGGGCCAGCCAGGTGCGGCCCGCGTAGACCCCGGCCGCGGCGAGCACCACGCCGCCGAGCGGGCGGATCCCGGTCTCGCGGGCGGTCAGCCAGCCGCCGATCAGCCCGAGGGCGACGACGGGGGCGGTGTGCACGGACGCGGCGGGCTTGATCGACATGCTCATGACACGAGCCTACGACGGCTCTCTCGGCGGCGGCTGGGACGGCGGATCGTCCCGGAGGATGCCGGGCAGCATCCCCAACGCGTCGAGCTCGGTGAGATCGCCGGACGCGAACGGGGCCCCGGACGCCACTGCGGTCAGGGCGGCCGCCTCGTCGGCATCGAGTCTCCCTGCGTCGGCCGCTCGAGCGATCGACGAGGCCACCAGCGTGCGCAGGGTGTCGCCACGGGACACGGTGTGGACCGCCTCGAGGTCGCCGCGCAGCCGTTCGAGGGCGACCGCTGTGGCCGCGAGCGGCGAGTCGAAGGGGAAGCTGGGGACGTGTGTCCCGTGGGCATCGGCCATCCGACAATCGTCGACGAGGGGGCGACTATCTGCGTCGACTCGCATGTCTGCCCAGGGGAAATGACGTCGCGGGCGTCCTTGCGGGGAGCGTTATCTGCGCGAGGTGGCCTGTGGATGTGCGCAGGGCCGATTCTGGGGAGCGCGCTCCGGCGGAGCGGGACCGCGGTCAGCGCACCACCGCGATGCCGTGCGCGGGCACGGTCCCGCCCGCGGCGGGGCCGACGCCGTCGAGCATGTCCGCGCCGCTGACCGCCTCGAGCACCTCGCCGGGGGCGGGCCGGTCCTCGTCGCCGAGGTTCAGCACCAGGGTGAGCGGCGCCGGGTCGGCGGAGGCCGGGGTGTCGGAGGCCGGGGCGTCCCCGTCGGCCGCGCCCCGTCCCGCGTCCCCGTCGGCCCCCTGCGGGCGCGGGGTGAGCACGATCTGCGCCCAGGTGTTCTCGAGCGTGTCCTCGTCCACGTGCACCGAGGCGGTGGCGAGCCAGATCTCGCGCCGCCGCAGGGAGAACAGCCGCCGGTGGACCTCGAGGATCCGCGGCGCGGCCTCGGCCTTCAGCAGGGAGAGGGGGTGGGGGCCGTCGGGCGCGCTGCTCGGTGAGGAGGCGGCGGCGACCACCTCGTCGGGGGTGCCGGGGAACCAGGGGCGGATCGCGTCGTCCCCGCCGGCCCGCTCCTCCTTGACCGCGGCGGCGCCGAACTCGTCCCCGGCGTAGACCGTCGGGATGCCCGGGAGCAGGGCGAGCAGCGCGATCGCGGCGGCGAGGTCGCGGCCGTCGGCGAGCTGGGAGGCGATGCGGGTGGTGTCGTGGTTGCCCACGAAGGTCTGCGGATGGCGGCCGCCGTCGGCGTCGAGGAACCCCTGGTGGCGGCCCAGCGCATGGGCGAGCTCGAAGAGGTTGTGATCGCTCAGCCCCGACCAGATCGCCTTCCACAGCTCGTACTGCGTGATCGAGTCCGCGCCCGAGGCGGCGGCGAAGCCCGGGTAGTCGCCGTGGATGACCTCGCCGAGGATCCATGCCCCGGGGTGCTGGTCGCGCACGCGCTCGAGGATCGGGGCCCAGGCCTCGGCGCCCGCGGCGTACATCGCGTCCAGCCGCCATCCGTCGGCCCCGCGCTCGAGCCAGCGCCCCATGATCTCCACGACCCGGTCCTGCACGACCGGGTCGGCGAGGTCGACCTCGACGAGGTCGTCGTTCCCCTCGAAGCCGTACGGGCTCGAGCCCGCCCAGCGGATCAGCGCGCCGTCCGCGGTGCCGGGACCGGCGGAGATCGCGCGCCGCGCCACCGGATGCCGCTCGGAGACGTGGTTGAACACCCCGTCGAGCACCACCCGGATCCCGCGCTCGCGGCAGGCGGCGACCAGGGCGTCGAAGTCCTCCTCGTCCCCGAGGCGCGGGTCCAGCCGACGGTGCTCGAGGGTGTCGTAGCCGTGGGAGACGGAGTCGAAGATCGGGTTCAGCAGCAGCACGTTCGCGCCGAGGCCGACGAGGTGGTCGAGCCAGCCGTCCAGGCGCCGCAGCCGATGCACCACGTTCTCCCCGGCGGCTCCGCCGTAGCCCTCCCCGCCGAGGTCCTCGCGGTGCCGCGGCGCACCGCAGAAGCCCAGCGGGTAGACCTGCCAGCAGATCGCATCGCGGATCCATGCGGGGGAGGACGGCGCCGTCGTGTTCATGGCGCCATCGTAGGGCGGGCCGCTGGGTCCCGTCGCCGGACGGGGAGCGCCGCCGGACCGGCAGGGCGTCGGACCGGCAGGCCGTCGGGCCGGCAGGCGTCGGACTGGCGGGCCGGCAGACCGTCGGACGCGCGGGACCGGGAACAGCCGGCATCGTCCGTGCCGCCGTGGGCCGGCTGGCAGACTGTGTGCCCGAACCGGCGCATCGGCCGGCGGGGGAGAGGGCGGGGAGCGCGCTGATGCGGACGTGGACCAGACGGCAGGCCATCACGACGTGGGGGCTCGGGCTCGGGGCGGGGGCGGTGGTCCCGCTGCTGGCCTCCTGCACGCAGGAGGACGACCCGGAGGATCTCGGGACCGCCAAGGGCGAGGCGCAGGCGGAGGCGACCGACGCCGCGGGGACCGCGGAGCCCGGGGATCCGGAGGCCGTCGTCGCGACCTGTGCGGTGGTGACCGAGCTCGGGGAGCTCGAGCTGGACGTCCTCCCCGTGGTGCGTGCCGGCGACTGCTGCGTGCTCACCATGGATCTGCGGGTCACCCAGCAGCCGGAGGGGGACGGATCGCTCCGCGGGCGCCGCTTCGAGGGCGACGCGACCCTCGTCTCGGGCCCTGTGACCGCGGAGGGATGGGCGGCGCTGCGCCTGATCGACGGCGGCGGGAGCCAGGTGCGACTGCTCGCGACCACGTCCGACGGGGACCCGGTGGGTCGCTCCTCCGCCTCCCTGTCCGAGGCAATGGAGTCCGACGAGGCGATGCGTCTCCAGATGCTCTTCGCCGCCCCGGAGGACGATGTCACGAGCATCGGGCTGCTCCTGCCCGGCTGGTTCGTGCCCGACATCCCGGTGGTCGACGGCGCCGCGCCCGAGATCGCGGCCGACGGCGACGAGGAGATCCCGGACCTCGACGCCCTGATCGAGCAGGCGGAGGTCCTGCCCGTGCTGCCGCTCGAGGGGTACACGCGCCAGCTCGACGGCGGTGTCGAGGTGATCGAGTCCGAGGAGAAGGTCGAGATCCGGCTCGCGGGAGACGTGCTCTTCGACAGCAGCTCCTACGAGGTCGACGGCCGCGCCGACGAGGTCCTCGACGCCGCGGCGGCCACCATCTCCGACTACGAGGGCGGGACCGTCGCCGTGGTGGGCCACACCGACGACGTCGGCGGCGACGCCGAGAACCAGACCCTCTCGGAGAATCGCGCGACCGCGGTCGCCGAGGCCCTCGCGGAGCGGATCGACACCTCCGTCCACCAGCTGATCACCGAGGGCCGCGGTGAGTCCGAGCCCCTGATCGACGACGCCTCCGACGAGGCCCGTCGGCTCAACCGCCGCGTCGAGCTCACGCTGACCTCGCGCAGGGTCGAGCGGACCGAGGTCGACACCAGCGGCGAGGTCCCGCCCTTCGATCCCGGACTGCTGGGGGACGGCCAGGAGGCCGACGCCGCCGAGGGGTTCGTGCGCGTCTCCAGGTCCGACGTCCGTTATCGCGTCTCCGCCCCCGCCGCCCGGCGGCTCGACGGCCTGCTCGAGGTGACGGTGCTCGCCGAACGGCTCGAGGAGGGCAGCACCGGGGAGGTCGGCTACGGGGACACCGTCGATCTCGGCACCGGGGTCTACAGCTACCGCGGCGACTCCACCGGCTACTCCTCGCACAATGCCGGCTTCGCACCGCGCCTGCTCGTGGGGAGCACTGCGACGTACCCGCTCGACTACCGTCTCGGCGACTCCGCCATCGAGGGCGACGTCGAATGGCGCAACGCCTCCGACACCAGCGCCTCCGACGACGCCCGACCGGGGGACACGCTGCGCTTCGTCGCGCTGTACCGCGACCTGCCCGGCGTGGACACCGTGGTGCTCGAACAGACTGCCGTGCTCGGCGCCACGCCCTTCCGCCTGACCGGCATCCCGATCGAGGGATGACCGTCCACGTGACGTCCTTCCCGCCCCGCCCGCCCCACCCGCCGCACCGACCCCAGGAGCACCGATGATCCGCCTGCGCACCGATTTCTTCGCCGAGTCCCTCGGCATGGGCACCTCCATGGTGGTGCTGATGCCCCAGGCCGCCCCCGGGATCGGCATGGAGGGTGCCGACGCGACGGGCGGGCCGGGAGGCGCCCCCGACGGGGTCCCGGTGCTCTACCTGCTCCACGGCCTCAGCGACGACTGCACCATCTGGGAGCGCCGCACCTCGATCGAGCGCTACGCGACCGAGAAGGGCATCGCCGTGGTGATGCCGGAGGTGCGCCGCTCGTTCTACACCGACGAGGTGGTGGGGGAGAAGTACTGGACCTACGTCTCCGAGGAGCTGCCCGAGCTCGTCGCCCGCACCTTCCACGTCTCCACCGCTCGGGAGGACACCTTCGTGGCGGGTCTGTCGATGGGCGGGTTCGGTGCGTTCAAGCTCGCCCTGAACCATCCCGATCGCTTCGCGGCCGCGGCGAGCCTGTCCGGGGCGATCGATCTGACCACGATGGACCTCACGGCGCGCGACGAGTCGATGCCGGCACGGATCTGGGGTTCGCGTGACGTGACCGGCACCGCCGATGACCTGGTCGGGCTGCTCGGCGCGGCGGATCCGCAGACGCTGCCCGCGCTGTTCCTGGACTGCGGCACCGAGGACGGTCTGCTCGAGCAGAACCAGCGCTTCATCGACGCCGCCGAGCGCAGCAGCGTGGACCTCACCTCGCGGCTCCGCCCCGGCGACCACGCCTGGGAGTTCTGGGACCAGGGCATCCAGGACGTCCTGGACTGGCTGCCGATCCGGGGCCGGTGACGGGGACCTCTCTCCTGGTCCTCCCGCGGGCCACCGCTACCCTCAGCTCATGACCTCTGAGATTCTCTCCCGCCGCAGCCTCGCGGCCATGGCGCTCGGCCTCCTCGATGCAGGGGCGGCGTCGGGCTGCGCGCCGTCCGCGGAGACGAATCCTCCGGCAGAGGTGGGCACGACCAGGGGCCTCGACAGCCCGGGGCTCGACGGCGCCTCCTTCACGGTCGCGATGCCGGACGGGACGTACACGGTGACCGGAGTCGGGGTGCACGAGTCCGCGGGCCCGGAGGCCTCGCCCCTGCGGGCGCCCGAGGGCGCGGTGGTCATCACGCTGGACGTGGGGAGCGCCGAGCGCACCGGATCGGGGCAGCTGGTGCGCACGCGGACCACCTTCCAGGTCGCCGCGGGCGGGGAGACCCACGACCTCGGGGGCCCCGTCCCCACCGGGGGCGCGGGAGTGGTCGTCCCCGGGGACGGCTCGGATGCCGTGATCGAGGTGGTCCACGAGGGGCGCGTCGCCCGTTTCGCCGTCTCCGACGGCGAACGCCTGGACGAGGAGCCCCTCTACGCCGCCACCGACCCCGAGACCATCCGCGAGGAGCTGCCGATCGAGGACCTGGTCGACGGCGACCTGTGGACCGCGCCGGAGTTCTCCGCGGAGCTGGTCCACTCGACGTTCTCGACGATGGCCGGCTGGGCACCGGCAGGGTCCGCGTGGCTCGAGGCCCGGGGCCTCGGGATCTCCCGGCAGGGCACGGTGGTCCGCGGGAGACGCACTCCCGATGTCGTCACGACGATCACCGCGAGCCGACTCGTGGTCGACGGGGACGCCGTCGACACCGAGACAGGAGCCCTCGAGGACTCCCTGCAGTTCGCGTGGGTGCAGGTGCCGCTGGGTGCCCTGGAGGCCGCCGTCGAGATCACCTACGACGTCGAGATCGACGGGAGCGTGATCGCGACGGATCTGACCCGCACCGTGGACGCGGGGGAGCTGGCCGCCCTCACGGTCTGAGAAGCCGCGGGGCCGACCGCGGAGATCGGTGCCGCCGTGGGACGCCGCTCGGGCGAGCACGCCGGTGGGGCACGATGGACCCAGCCCTGCGCGGCCGATGCCCGACGTCGGCCCGCATCCCTCGATCCCAGGAGCAGCCGTGGCCCTCTTCGCCGTCCAGTACACCTACATCGACGATGCGGAGCGGGTGCAGTCCGTCCGCCCCGAGCACCGTGAGCACCTGCGGGAGCTGCACGCCGAGGGCACGCTGCTGCTGGCGGGCCCGCTGAGCGGTGCCCCCGGGGCGCTGCTGATCGTCAGCGCGGAGTCCGAGGAGGCGGCCCTGGCCGCCCTGGACGGCGACCCGTTCCTGCGCGAGAGCGTGATCGTCGACCGCAGCGCGCGGGAGTGGGCGGTCTCGATCGGGGAGCTGCCCACGGCCTGAACCGGACTCTCGCCGCGGGCCTGGACCGGACTCTCGCCGCGGGCCTGGACCGGACTCTCGCCGTGGGCCGGGACCGGACTCTCGCCGCGGGCCCGGACGCGACGCTCGCCGGAGGGTCGTGCCCGGCGCTCGCCGGAGGGTCGTGCGCGGCGCTCGCGGCAGGGCGGGTCAGGCCTGGCCGCGGCCCTTCGCACGTTCGGCGCCCGCGGCCTGCATGTCCAGCAGCTGCACGACGCTCGCGGCCGGGGAGACCTCGTCCCCGACGATGACCAGCGGGATCGCCTCGTCCCCGCCGTGGCCCGCGAGGAACTGCTGTGCGGCGGGATCCTGGTAGACGTTCACCCAGATCAGGTCCTCCCGCGGGCCGCGGATCGCCGCCTGCAGGCGCGCCGAGAGGGGGTTCCCAGGTGCCCACAGCACGATGGCCATGTCGTCGCCGCGGCGTTCGAGGGCGCTCGCGAGCGGGGTGTGCGGCCCGGCGCGGAGCGGGCTCGTCCAGTACGCCATGAACAGGCTGAACAGAACGACCGCGACCGCCGCGAGGTACTGGTCGGCGAGTACCAGCAGCGCGGTCAGGAGCAGCCCGCCCACCAGCAGCAGCGCCGGTCGCAGCCATGCCTTCCGCGGGGCGCGGCGGCGCGGCGCGGCGGCGGGACCGGGGGCCTCGTGACGGGTCATGGCTCCAGGGTAGGCGTGCTCGCTGGACGTGTGCTCCGGGGAGAGCGGCCCCGGCGGCGTGCGTGCGCCGATCCGCTCAGATCATCACGGCCGTGGCCAGGCGGTCGTTGGTCTCGGCGACCAGGGCGTCCCGCAGGGCGCGCACCGCGGGGATCGCGAGGGCGCCGCGACGGTTGAGCAGGCCGATCATCCGGTTGTCGAGGTCGGGCACCGCGCGCACCACGACATCCGCGGACGGTGCGGCCTCGAGCGCGGTCTCCGGCATGAGGGCGACGCCGCCGCCGTGCATGATCAGCTGCTGGACCACGATCGTGTCGTCGGTCGAGTGACGCACCGTCGGAGAGAAGCCGGCCCGCCGCGCGCTCGAGATGAGGTTCGCGCGGCAGCGCTCGCAGCCCGCGATCCAGGGGTCCTTCGCGAGGTCGCCGAGGGTGAGATCGGGATCCTCGGCCCGGGGATGGTCGCGCGGCAGCACCGCCATCACGCGATCCTCCATCAGCGGGGTCCACTCCAGGGTGCCCTCGTCGCCGATGTCGCTGCACGGGTAGCGGAACACCAGCGCGAGGTCCAGCTCGCCCTCGCGCAGGGCGACCACGGCGTCCGGCGGCTCCAGCTCGGAGAAGGTGACGTCGAGGTCGGGGGCGGTCTCCGACAGGGTCTTCAGCACCGGCGGCAGCAGCATCGCGGCGGCCGACGGGAAGGTCCCGAACTTCACCGAGCCGCGGCGCAGCGCGGTGATGTCCGCGAGCTCCTCCTCCGCGGCGTGCAGCTGCGCGGCGATCGCCTCGGCGTGCGCGGCGAGCCGGCCCCCGGCCTCGGTGGGGGTGATGCCGGAGGAGGAGCGCAGCAGCAGCTGCGTGCCCACCTCCTTCTCCAGCGCGGCGAGGTGCTGGGAGACGGCGGGCTGGGTCCAGCCCAGCTCGCGGGCGCCGGCGCCGATCGAGCCGTTGCGCACCACGGTGCGGAAGATGAGCAGGCGACGAGGATCCATGCCCACCATGATAGACGCGGGTAGCAAGCCCTGCTTATGGCTTTGCGCTCAGCGATCGGCGGATCCCGGCCCGTGCGAGCGGGGCAGAAGTGGGGGAACTCGGCGTCGATTCCCCACTTCTGCCCCGTTCGCCGTGCTGGTCCGCCCCGTTCGCCGTAGCGGTCCGGCCCGCCCCGTTCGCCGTGCTGGTCCGCCCCGGCCCGACCCGCCCGAGGCCCCGCGCCGCGCCTCGAGCGGGTCAGGAGGTCGCGGCGGCGGGCTCTCCGGGGTAGGTGCCGATGGTCCAGAGGTTCCCCTCCGGGTTCGCGAGGGTGAGGTCGCGTCCGCCCTGCTCGGGAGCTCCCAGCGGTCGGTGGATCCGAGCGCCGGAGCCCTCCGCCTGCGCACGCTGCGCGATCGCGTCGAGGCCGGCGTCGTCGGTCACCAGGTACACGCCCTGGGTCCCGGGCTCGCGCTGGTACTCCGCGTCCGGACGGTGGGTGCCGAACATGACGCCTCCGCCCCCGGGCCAGTCCAGCTGGGCGTGCGCGATGGTGTCGTCCTTCCCGGGCACGACGAGGGTCTCGACGAAGCCGAGCACGTCGCACAGGAAGCGGATCTCGTCGCGGGCGTCATGGGCTTGGAAGGCGGGGAAGACCGCGCTCACTGGGCGTGGCCCCCACGGCGGTCGGGACACGTCGGAGTGCTGCGGGGTGCCGGGCTGGGGGATGTCGTTGGAGGTGTTCATGGCTCAATCCTGGACGGTGCCGTGGCCGCCTGCTTGAAGATTTCGGCGCTCCTCGTGGATCCACCGGGTGGGCGAGGTGCCCGTGAACCGGTGGAAGTCGCGCGTGAGGTGGGCGTGGTCCGAGAATCCTGCGTCCGCCGCGACGGTGGAGAGGTGCGGGGTGCGGCCCGCGTGGACGGTCGCGGCGATCCTCTCGAGCGACGTCTCGAAGCGCGCCAGCCGGGCCGCGCTCTTCGGACCGATCCCGAACTCGCGCGCGAACTCGGTGCGCAGCTGCCGCGAGGAGAGCGTCACCCGGTGCGCGAGGGCGTCCATCGTGATCCGACCGCGACTGGTCACCACGAGCCGCCACGCCTCGGCGACCTCCGGACGGACGCTCCCTGCGGCGGGCCGGTGGTCGGCGCTCCACGAGCGGAACGTCCGGGCGATGAGGTCGATGCGCCGGGGCACTCGGTCGTGCTTCCGACCTGCTCCCGCAGGTCCTGCCCGGCCCGGCCCAGCACGTCCGTGGCGTCGAAGGCCCTCACGAGATCGGCCGCTCGCGTCCCGAACAGGGCGCGGGCCGCGAGCGGCTCGATCTGGAGCTGGATGCCCTCCTGGGTCGAGGGCTGCTCGAGGAGCACCGGGGTCGTGTGCATCCCGGCCAGGACGAGATCCGCACGGGCATCGCGCGGTGCCCAGGGCGCCGACTCGTCGCGCACCGTGGAGACGGGGCCGTCGAGGCTGACGATGGCGGTCAGGGTGGTGCTCGGCAGCCCGCGGTGCCTCCCCGGCTCCAGCCCGCGGCCCCGGTAGGTCGTCCCCCGCCGCAGTCCGGGCACAGCTCCGCGGGCCACGCTCGCGAACTCGAGTGCGGCAGGCGGTGCGGCATGATCGCTCACGCCTCCAGGGTGGTCCTCCCGTGCACGGGCGGCAAGCGTCCGACCCCGCCTCTCCGCCGGTGCTCGTGCTCGAGCGCAACGAAGTGGGGGGAACAGGCCGTGGATTCCCCCCACTCCGTTGCGCTCCCTGATGTGGGACCTGAGAGGGAGAGCGGAGGGGGACAGAGGAGAGCGCGGAGGGGGACAGAGGAGAGCGCGGAGGGGGACAGAGGGGAGCGGGGAGCGGGGAGAGGGAGCGGGGAGCGGGGAGAGGGGAGGGGCGAGGGGGAGAGGGATTCTCGGGTCTCGTGCGGCCCCCGCCCTCACACCTCCGGCAGGCCCAGGTTCTCCCGCAGCGTCGAGCCCGCGTACTCGCTCGGGTACACGCCCCGCTCCTGCAGGCGCGGCACGAGGTGGTCCACGATGTCGTCCAGGCCCGAGGGGATCAGCCACGGGGTGATGTTCAGCCCGTCGATCGCCCCCAGTCGCGCGAACTCCACCAGCCGGTCCGCGACCGCGTCGTAGCTGCCGGTGAAGGCGCCGCGGCGGGAGCCGGACTTCGCCCGCGCGAACTCCAGGATGGACTGTCCCTTCTCCGCGGCCTCCTCGCGCCAGGAGCGGGTGAGCTCCTCCGCCTTGGCGAACTGGAAGCCGCTGCCGCGGGTCACCCCGGACTCCGCCACCTCCGGGGCCACGTCCGGCAGCGGGCCGTCCGGGTCGAAGTCGGAGAGGTCCCGTCCCCAGTACTGCTCGAGCAGGGCGATCGCCTGCTCGGGGCCGATCTGCAGGTCGCGCACCCAGCGGATCTTCTCGTCGGCCTCCTCCTCCGTCGGCGCCAGCACGATCTCCGCGCCCGGGAGGATCTTCACGCTGCCCGGATCGCGGCCGGCGGCGACGGTGCGCTCGACGATGCTGCGGCGGAACTCGACCGCCGCCTCGAGCGAGCCGTGCGGGGAGAAGATGACGTCGGCGGTGCGGGCGGCGAAGTCCTGGCCGGCGGGGGAGGCGCCCGCCTGGAACAGGGTGGGCCGGCCCTGCGCCGAGCGCGGCAGGTCCCCCTGGGCGCGCACGGAGTAGTGGGCGCCGTCGTGGCTGATCTGCTCACCGCGCCAGAACTGCTCGGCGACCTCCACGAACGCCTCGGCATGGGTGTAGCGGTCGGCGTGGTCGAGGTAGCCGCCGCGGCGGAAGTTCTCCCCGGTCCAGGCGTTGTCGGTGGTGACGATGTTCCAGCCGGCCCGGCCGCCGGAGAGCAGGTCGAGGGTCTGCAGGCGTCGGGCGAGGTCCACCGGGTCGTTGTAGGTGGTGTTCTGCGTGGCGACCAGGCCGATGTTCTCGGTGATCGCGGCGAGCGCGGCGAGCAGCGTCTGCGCGTCGGGGCGACCGGCCACGTCGAGCTCGAAGGGCACGCCGCGGTGCTCGCGCAGCCGCAGGCCCTCCCCGAGGAAGAAGGCGGCGAACTTCCCGCGCTCGGCGGTGCGCACGAGGGACTCGAAGGACTCCCACGCCACCTGGTCCCCGCTGGAGGGCAGGCGCCAGATCGTCGAGGAGTTCACCCCCTGGAAGAACACGCCGAGGGCGAGCTGTCCGGTGGGGGTGTGGTCCGGGTGGAGGGGGTGCTCGGCCGGACCGGTGGCGAGGGCCTCGGCCTCGGCGGAGAGGGGAGCGTCGGCGAGGGCGGGGAACTGGGCGGTGGTCATGCGGACTCCTCGCGGGTCTGGCGGGCGCGGTCGCCGCGCCGTGCGGGATCACGGTGGAAGGGGGCGGGCTCGAGGCCGAGCTGTGTGCGCAGGTCCTGCCCGTCCCGGGGCGCGGGAGCGATGAGCCCCTCGGCGCGCAGGGCGGTGGCGAGCTCGGCGACCGTCCCCGGCGCGTCGGCCTCGAGGTCCAGGCCCACCAGGCGCACGAGCCGCACCGAGGCGCCGTCGGCCGTGTGCGTGGTGGCCTCCCGGATCAGCGTGCTCAGGGCGTCGGCCCGTGCGCCGCCGGAGACGTCGAGGTCCAGCACCCGCCCGTCGGCCCGCTCGGTCGTGTGCTCGCCCACGGCGGCGCGGTCGGTGTCCGCCACCAGCACGGGCAGCAGGCCCTGCGGGGAGCGGGGTGTGATCGCCGGGCCGCGCACCGAGAAGGTCTCGGCCTCCACGTCCGCGTACTGCAGGCGGGAGGCGTCGACGTACACGCCGCGCTCGGTGTCGCGCACCACCGCGTCCGGGGCCCAGGAGTCCCACACCCGGCGCACGGCCTCGAGCACGTCGGCGGCCTCGCGGGCGGTGGCGTCGAGGTCCAGGACGGTGCGGCCGACGGTCGCGGGCACCGCCGGATCGGTCTCGGCGCTCAGCAGCCAGCCGGCCCGGCCGTGGGTGATGTGGTCGAGGCTCATCAGCTGCGTGGCCAGGTGGAACGGCTCCACGTAGATCGCGTCGGTGCGGGGCAGCAGCCCCACCGCCTCCGTCAGCGGGGCGAGGTGGGAGGCGACGTGGATCGGGTGCAGCCCGCCGTCGCTGAGGGTCAGGGCGCCGACGCCGGCCCGCTCGAGGTCGCGGGCGAGACGGGCGAGCTCGGGCAGCAGCGAGGGGGCGGTGACCAGGTCGACGGCCAGGGCGGGCAGGACGCGGGCCGACGGGTCGGTGCCCTCCGCGGCCCCCTCGTGGCCGAGTGCGGCGGTGGGAAGGGTGGTGGTGCTCACGGGTTCTCCTGGGTGTGGGCGCGGGATTCGGTGAGGGCTTCCTCGGTCAGCTGCCAGCGCTCGAGCACCTGTGCGTAGGTGCCGTCCTCGATCAGCGCGTTCAGCGCCGCGGCGTAGGGCTCGGCGAGGCCGCTGCCGGCGGGGAAGGTGCCCGCGACCAGGGTCTCGTCCGGCCAGCCGGCGTTGATCTTGCCCTGCAGCTCGAAGTCGTCGCGGCGGGCGGCGATGAAGCTCAGCGAGGCGAAGGGGGAGATGTAGCCGTCCACCCGGCCGGACCCGAGGGCGAGCAGGGTGTCGGCGTCGGTCGAGTAGTTCTTCAGCTCCGCCGGCTCCTTGCCCGCGTCCTCGAGCTCGGCGTTCCAGTCGATGAGGATGCGCTCCTGATTGGTGGCGGCGCCGACGGCGATGAGACGGCCGCTGAGGGAGTCGGCATCCTCCAGCCAGTAGTCCGCGCCCTTCTTGACCAGGAAGGACATGAAGGCGGCGCGGTAGGAGGCGAAGTCGAACTTCTGCAGCCGCTCGGCGTTGATGCCGATGTTGGAGTGGACCACGTCGAACTCCCCGGCCTCGAGCTTGAGCGGCCAGTTCTCCCAGGTGGTGATCTTCAGCTCGAACTCGAGGCCGAGCTTGTCCGCCACGATCCGGGCGATGTCGATCTCGGAGCCGATGTAGGTGGTGTTGTCATCGGCCAGGAACGAGAGCGGGGCGGTGCCGGTGCCGTTGATGCCCACGCGCAGCACGCCGGCCTCGGCGATCTCGTCGGGCAGCAGCGCGGCGACCTCCTCGTCCGCCGAGGCGCGGATCAGCTCCTGGGAGCCGGAGGTGTCGATGCCGCCGCTCTCCTCGCCGCCGCCGTCGGACGCGTCGGAGCCGCCGCCGGCCCCGGCGGAGGAGGCGGGGACGGGGTCGGAGCAGGCGGCGAGGAGACCGGCGGGCAGCAGCAGGCCGCCGGCCGCCACGGAGCGGCGGGACAGCAGGCGTCGGGACAGCAGGCGTCGGGACTGCTGGCGTCGGGACTGCGGGCGCGGGAGACGGTGGGGAGCGGTCATGAGGGGTCCTCGAAGCGGTGAGGGGACGGGGTGGAGGAGGGCGCGGGGGCGGCCGACGGCGGCTGGTCGCCGCTGCGCACGCGCTGCAGGAACGAGCGGGTGCGATCGTGCCGGGGACGGTCGATGACCTCGGCGGGCGGTCCCTGCTCGACGATCCGGCCGCGGTCCATGAAGACCACGGTGTCGGCGACGTCGCGCGCGAAGGAGATCTCGTGGGTGACGATCACGAGGGTGGTGCCGGCCCGGGCGAGGGAGCGGATCACCTCGAGCACCTCCTCGACCAGCTCGGGGTCCAGGGCGCTGGTGGGCTCGTCGAACAGCAGCACCTTGGGGCGCAGGGCGAGGGCGCGGGCGATCGCGACCCGCTGCTGCTGACCGCCGGAGAGCTGGCGCGGGTAGACCTCCGCCTTGTCGGAGAGCCCCACCAGCTCGAGCAGCTCGCGGGCATGGGCCTCCGCCTCGCGGCGCGGCACGCCCAGGGCGCGACGGGGCGCCTCGGTGACGTTGGCGAGCGCCGTCATGTGGGCGAAGAGGTTGAAGCTCTGGAACACCATGCCGATCGCCGTGCGCTGGCGCAGCACCTCGTGCTCGTGCAGTTCGTGCAGCAGGTCGCCCTCGCGGCGGTAGCCGATGACCTCGCCGTCCACGCTGATCAGGCCCTGGGTGAGGGGCTCGAGATGATTGATGGTGCGCAGCAGGGTGGACTTCCCCGAGCCGGAGGGGCCCAGGATCGCGGTCACCGAGCCGGGCGGGATGCGCAGGTCGATGCCGCGCAGCACCTCGAGGTCCCCGAAGGACTTGTGCACGCCGCGGATCTCGACCAGGCCGCCGACCGCCGGGGGGTCCGACGCGGCACCGTCGGCCGACGGCGCGTCCGTCGAGGCGGTGGAGGGCGCGGGCTCGGGGCGGCGCCGGCGGGTCAGCAGGGTCATGCGGGAGCTCCCGTCGGGGTGGGGCGTCGGCGGGTCAGGCGCGCGCGCAGGGACTGCAGCGGGGTGGGCGGCAGGGTGCGCACCGCCCCCTTGGAGTAGTGGCGCTCGATGTAGTACTGCCCGATCGACAGCGCGGAGGTGATCACCACGTACCAGACCGTCGCGACCAGCAGCATCGGCAGCACCTGCTGGGTGCGGCCGTAGATCAGCTGGATCGTGAAGAACAGCTCGGCGTGGGCGAGCACGTAGACGATCGAGGTGCCCTTGACCAGACCGATGATCTCGTTGAAGGCCGGGGGCAGGATCGCCCTCATGGCCTGCGGCAGCACGATCCGCAGGGAGCGGTCGCGGGCGGGGATGCCGAGCGCGCTGGCCGCCTCGAGCTGGCCCTGGTCCACCGAGAGGATGCCGCCGCGGATCATCTCCGCCGCGTACGCCGCCTGGTGCAGCCCCAGGCCCAGCACCGCGGCGAGCATCGGGGTCATCAGGTCGCTGGTGCGGGCCTCGAAGAAGGCGGCGTCGGTGAAGGGGATCCCCAGGCTGACGCGCTCGTAGAGATAGCCGAGGTTGTACCACAGCAGCAGCTGCACCAGCAGCGGCGTGGAGCGGAAGATCCAGGAGAAGGTCCAGCTCACGCCCGAGATCAGGCCCGACGGCGAGAGCCTCATGAGGGCGAGCACGAGGCCCAGGCCGAAGCCCAGGGCGCCGGCGACCACCGTCAGCTTCAGGGTCTCCAGCAGTCCGCGGATGATCGACTCCGCGAAGAACCACTGCGCGACCACTCCCCACTCCCAGCGCGGGTTGGTGACGAAGGAGTAGAGGATCGCGGCGACCACCAGGCCGACGACGACGGCGAGCACCGCGCGGCCGGGATGGCGCGCGGGCACCACCCGCAGATGGGACAGGTCCTCGCCCGTGGGCTGCGATGCGTGGGCCGACATGTCCTGCGCTCCGATCGCGGACGCGGGCCCGTCGGCCGGGGTGGCCGGGGCCGTTCGAGGTGCGATCTCGACGGAGGAGGTCATGGTGTGCCTTCCGTGACGGTGCATGAACCGGGGGACGGTCCTGGCTTGCAGGAGCCGACGCTATAAGCCAATCTAATGGAGATGCAAGGTGACGGCTATGAGTCGTCATGCTGCGACACAGAGGCACCTCAGAAGGGAATCCGACGGATGAACTCCCGGATCACCACCGCGAGCACCCGGCTCGTGATCGTCGGCGGCGGGCCGCGCGCGATCGGCGTGCTGGAGCGGCTCGGCGCGAGCGCCGGTCAGCCCGACCAGGCCGAACGGCTCGAGCGCACGCCCGTGCACATCGATATCGTGGATCCCCACATGCCCGGTGCCGGTCGCATCTGGCGCGCCGACGAGAGCCCTCTGCTGCTGATGAACTCCCGCGCGGCCGATGTGTCGATCTTCACGGACGAGACCGTCGAGTGCGCGGGCCCCGTGACGGCCGGTCCCTCGCTCGCCGAATGGGCCGAGGGGATCCGCCAGGGCACGATCGCGGCCCCCACGGCGGGCACCGAGCGCCTCGAGGAGATCCGGGCGCTGACGGCGACGGACTTCGCCTCCCGTCGCGTGCAGGCGCTCTACCTCGAGTGGTTCTTCGGCCAGGTGCTCGCCGCGCTGCCGCACACCGTCACGGTCGCCGTGCACCGCACCACCGCCACCGCGGTCGCGCCCGCAGGCGGGACCGGCCCCGCCGCCGAGGACTCCCCCTGGCGCGTCGAGCTCGAGGACCGGGCGCCGCTGCACGCCGACCTGCTGCTGCTGGCCGCCGGGCACACCGATGCCCGGCCGACGGCCACCCGCCACCAGCTGGCCGCCTTCGCGCGCCGCCACGGCGGCGTGTACCTCCCGCCCGCGCAGGCCTCCGACGTGCAGCTCGACCTCCTCGCACCCGGCCAGGACGTGATCGTGCGCGGGATGGGCCTGGCCTTCATCGACCTCATGGCGCTGCTGACCGAGGGCCGCGGCGGCGAGTTCGCCCCCGATCCCCGCCCCGGGGAGCCCGGCCGCCTCGCCTACCGCCCCTCCGGGCGGGAGCCGCACCTCTGGGTCGGCTCCCGACGGGGCGTGCCCTACCACTCGAAGGTCCGCGACGAGGGGGATCCCGCGGGACCCGGGGACCTCGCGCACGTGTCCGCCGAGAACCTGGCCGCCCGGGAGGATGCCGAGGGCCGGCTCGACTTCCGCGCCGACGTGGTGCCGCTGATCGCGGCCGAGATCGCCCGCTGGGTGCCCGACGCCCCGACCGCCGCACCGGGGGAGGAGCCCCTCGCCTGGCTCGACGAGCCGCTGTCCTGGCTCGAGGGGGAGGCCCATCCGCAGGTCACCCGCGACGCCGTGGTGCGCAGCATCGAGCACGACCTGCGCTCGCGCACCCAGGGGGACACCGCCTCCGCCCGTGCCCTGTTCCAGCTGCTGCTGCGCCTGCACGGCGTGCTGGTGGACCAGCTCCCGGCCACCCGTCTGCGGGGAGACGCCGCTCGCGACTACCCGCGCTGGTGGCACTCGCTGTTCAGCTTCGTGGACTCGGGCCCGCCGCCCCACCGCCTGCACCAGCTGCTCGCCCTCGAGCGCGCCGGCGTGGTGCGCTTCCTCGGGCCGCGCCTGCGGATCACGGCCGACGAGAGCACGGGCCGCTACGTGGCCCGCGGAGCCGCCGGGGTGCGCGTGGCCGCCGACTCCCTGATCGACGCCTTCCTGCCCGAGGCGTCCCTCGCGGACTCCACGAACCCGCTGCTGCGCGATCTGGTCGAGGGCGGGGCCGAGGCGGTGGGTCGGGAGGCCGCCGCCTCGCCGGGCACCCTCGAGGTCGACCACCGGCATCGGGTGATCGCCCCGGACGGCACCGTCCGGCGCGCGCTGTGGGCCGTCGGCCCCTGGACCTCCGAGCTGCCCATCGGCGCCTTCGCCCGCCCGCGCACCAACGCCCCCTGCCACCGTCGCAACGACGCCCTCGCGCGGGACCTGCTCGAGGCGGCCCTGGCGCACGGGGAGACCGCCGCGCGGACCTCCGCAGCGACGGCGGGCCTGGCCCCGGAGGCCCCGGCGGCCTCGGCGAGCCCGGTGCCCGCCGCTCCCCGGGCCGTGCGCGCGCCCCGGCTGGGCGTGCTCGGTCCCGGCAAGAGCGGCAGCGCGCTCGCCCGCACCGCGCTGCGCCGCGGCCTCGAGGTGCACGTCGCCGGCCGGGCCGGAGCGGCCTCGCTCGCCGCGAAGCTTCCCGGTGCGCGGGCCGTGGACGTCGAAGAGCTCGCGGTCACCTGCGACGTCGTGGTCATCACGCTGCCCCTGCACGTGGCCCTCGAGCTCGACCCCGAGGCGCTGCGGGACGTGGTGGTGATCGACGCGACCAACCCCTGGGGCGAGGTCGACGCCGCGGCGGTCACCGCCGCCCGCGCCGCCCTCGGCGACGCGAGCGCCGAGCTGTCCACCAGTGAGCTGCTCGCGGCCCGCCTTCCCGGGGCCAGCATCGTCAAGACCCTCAATCACATCGGGTACCACGACGTCGAGGACCAGGGCCGTGAGCACGGCGACCCGCGGCGCCGCGCGATCGCGGTGGCCGCGGACGACGCCCGTGCGGCCGAGACCGTGGGCACGGTGCTGCACCGGATCGGGTACGAGCCGGTACGGGTCGGGTCCCTCGCCGAGGGCCGCGAGCTCGAGCCCGGGGCGGGACTGTTCAGCGGCTGGAGCACCCGGGACGAGCTGCATCAGCGGCACCGCGAGCGGGTGCGCGCGGCCTGAGCGCACGGCCCCTGGGGGCGCCGGCGCCCAGGGCCCGTGCGGTCGCCGGTCCTGCGGTCGGGGCTCGCGCGATCGCGCGACCTGCGGTCGGGTCCCTCGCCGTCGGGACCCGCGCGATCCGGGTCTCAGCGATCGAGCTGCGAGGTCGGCACCGCCTGGCCCGCTCGCGCGCGCTCGACGTGCGAGCGGGCGTGCTCGAGCGCCCCGTCGAAGTCCACGAAGAGGTGCTTGTGGTGGCGCAGCGCCGCGAGCACGCCCACTCGTCGGAACAGGGCGCTGTGGCTGTCCTGCACGCCCTTGATCAGCACCGTGATCCCGCGCCGCTCGAGGCCGCGGACGATCTCCGCGAGCACCTGGGCGCCGCTGGCGTCGACCCGCTCCAGCCGGGAGAGACGCAGGATCACCACGGTCACCGAGCGCACGCCCATCACCGTCTCGAAGACCCTCTCGGAGGAGACGAAGAACAGCGGCCCCTGGAAGCGCACCGCGACGATCGAGTCGTCGAGGTCGCTGGGCTGATCGGCCTCGATCGGCTCGAGGCTCACCCCGGTGGAGCGGGAGGCGGCGCGCAGCGCGACCACCGCCGCGAGGGTCACCCCGATCAGCACCGCGACGATCAGGTCGAAGGACACGGTGATCAGCGCCGTGATCACGAAGATCCAGGCATCGCTGCGGGTCGAGGTCATGATCGAGCGCACGGTCGCCGCGCGCACCATGCGGATCGCCGTCATGAACAGCACCCCGGCGAGCGCGGCCAGCGGGATCGATCCGACCGGTCCGGCGGCGACGTACACCACCGCCAGCAGCACCAGGGCGTGGACGATCGAGGCGAGGCGGGTGCGTGCCCCGGCCCGGATCGAGACCGAGGTGCGCGCGATGGCGCCGGTGGCGGGCATGCCGCCGAACAGGGAGGCGCCGATGGAGGCGACGCCCTGCCCCACCAGCTCGCGGTCGGGGTCGAAGGCGCCGGTGTCCGCCATGGTCCCGGCGACCCGCGCCGAGAGCAGCGACTCGATCGCGGCGAGGGCCGCGACGGTGAGCGCGGCCGGCAGCAGCACCGTGAGCAGGGACGGGTCGATGCTCGGCAGCGAGGGGGCCGGCAGGGTCGAGGGGATCGCGCCGATCGTCGCGAGCGGGCCCGGGAGCAGCGCGGCCAGCACCGCGACCACCGCGATGCCGATCAGCGAGCCGGGGACCGAGGGATGGATCCGGGGGGCGATCACCATGCACGCCGCCACGATCGCCACGGCGCCGAGCGCCCAGGTCAGGTACTCGGCATCCGCGGCGGCGAGCGACTGCACTGCCGCGACCAGTGCGTTCGAGCTGTGCTCGCCCGGGGCGGTCGGGGCCGCGGAGGCGATCAGGGGGATCTGCTGCATGAAGATGATGCAGGCGATCCCGAGGGTGAATCCCTCGATCACCGGCCAGGGGATGATCGAGACCACCTTGCCCAGTCGGAGCAGCCCGGTCACGGTCACGATCAGCCCGGCCAGCAGGGTCACTGCCGCGATCGCGCCCACGCCGTAGGTCGCGACGATCGGGACCAGCACCACCACCATGGCGCCGGTGGGGCCGGAGACCTGCACGTTCGAGCCGCCGAAGACGGCGGCGAGAAGGCCGGCGACGATCGCGGTGACGAGACCCTGCTCCGCGGTGAGGCCGGAGCTGACGCCGAAGCCGAGCGCCAGCGGCAGGGCCACGATGCCCACGGTCACCCCGGCCAGGAGGTCCTTCCGCCAGGTCCGTCGGACCAGGCGGTAGTCCTCGCGGGCGGGCCACAGGTCGCGGGAGCGGGTGATCGCGGCGCGCAGTCGCCGGGCACGGGTGGGGGCGGCCGACGGGGGTGTGGTCCCGGCGGCGGTCATCGGCCGACGCCCTGGATCTCGGGGAGGCCCTGCGCCGTGGAGAGGCGGTCGGTGTCCTCGCTCAGCATGCTCAGCAGCAGGGCGCGCGCCACGGCCAGCAGCTCGCGGATGCGGGGGTCGGCCAGGCGGTAGTAGACGTGGCTGCCGCGACGCTCGGAGACCACCAGGTGGTGACGGCGCAGCACGGACAGGTGCTGGGAGAGGTGGGAGGCCTCGAGCTCGGTGTCCGCCTGCAGCTCCGAGACGCTCACCTCGTCGGCGGCGGAGAGCAGCTCGAGGAGGCGGATCCGGAACGGATGGGCGAGGCCCTTGAACAGGTTCGCCTTGACCTCGTAGAGGGGGCGCTGATTCTGGGATAGCGGCATGATGAAATCATCATATCGCGGATCGTTCGATGGCCGGTGCGGGGTGTGACCGGGGCGATGAGATGCCGGCAGGGGGCGAGCCGCGGATGCGACGATGCTCCGGTGAGCGCCGCCCTCGTCGACCAGCTGCTGCCCGTGCTCGGGGAGGACGGGGTGCTCGGTCTCGGCGAGCCCACCCACGGCAGCGCGAATGCTTTCGCCTGGAAGTTCGGCATCATCCATGAGCTGGCGCGGCGGGGCCTGCTGGGCGCCCTGGCGTTCGAGGAGTCCTTCACCGTCGGCCTGCGGGTCGACGCCGTGCTGCGCGGCGACCGCGAGCTCGGCACCGCCCGTGGTGCCGCCACTGGCGGAGATCTCCACCTCGCCGATGATCTCGACACCGCCTGGGACCTCGGCACTGACGGGGACCTCGACGCCGCCTGGGACCTCGGCAGCTCGATCTGGGACACGGAGACGATCCGTGCGGGGATGCGGGAGCTGCGCGTGCTGACGGGGCAGCAGCCCCGCGAGCGCCGCACCCGCTTCGTCGGGATCGACATCTCCAAGCCCTACCGCACGGCCCGCGCCCTGCACGGGCTCGGTCATCGGACGCCGGAGCTCCGGGTCGTGGCGGAACGGGTCGTCCTGGACCAGGGGCAGGTCCTCGCGCTCGGGACGACCTGCCGCCGGATCGAGTCCGCGGCGGAGGAGCCCGCGGCCTCTCTCGCCAGGAACCTCCGCCGCCACGCCGATGCCTACCTCGCCGCGCCCGACCTCTCGCGGCTCCACCGCCGTGACCTCCACATGGCGCGCACCCTGCTCGAGAACCTGCCCGCCCGGGGCATCACCGTGGTCTGGGCCCACAACGAGCACCTGGCCAGGAATCCCGACGGCTTCGGCGGGCCCGCGATGGGGCACGTGCTGCGCCAGGAGCTCGGCGCCCGGTACCACCCCGTCGGCGTGCTCTGCGGGGAGGGCACGTGCCGGGCCGTGGACCCGTCCATCGGCGGCGACGGGACGGGCGAGTACACGTCTGTCCCGCTGCCCCCGGCGCGCCCCGGATCCACCGAGCACGCGCTCCGGGCGCCCCGTGACGGCGTCTCGATCGGCGGCGATGCGATCGACGGTGCCTCCGTCGTGACCGCCGAGGAGTTCACCCATCCCGGGCCCCGGAGATTCCTCGGCTGGAGGATCGACACCTCCCTGTTCGCCGACCCGTATGCCGTGCGGGAGACCTTCGAGGTGGATCGACCCTCGTCCGACTTCGCCGCGCTCGCGTACCTGCCGGAGAGCATCGCCGACGTCTCGTGGCGGTGAGGGCGCCTCACAGCCGCGCTCTCGGCGACAGCTGCCTGCCCGGGCGGGGCTCGCCTCGCCCGCGACAGGTGTCTACAGTGGCCGCATGGCGATCAGGTGGGGACGAGACGAGCACGGACCGGGTGGGGACGCGTCCTGGCTCGGAGGGAAGGACCGCGGCGGAGACGGCCTGCCCGGCCGCGACGACGCGGGACCGCTCCCAGGGCGCGGACGCTCGGGTGACGGCGCGGAGGACATCTCCGATCGCCGCGCCGACCCTGTCCCCGACGACAGTTCCTCGGCCGGTTCGGACGTCAGCCCGGACGTCAGCTCGGACGTCAGTTCGGGCGTCACCTCGGACTTCAGCTCTGACTTCGGCTCGGACGTCACCTCGGACGGCGGTTCTGACGGCAGCTGGGAGCAGCCCTCCGCCGAGGAGATGGCGCCCCGCTTCGGGGAGTCCGCCGGCGGCTCGTCGGAAGACCTGAACGGCGAACAGGAGTCCCCCTGGCGGTCCGGTTTCGAGGGGGTCGCCGGCTCCGGGAGCAGGCAGGGATCCCGCCACGGCAAGGGGTCCGGCGCCCAGGTCGGCGGGATCCTCAGCTCCGTGGTCGTGCTGGTGGTCTTCGCCGTCTTCGCCCGCCAGTTCGGATTCGACATGTGGTGGGTCCTGCTGATCGTCGGGGTCCCGCTGATCAACCGCGTGATCCGGTTGGTGGGGCGCAACAGCAGGGGCTGAGCCGCTCCCAGGGCGAGCGCCCGGAGGGCTGCAGGTCAGGGAGGCGGCGCGAGCCGGTACGCGGACCCGTCGGCCGAACGTGTCAGCACGCCCGCATCCACCGCATCGCGCCGCACCAGGGCGACGTCCGCGGCGAACATCGCGATCGCGGCGTTCAGCTCCGCCTCGCCGAGGGTGCGCTCCACCCCCACCCGCTCGAACACGATCCGGGCGATCCTGCCGCTGACCTCGCGCGACTCCTCCGTCGGCACCGGGATCCCGTCCAGTCGGCCGACCTCGAGGATGGCCTCCGAGGAGCGCATCAGCGCGAGGGCGTCGGTGGTGTCCCGCAGCGCCTCGACGTCCACCTCGCCCTCCTCGCCGAGCCAGTCGAGGCGGGAGAGCGGGCCGTGCACCGACGGGTCCTCCGCCGGTCCCGCACCGGTGAGGAGGTCGCCGAGGGCGCGGCGCAGCTTCGGTGCGGACAGCATCGCGAACAGCATCCGCGCACGGCCCAGCGGGGTCGCGAGGTCGCGGTGAGCGGTCATCGGGGTCGTCCTTCCGGGGAACGTGCACGGGAGAGGTCGCGGTCAGGATGCCACGGCGGTCGCGAGGCGCGCGCGGGAAAGGGTTCCCTGGCAGAACCTCCCTCATCGCGGGGCGTCGGGGGAGGATGGGACCCGGGCGGACAGCGCCCGGCAGCCGTCACGAGAAGGAGCATCCGATGGAGTACGTGAAGCTGGGACGCACCGGCCTGGAGGTCTCCCGACTGTGCCTGGGCACGATGGGGTTCGGCGACCCCGCGCGATGGATCCACCCGTGGGTCCTCGAGGAGGACGCCGCGAGACCTGTCATCCGGCACGCCCTGGACCAGGGCATCAACTTCTTCGACACCGCGAACGTCTACTCGCTCGGTCGCAGCGAGGAGATCGTGGGGAAGGCGCTCGCGGACTACGCGAACCGGGACGAGATCGTGCTGGCCACGAAGGTGCACGGACGGATGCACGAGGGGCCGAACGGGGCCGGTCTCTCCCGCAAGGCGATCCTCTCCGAGGTCGACAAGAGCCTCGAACGGCTCGGCACCGACTACATCGACCTGTACATCATCCACCGCTGGGACCACACCGTCCCGATCGAGGAGACCATGCGGGCGCTGGACGACGTGGTGCGCTCCGGGAAGGTGCGCCACATCGGCGCCTCGGCGATGTTCGCCTGGCAGTTCCTGCAGGCCCAGCACGTCGCCGAGACGAACGGCTGGACGAAGTTCGTCTCCATGCAGAACCACCACAACCTCCTCTACCGCGAGGAGGAGCGGGAGATGATGCCGCTGCTGCGCGAGCTGGGCGTCGCCTCGACGCCGTACAGTCCGCTCGCCGCGGGCAGGCTCACCCGCGACTGGGACGCGGACACCGAGCGCGCCCGCACCGACGCCACCGCGAGGACCAAGTACGACGCCACCGAGCAGACGGACCGAGCGATCGTCGAGAAGGTCGCCACGATCGCTGAGCAGCGCGGCGTGCAACGGGTGCACGTGGCTCTGGCCTGGCTGCTCGCACAGGACCCCGTGGTCTCCCCGATCATCGGGGCGACGAAGAGCTCCCACCTCGATGCCGCGCTCGGCGCCCTGGACCTCGAGCTGACCGGCGAGGAGCTCGAGACGCTCGAGGCCCCGTACGTGCCGCACCCCGTGGTCGGGGCGCTCGCCCCGGGGGAGACGACGACGCCGCGCCGCTGATCGTTCCCCGTCCCTGTCCCGGGTGCGCCCTGTCCCGGGTGCGCCCTGTCCCCGGTTCGGTGGGCGGGGGGTTCCGGG